>NZ_JBMHYI010000009.1:0-28308 GCF_058498515.1 Bryocella sp.
TGATGTCCCACACGGAATGCGCGTTCTTGCGATACTCCACCATCTCTTCCAGTATCCAGCAAGACGCTGAAAGCACACCGCCTAAAGGCGGTGGGTTTAGACCGGGTGATGGAGACTAAAGAAGGTCGTGGAAGAGTTGGATAGAAAACCAGCGCAGGCCGAGCAAACTAAGGCGCACTGACATTTTGCATCTGGTTGGCCAAGGCCGATGGGGACAATAAAGCCTCATCAATCCACCGCCTTCAGGAACAGGTAATAAAACTCCACGCTCTGATAAAACGCCTCCACCCGAATCCGCTCATCCCGCCCATGCGCGCGGTCGTCATCGAAGTCGATCCCCACACCGCCCACGCCATAACTCGGCAACCCCGCCTGCATCGTGTAGATCGAATCGCTCGCGCCCGCGCTCATCACCGGGATCACCGGAATCCCCGGCCACATCTGCTGCGTCACCGCCCGCAGAGGCCCAAACACATCCTCGCGCGGAGCCGGAGGAGGCAGACTGCTCCGCCCCGGAGCCTTCGCCGAGATCTCGCCACCATCCGACATGTACTCCACGGTCAGCTTCGCATCAGCAAACAGCTTGAT
Organism: Bryocella sp.; assembly: GCF_058498515.1. Classification (NCBI taxonomy): domain Bacteria; kingdom Pseudomonadati; phylum Acidobacteriota; class Terriglobia; order Terriglobales; family Acidobacteriaceae; genus Bryocella; species Bryocella sp. The sequence continues at coordinate 589 of NZ_JBMHYI010000009.1, forward strand.
CAGCTCCAGCCGCACATCCTCCTGCGAATGCCCCGGCAGAATCCTGCAGTTCACGTTCGCCCGCGCCATCTGCGGCAGCGCGTTGGGCGCATCCCCGCCTTCGAGCATCGTCGCCACGCACGTCGTTCGCAGCAGCGCATTGTCCTGCGGGTCAGCCGTAAACGCCTTCACCGCACCGAACCGCATCGGCTGCGCCAGCACCCCGCGAATGCTCGCCGCCCGCGCGGGCGACGCAATCTTCGCCGTCTGCTGGAGCTGCTCCCGCGTCACCGGGTTCAGCTCAATCGGAAACGGCGTCGCCTCCAGTTTGTTCAGCGCATGCGTCAGTTCATAGATCGCATTGTCTGGCCGCGGCTGCGAGCTATGCCCGCCGCGATTCCGCGCCGTGATGCGGAAGTCCGCATACGTCTTCTCCGTCGCCTCGACGTCCATCTCCGTCGCATGCCCATCGCGCAGCTCCACGCCACCCGCATCCGGGTTCAGCACATACTCCGCGCGCATCAGCTCAGGCCTGTTCTTCAGCAGCCAGTCCACACCATTGGACTTGCCACCCTCTTCATCCGCCGTGAACGCCGCAACGATCGTCCGCTTCGGCGTCCATCCCTCGCGCTTCAAGCGGATTAAACTCGCCGCTACATCCACATCGCCCGACTTCATGTCCTGCGTCCCACGCCCGTAGAAGAAACCATCCTTCTCGACCAGCGTGTACGGATCGGTCGTCCAGTCCTCGCGCCGCGCCTCCACCACGTCGATGTGTCCAATGATCAGCACCGGCTTCAACGAAGCATCGCTGCCCGCATAGCGCACCACCAGATTCTGCTTGCGATCATTCGGCCCGGCGAGGATGAGATCCCCATCCGCAAACCCCGCCGACGCAAACCGCGCATGCAGCACCTGCGCCACCGCTGTCACGCTGCCATTCGAATCCTGCGAGTTGATCCCGATCACCTCAGCCAGCATCGCCCGCGAAAGCTCACGATCCTGCGCCGGCAACTTCGGCTGCTGCCCCAGAGATAAACATGCCGGCAGAACCACCGCGGCACCCCACACCAACGAACGCATCGAAACCATAGACCTCGCCACACTCGGAAACTCTCCCAAGAGTACGCGAAGGTCTACTGCCGTTGCAGCGTCCCGCCGTACGCCCCGGCGCAGGGTCCGGAAGGAACCACCATAGACACATGCTGCAACGTTGACTCGTCGGAGTGTACAAAGCTGCCGTTGAGCAGGACCTCCGAGCCATCGTTCATGGTGAACGTGGACACCTCCAGGTAGCCCCCGATCTGGCTATTCGGGTTGCTCTGCATGGCTCCAGAACTGAAACAGGAAATCCCGCTGACCTGCAACTCGCCGCTAAGCGGGAGGTAGTACCCCGGTTCGGTGGCGTGCTGATACACCGCTGTCTTACCCTCGACCACACGCATCGTGACGCTCGCCGATCCCGTGAGGCCGTTCGTCTGCCCCAGCGTTCCCACGTAGGTAGCATTCAGCGGTCCCATCCTCGTCGCGGTAAAGCTCCCACTTGCCGTCATCCCACAAGCGGCAGACGAGGCCGGCTTCATCAGCGAGTAGCTCCCCTGCCATCCAGAACTCCCCCAGGTAGGGACGTGGCCACGAATCTCCACAGCCTCTCCGTTAGGCCCCTGAAGCGGAGAAGGCACCTGCAGATCGAAACTTCCATCCGCCGCGACCGTCCCGTCCACGTCGAATGACCCACCCCCCGTACCAAACAAACCCACAGCTGGAGTGCAACTAAAAGAGACTAGGCCGTATCCGTGGACCGCAGTGCCGTTGATGGACAACGCGAAAGAAATAGCGGGCGTACCGCCGCTAAGACCGTCGCCCACAAGATTCCAGTTACCCTCGAGAGGCGTCGCGAGCGCCGGCGCAGGAAACTTGATGTCCGACCCGCATCCCAACAGCCCTGCCGCAATCACCGCCGCCAGCGCGTTACCTAGGCGCAGCCACATCCTTCTCATCCCGTCGACCCACCTTGCTCTGCGAATGAGAAGGATTGTACGCAACCCTCAAGCCTCGAACATCAATGGGCGCAACTGCGCTATCGAAACCTACAGATTAGCTGCGTGCTGCCGTGTCGTAATTCAAATTCGGCCCCAGCCACCGCTCGACCTCGTCCACGCTCATCCCCTTGCGAGCCGCATAATCTTCCACCTGGTCGCGATCGATCTTTCCCAGCGCAAAGTACCGCGACGCCGGATGCGCAAAGTACAGCCCACTCACGCTCGATCCCGGCCACATCGCGAAGTTCTCCGTCAGCCGCATGCCCGTGGCCTTCTCCACATCCAGCAGCTTCCAGATCGTGCCCTTCTCCGTATGGTCAGGACAAGCCGGATACCCCGGCGCCGGACGAATCCCGCGATAGCCCTCCTGGATCAGTAGTTCCGGCGTCAGGTTCTCCGTCAGCCCATAGCCCCACTGATCGCGCGCCCGCTTGTGCAGGCACTCCGCAAACGCCTCGGCCAGACGATCCGCAATCGCCTCCGCCATGATCGCCGAGTAATCATCGTTCGCCGCCTTGAACCGCTCCACCACCTCGCCCAACCCAATGCCGCTCGTCACCGCAAATGCACCAATACTGTCCGCAAGCCCTGTCTCGACCGGAGCAACAAAGTCCGCGATATTGCGGCACGGCTCCGAGCCTTCGCGATGCACCTGCTGCCGCAATCCATGCAGCCGCGCAATCTCTTTGCTGCGAGCCTCGTCCGCGTACAGCGCAATGTCATCCCCCACCGCGTTCGCGCGGAAGAATCCATACACCCCACGCGCTGTAATCAACTTGCCCTCGACGATGCGCTTGAGCATCGCCTTGCCATCCTCGAACAGTGCGCGAGCATGCTTCGCCTGCTCCTCCTGCTCCGGCTTCTCCGCCTTCAAAATGCGCGGATAGATCCCCTTCATCCCCCACGTGTGGAAGAACGGCGACCAGTCGATAAACTCCTGCAGCGTCGAGAGCGGAAAATCCTCCAACGTGTGCACGCCGAAGAACTCCGGCTTCGCAATATCCTCGTCACGCCACTCGATCTTCGTCCGCCGCGCCCGTGCCTGGGCCAGCGGCAACGCCTTCGCGTTCGGCGCAGAGTGCGACGTCCTGATCGCTTCATAATCCGCACGATGCGACGCCTCGAAGTCGCTGCGCCCATCTTCGCTCAACAGGCTCGTCGTTACCGGCACAGCACGGCTCGCATCCAGCACATGCACCACCGGCTGCGAATAATGCGGCGCAATCTTAATCGCCGTATGCGCCCGGCTCGTCGTCGCGCCACCAATCAGCAGAGGAAGCTTAAAGCCCTGCCGCTCCATCTCCCTCGCCACATGCACCATCTCATCCAGCGACGGCGTAATGAGGCCGCTCAACCCAATGATGTCCGCGCGAACTTCCTTCGCGCGCGCGAGGATCTTCTCCGCGGGAACCATCACGCCCATGTCGATCACTTCGTAGTTATTGCACGCCAGCACCACGCCCACAATGTTCTTGCCGATGTCATGCACATCGCCCTTCACCGTCGCCAGCACAATCTTGCCCTGCGCTTTAACCTCTTCGCCCGCCGCAATCATCGCGGCCTTCTCCGCCTCCATGAACGGAAACAGATACGCGACCGCCTTCTTCATCACCCGCGCGCTCTTCACCACCTGCGGAAGAAACATCTTTCCCGCGCCGAACAGATCGCCCACCACACCCATGCCCGCCATCAACGGTCCTTCAATCACCAGCAGCGGCCGCCCCAGCTTCGCGCGAGCCTCTTCCGTATCCAGCTCGATGTACGCGTCGATGCCCTTCACCAGCGCATGGCTCAACCGCTCCTCAACCGTCCCACTTCGCCACGCTTCGTCCTTCGCTTGGCCCTTGGCCCTCGACCCTTGGCCCTGCTCTTCGGCCTTCAGCGCCTCGCCAAAGTCGACCAGCTTCTCCGTCGCATCGGGGCGTCGATTGAGCAGCACATCCTCAACCAGCACCTTCAGCTCAGGATCGATCTCCTCATACACCTCGAGCATGCCCGCATTGACGATGCCCATATCCATGCCCGCACCGATGGCATGGAAGAGGAACGCCGAGTGCATCGCCTCGCGCACTTTATTGTTGCCGCGGAAGCTGAAGCTGATGTTCGAGACACCGCCCGACACCTTCGCATGCGGCAGGTTCTGCTTGATCCAACGCGTCGCGTTGATGAAGTCCACCGCGTAGTTGTTGTGCTCCTCCATCCCCGTCGCCACGGTCAGGATGTTCGGATCGAAGATGATGTCTTCCGGCGGAAATCCAATCTCATCCACGAGGATGCGATACGCCCGCTCGCAGATGCGGATCTTGTCCTCGTACGTGGCAGCCTGGCCCTGCTCGTCGAACGCCATCACCACCACCGCCGCACCATACTTCAGCACCGCGCGAGCATTCGCGCGAAACTTCTCCTCGCCTTCCTTCAGCGAGATCGAGTTGACGATGCCCTTGCCCTGAATGCACTTCAGCCCGGCCTCGATGACCTCCCACTTCGAGGAGTCCACCATGAACGGAACCTTCGCCACATCCGGCTCGCTCGCCAGCAGCTGCAGGAAGCGCGTCATCGCGGCCACGCCGTCGATCATGCCCTCATCCATGCAGATGTCGATGACGTTCGCCCCGTTCTCCACCTGCTGCACCGCAACGCTGACAGCCTCTTCGTACTTGCCTTCCTTGATCAGCTTCGCAAACTTCGGCGAGCCCGCAACGTTCGTCCGCTCGCCGATCATCATGTAGACGCCCAGCTGCTGCACGAACGGCTGCGACCCCGAAAGCCGCAACGGCTTGATCGCGGTCGCTACGTCGCTGCCATTGCCGTTGTCTTTCTGGTTGTCATCCCCGTAGGGGATCTGCTGTTCGTCTTCCCTCAAGCCGCCACCTCAATCAACGCCGCCCCATACCGCCGCGGAGCCACACCCTCCAACGCCTTCGCAATCGCCGCAATATGGTCCGGAGTATTGCCACAGCATCCGCCGGCAATGTTCACGATGCCCTCGCGCCCAAACTCGCCCAGCAACCGCCCCATGTCCTCAGGCAGCAGATCGAAGCCCGTAGGCGCCAGCGGATTCGGCAACCCCGCATTCGGATAGCAGCTCACCGCAGCCCCGGCCTTCGCCGCCAGCTCGGCGAGAAACGGATGCATCAGGTCCGGCCCCAGCGAGCAGTTCAGCCCCACCGACATCGGCCGCGCCTGCGCCACTGCCGTCCACATCGCCTCGACAGTCTGCGCAGAGATCATCGTCTCGCCGCCACGTCCCACCGCCGCGCTGATCTGGATCGGCAACTCTTTCCCAGCGGCAGTAAGGCCATCCTCTTCGAACACCTCACGAATCGCCACCAGCGCCGCCTTCGCATTCAGCGAATCAAAGATCGTCTCCACCAGCAGCGTGTCGACGCCGCCAGCAATCAGCGCCCGCACCTCCTGCTTGTACGCATACTTCACCTGGTCAAATGTCACCACGCGAAACCCCGGATCATCCGCATCCGGCGAGTTCGACAGCGACACCGTCAGCGGCCCAATGGCCCCAGCCACAAACCGCTGCCGCCCCGTGTCATTGCCCACGCGATCCGCCCATTCCCGGCACTGCCGCGCACTCGTCTCGTTGATCTCCCACGCCAGGTCGCCCAGCGCCTTATCCTCGATGATCTTCTGATAGAACTCAGGATCCTTGCGGCCACCATGCTCACGCGGGTCGTCGACGAAGAACTCGCTCTGCGAGATCGTCGTCGCTCCAAACGTATTCGTCTCGATGATGTCCGCACCGGCCTCGAGAAAGCGCCGATGGATATCGCCAATCATCTCCGGCTGCGTCAGCGAGAAGATATCGCCGTTGTTCAGCATGTCCTTCGGCGCGTGGCGGAACCGCTCACCGCGGATGTCGGCCTCGGTCATGCCATAGGTGCGAATCGTCGTGCCCATCGCGCCATCGATGATCACGATGCGCTCTTCCATCAACTTCTCGAGCGGGTGCTTCGCCTGTCTCTTCATCGCAATGCCCATCCTTTCAGCTTATCGTGCCGGGTCCGGGTACCCATGTCTCGCTCAGATCGAAGCCCCCACTCATTCCTGGCTCCAGCCCGCGTAGCGGGCGTCCTCGATACCTCGCACCTCTACAGCAAACCACCTGGGCACCCATATCTCGGAGAGATGAGGGTGCGCACGATGTGACTCAGAAAACGCTCACCCCTGGGCCCTGACCCCCGAGCCCTAGTTCTTCGGTCGTATCAGCGTCATCCCAGCCTCGGGGTCGAACTCCTTGTGCAGCCCCTTGGGATACTCCGTCACCAGCACCTCGAGCGTCGGCTTCGTGAAGGCCTCGATCAGATGCCCTCCCGTCACCGACCCATCCTGATGCGCGACGGTGAGGTGAAGATGCACACTCGGCTTGCCGTTCAGTTCCGCAATATCCCCCACCATCGACGTCACCTCAACCTGGTCGTTCACCACGATCGGCTTGTACGCCTTCTTCTCGAGGTCGAGCCAGCCCAGCGTCGCATGACTGATCGCGCCGATCCCCGTGATCCGCGCCGCGGCGATGTGCTGCTGCTCCGCAAACTCGGTGATGCCCGCAAGCAACTCATCGCCAGTAAGAAAGATCACCGCGAACGTCCGCTCACCGTTCGCCTCACTCACCAGCTGCCACGTCATCCGCGGAGCCTTGCCATGCTCCAGCTTCCGCACCGTAGCAATATAGCCCGGAGGCACGGTTGCGGAGTTCGCCGCCGCCGGAGCCTGCGACCCACCGTGCATCGCCACCGCGCCCATCGCTCCTGCAAGAACAACCGCCGTGATCACTCGACGCATAGCATCTCTCCTCTTCCATTCTTCACGCTAGCCACAAGGAAAACGGCGAGCACAAGGCTCGCCGTCAGTCGTACTGGACCCTTGGCCCTGAACCCTTGGCCCTGTCCTTACGCGAGCACTTCCGCCTGCTCTTTGTCCGAACCCGGAAGACCAGCCGAAACAGGCACCAGCAGGTCTTCCTTGCGCATCACCATGCCGGTCGCATTCAGGCTGGCCAGCTCGAACCCATGCCCATGCGTGATCGCATCGGTAGGACAAGCCTCCACGCAATAGCCGCAGAAGATGCACCGGTTGTAGTCGATGTTGTAGACCTGCGCATAGCGCTCGGCCGAGCTGATGCGCTTCTCTTCGGTGTTGTCCGCGGCCTCGATGTAGATGCAGTTGGCCGGACACGCCGCGGCGCACAGGAAGCACGCCACGCACTTCTCCAGGCCGTTCTCATCGCGCTGCAGCTGGTGCTTACCGCGGAAACGCTCCTGCAGCTTGGCGCCGCGCAGCGGGCCCTTACCGTCGGGGTAGTTCTCGACCTCGGTCGGCTGAAAGCCCTCGCGAAGCGTAATGCTCATCCCCTGCGCGATCGCGGCAATGTTGCGGACAATGGACATGGAAACAGTATAAGCCAGCGCTATACTCGGCTCCATGAAGAAAGCTCTGCTCGCCTCGGAGTACCCTAGCCGCATGAAGCTTCGCGCCCTCGCCGCCACCTTCTTCCTCGGCGCCCTGACCCTCGCCGCCCAGCCCGTCGGCCAGGCCGCCACGTCCCCCCAGCACGGCGACGACGCGATGCCCATGAAGCCGCCTGTGCCCGCCTCGAAGTCCCTCACCGTCACCTTCGAGGGCCACACCACCACCTTCTCCGTCGAAGACCTGATGAAGATGAAGCCCGTCACCGTGCACGTCAAGAACGAGCACCGCGGCGGCATCGACGAGAGCTACACCGGACCGCTGCTCTCCGATGTCCTCGCCGCCGCCGGTCTCAAAGCCTCGCGCGAGACCCAGCCCCTCATCCTGCACTCATCCATCGTCGCCACCGGCACGGACCACTACTTCGTCCTCTACTCCGCCGCCGAGGTCGAGCCCATGTTCTCCACCGGCCAGGTCATCGTCGCCGTCATGAAGGGCGACATGCTGCCCGACACCGAAGGCGGCGTCATCCAGCTCATCAACTCCGTCGACGCCCGCCCCGCCCGCTGGGTCCACGGCCTCGCCAACATCAACGTGATGAGCCTCTCACCCACAAACTAGACCGTATCAATCTACGCCGCCTCGATATAGATCGAGATAGATCGAGCGAAAGCATGAGCCTTATGGGAATTTCTCATCCTCAGCGAAGTCGAAAGAACCTGCTGACCGCTGGCTCAGACACGGATTTTCTCCAGTTTCTGCCGATGCGGTTCGACGCCAAACAAATTCCTACCGCGAAGCGCCAACGGCGAAGCCGCCACCCGCGCAGCGGCTAACGCAACGCGCTGCTCCTAGTACGTCCCCGCAAAGATTGCCTTCAGCTTCTGCTTGAGCCCCTGCTCTTCGCTGGCCTTGCGAACCTGCGTGCGATGCGTATACAGCAGCATCCCAATCGCCGACGAGAACTCCGGCTTGGCCAGCTCCGGCGGCATGCGGCTCAGCGGCACGGGATAGCCAATGCGCGCAGGCACGCGCAGCAGGCTCTCCGCGTGGTCCAGCAGCCCAGCAAGGTTCGATCCACCACCGGTAAAGACACAGCCCGCTCCCATGGCTTCGAGCACACCGCCATTGCGCAGGTTGTCGCGCAGCATGCGCAGCAGCTCCAGAGCACGCGGCTCCAGGATCTCCGCGAGGTAGCGCTGGCGCACCATGCGCGCCGGACCGCCACCGGTCGAAAGATCGCCGCCCACCTCAAGCTCATTCAACTGCGGCACGCTCGTCACCACCGCATTGCCGAAGGTCCGCTTCAGGTGCTCAGCCTCCTGCACGCTGATGTGCAGGCCCACCGCAAGGTCATTCGTAAAGTGATCGCCGCCGATCGGCAGCACCGCCGTATGCGCCACCGCGCCTTCGAAGTACACGATCAGCTCGGTCGAAGCCGCACCAATGTCCACCAGGCAGACGCCCAGCTCGCGCTCATCCGCCGAAAGCACAGCCTCCGCCGACGCGATGCCCTCGTAGATGGTGTCGACCACCTCAAGCCCCGCCTTGTTCGCGCAGGTCACCACATTCTGCAGCGCCGAGCCAGAGCACGTCGTCAGGTGCAGGCAGACCTCCAGCCGGTTCCCCACCATGCCGATGGGATCATGGATCGCCGCCTGGTCGTCGAGCAGAAACTGCTGCGGCAGCAGGTGCAGCACCTCGCGGTCCGGCGCGAGGCCAATCGACCGCGCGCGGTCAATCGCCGAGCGCACATCCTCCCGCGTGATCTCCTTCATCCGGCTTCCCATGCTGATGCCGCCCTGCGAGTTCATGCCCCGAATGTGCGGCCCGCCAATGCCCACCACCGCCGACTCGATCGGAGCCTTGCAGGTCTTCTCCGCCGCCAGCGCCGCCAGGTTCACGACATCCGCCGCCGGGCCCAGGTCCGAGATCACGCCCCGCCGCATCCCGCGCGAGTTCTCAATTCCGTGGCCGCGATAGCGCAGCACGCCGTCCAGCAGCTCCGCCACCAACACGGTAGTCTTCGAGCTGCCGACGTCCAGCACGGTAATCAGGTTGTCGCCCTTGCCGTTCATCGCTGGGACCCTCCTGCAGGATGAGCTGCCTTCGGTCTTGGATGCACAACGGGGTGCGCGACAACCGGCGTCTTCTTAATCGGATGTGCTGTTTTGGCGAGCATCGCTGGATGCGCCCCTGCAATCTTTTTCTTCACTGCGGGGCCCTGCGGCTTAGCGATGAAAGCGCTGGGCTTCGCTGAGGAAGCGTTGGGCCTTGCTGGCGATGTACCCGTTTTCGCTGCGAGCGCAGGTCCCGCGGGCTTCTTTAGTGCGGCTGCAGGCTTCGGCACAGCTACGGCCTTCGGCGCAACGGCAGCCCCACTCGCTGCCAACGCCGCCGCGGCAGCCTCCGCCGCGCTGGGTCCGGTAGCCGTAACCGCAGCCGGCGCAGCCGCCGTGCCCGAGTTCAACACGATCTGGCTGTAGTACCGCATGTCCGCCGAGACCAGCTTCGGATACGCCTGCCGCCACTCCGGCAGGTGCTGCTCGAAGGTCTGGTAACGCTCCAGGAAGTTCTCATCCCCAAAGTGCACCAGGATGTCCGACCCGTCGCGCGCGACCACCGCCTTCACATCCTCCGGGTCCGTCACGTCGACCTCGCTCAGGTTGTCGGTCACCTGCTCGCCGCCCACCGCCATCGCCTTCATAAACGCCGAGTACAGCTCCATCCGCGCCTTGCGCGTGGAAAGCGGATCGGCCGCGCTGATCCCGGTCAGCACCGGGAACGAGTATTGCGGGTCGCCCGCCGCGTCGCCCGGCATATCCAGCAGGATGCCCGTAGCATCGACCAGCCCGATCTGCGACCCCTGCCGCACAAACGCCACCGGCGTCCGCTCCACCACCGACACTCGCAGGTGGTTGGGCAGCAGCCGCATCACGGTCGCGTGCTGCACCCAGGGCAGGCGCTCCAGGTCGGCCTCGCGCTCAGCCAGGGACATGTGGAAGATGTTGCGATCAAGGTCGTTCGCGAAGACGCTGAGCGCCTGCGCCCGCGTCAGTTGATGGTTTCCCAGGATCTCGATCTCGTCCGAACCAGCTAGCAGAAAGCGATCGTTATGAACGAGATACTGCCGCACCACCAGGCCGACCGCCCCGAGCGTCCCCAGCACCAGGACCAGAGCCCCACCCGCAACCAGACGGCCGCCAAACGTCTTGGGCAGGCCGCGAAAGCGAACCCGCAACCCCTTCGACCCTCTGGATCCCTTTGCTCCGCTGGAACGGCGCGAAGGCGCAGCGCGCTCCTCCGCCGCCAAACGTGCATCATCGTCCTCGGCGTCGTAGCCGCGCCGCAGCGAGCCGGCAGGCGCCGGGCGTGAGTAGGCATCGCCAGAGGAATACCCATCCTCCGGCGCCTCCAGCACCGCAGCGGTCGAGCCGCGCTTGGTTCCAATCTTCATGCCCGCTGAGCCCAGAGCCAGGCCGCGGAAGAATCGCCAGAATTGAACATAGCAGGCGGGATGCGCCCCGAGGCCCGCGAGTTTGCCGCAGGTATCGAGCGAGGAAACGGAAAATGACGCTTCGCACTTTCTCAGGCCTTCGCTTGCATCGACAGAGTCCGCACCACCCAAAGAAGTGTCATTTCGACCGGAGCGGGGCAGCTTCATCGTCCCGCGTAGTGGAGAAACCTGCTTCCTTGCCGGCATCGGAAGACAGCAGATCCCTCGACTTCGCTCGGGATGACACAAGGGACAACGGAAAACCGGCCCCCGGTTGGTGCCCACCCTCCTGAATCCCCATCCCGCCCCCGCGAATCTACAATGGAACGAACGGAACCCAGGAGCCGGCCCCGATGAAACTCACCCGCTATACGAAGTTCACCGGCGATCTCTCCACGAGCTTCGACCTCGACGACCTGCTTTCCCAGCTCGGAGACTTCCTCCTCGACTCCGGCTTCTACGATCCCTTCTCCCCCTACGCCAACATGGACGACTCCATGGAGAGCCTCCGCGAGGCCATCCGCCAGGCGCTCGACTCCGGCGAGCTGCTCGACGAGGACGGCCAGCAGAAGTACGAGGAGATGGAAGAGCCCCAGGTCGAAGAACTCATCGACAAGATCATCCAGCGCATGAAGGCCGAGCAATACCTCAACGCCGAACAGCCCTCCGAGGGCCAGGGCGAACAGGGCGACGGCGAGGGCGAGACCCGCTTCGAAGTCACCGACAAGGCCATGGACTTCCTCGGCTACAAGGCCCTGCGCGACCTCCTCGGCCCGCTGGGCAAAAGCTCACTCGGCCGCCACGACACGCGCCACGAAGCCGCCGGCGTCGAGACCAACGGCAGCTCCAAGCCCTACGAGTTCGGCGACACGCTGAACCTCGACATCACCACCACGCTCGGCAACGTCTTCGCTCGCGAAGGCGCGCCCGATGGCTCAGGCATCCTCAACCTCGAGTACTCCGACCTCCATGTCCAGCAGTCCGACTACCAGAGCTCCTGCGCCACCGTCGTGCTGCTCGACTGCTCGCACTCCATGATCCTCTACGGCGAAGACCGCTTCACCCCGGCCAAGCGCGTGGCCATGGCCCTCGCCCACCTCATCCGCACCCAGTTCCCCGGCGACTCGCTCTCGCTGGTCCTCTTCCACGACTCCGCCGAGGAGATCCCCATCTCGCAGCTGCCGCGCGTCAAGGTAGGCCCGCACTACACGAATACTCGTGAGGGACTGAGAGTAGCTCAGCGCATCCTGCGCGGCTCCGGCAAGGACATGAAGCAGATCGTCATGATCACCGACGGCAAGCCCTCGGCGCTCACCCTCGAAGACGGCCGCATCTATAAGAACGCCTTCGGCCTTGACCCCCTGGTCATCTCCGAGACCCTCGAAGAGGTCGGCCGCTGCAAGCGCTCCGGCATCATGATCAACACCTTCATGCTAGCCCAGGACTACGCTCTGGTGCAGTTCGTGCAGCAGGTCAGCGCCATGTGCCGCGGCAAGGCCTACTTCACCACGCCCGAAACCCTCGGCAACTACCTCCTGATGGACTTCATGAGCCGCCGGACGAAGCACATCAATTAGTGAAGCTCTGATTGAGCAACGAAACTCTGATGAAGCAGTAAAGCTCTGATGAAGCAGTGAGCTCTAGCGAAGTCGTGTTTTGTTAAGGCCGTAAAGCAGTTGCAATCAGGTTGGCTCCGAGGCGTCACCTAAGGAGCATTAGGCTGGCTCATGACACTACGACAGATATCGTCGGCAACGAAAGACTCTCCTTCACGAGCGTCACTTTGAAAAGTTTCCGCAGCGAAACTTTTGCTTATCTCGTGTGTCAGATTTCGGCGGAAGTTGAATTCTTCATGGAGGTGACAGGCCATGAATGCACTGTCGAAATTGAATCATTTGAAATACTCCGCAACTCAAGTAAACCCATTAGGCTGGCTCAAGAAGCTCCTGCCATACGTGCTTCTCATTTTGGGAGTTTCCCCCATTGCGTTGGCGCAGGCGGTACCGTTGAGTCCACCGCAACTGGATCAGCTGGTCTCGCGGATTGCTCTGTACCCTGATCCATTACTTGCCCAAACACTGACCGCGTCGACGTTCTGGGGCGAAATTCCCGAGGCCGCAACGTGGGCCGACCAGCATACCTATCTCACGGGAGACGCGCTGGCTCACGCCATCCAGGACGATCACCTCGCGTGGGACCCGAGCGTATTGGGGCTTCTACCGTTTCCCTCCGTGCTCGACATGATGGCGCGTGATCCAGCATGGACCGAGCAGCTCGGCAACGCCGTCCTTACCCAACGCCCCGAAGTGATGGACGCTGTGCAAAGGATGCGCCGCGAGGCACGGAACTATGGCTACCTGGTTCCGAATGGTTATGTGAACGTGATCGATACGGGCGGCTACATTGAAATCCTGCCGCTGACCCCCGGTCTGTTCTACGTCCCTTACTATGACCCGGTCGTCGTCTTCGCCCACCCACGGCCCGGTTTCGTGGTCGGCACAGCCATCCGGTTCGGACCCGCGGTGACGATCTCCGCCACGTTCGGGACATGGGGCTGGTGGACCGGTCCAGCATTCTTCTGGCCCGCGCATACCATCGTCATCGGTGGACACCCCTGGGAGCGTGTCTGGGGAAACCGCGTCACCTACATTCACCCCTATCCGCGCCCCTGGGTCCGCCCGGTTGGACCGCGGGTTGAGATGCACCGCCGGTAAGCTGCATATAATCTGCAATTTATGACCTTGAAGGGCCTGCCGAGTATGGGCAGGCCCCTTTGCTATTGGCTGGCGAGTTCCACCTCTAAATATGAGCGTATTTCAATCACCTTTTATGCAACCTTTTTGGCAGACTTGCGTCATAATGTGCGTGAGGGGCTTCCCCTCGCAGACCATTGAGGAAGTGATAAGGAGAGTGCTATGACCACGATGACTCGATTTGTTCCGTTCCGTACCGCGATGAGCGATGTGGCGGTGTTGCGGTGTTGCAGAACCGTTTGAACTCGATCTTCAGTGATTTTGCGCGGCCGGAGGCCGGCTCGCAGGAGTCACTTGCGCTGGGGAACTTTGTTCCGGCGGTCGATATCTACGAGGATGAGCAGAAGCTGGTGCTGAAGCTCGAGGTTCCGGGCATTAAGCAGGACGATATCGATGTGCGGCTGGAGAACCAGACGCTGACCGTTCGGGGTGAGCGGAAGTTCGAGGCCGAGGAGAAGGAAGAGAACTTCCACCGGATTGAGCGGCGGTTTGGCTCGTTTGTGCGGAGCTTTACGCTGCCTGTGTCGGTTGATACAGCTTCGGTGTCGGCGAAGTACGAGAATGGGGTTCTGGCGATTCAGCTTGCCAAGAAAGAAGCCGCCAAGCCGCGGCAGGTGAAGATCGAAGTGGGCTCCGGTGCTACGGAGAGTCAACCGAAGCAGGTCGAAGGGGCCACGAAGTAAGGACGTTGGTAGGTGATCTGAAACCGGGAGGTCACGCAGGCGTGATCTCTCGGTTTTGTTTTAGGGAATGGTAAGGCATGTGCGCCCTTGTCGCGGGCGGCGACCACTTCGTGGGGTTTTGGGCCGCTGCGCGCTGTGTGTGTGGAGAGGTAAGGATCAATGGCTATTCGTTGGGAAAAGTTGACGGTCAAGTCGCAGGAGGCGGTGCAGGCCGCAGCCTCGCAGGCCGCGGAGTATGGCAATCCGGAGGTGCTGCCGGTGCACCTGATGCGGGCGCTGCTCGAAGACCGCGAGGGTGTGGTGCTGCCGGTGCTCGAGAAGGTGGGGGTGCCGGTGGAGCAGATGCTTACCGGGTTGAACTCGGCCATTGAGAAGCTGCCGAAGGTGCAGGGCGGCGCGCAGCCCGGGATGTCGGCTGCACTGAACAAAGTTCTGGAGCAGGCGTTCAAGGAAGCGGAGAACTTCAAGGACGAGTATGTCTCGACCGAGCACCTGCTGCTGGCGCTGGCCGAGGAGCGCAATGGCGCGGTGCAGGGTGCGCTGAAGGCGTTCGGCGCGACGCATGACTCGATTTTGAAGGCGTTGTCTGCGGTTCGCGGGTCTTCGCGCGTGACGGATCAGACGCCCGAGGGCAAGTTCCAGGCGCTCGAAAAGTACGCGAAGGATCTGACGGAGCTGGCGCGGCGGGGCAAGCTTGACCCGGTGATCGGGCGAGACGAGGAGATTCGGCGGGTGGTGCAGGTGTTGAGCCGCCGGACGAAGAACAACCCTGTGCTGATTGGCGAGCCGGGCGTGGGGAAGACGGCGATCGTTGAGGGGCTGGCGCGTCGCGTTGTCTCGGGCGATGTGCCGGAGAGTCTGAAGGAGAAGCGCGTCGTGGCGCTTGATCTGGCGAGCATGATCGCCGGGGCGAAGTTCCGCGGGGAGTTTGAGGAGCGGCTGAAGGCTGTGCTCAAGGAGATCGAGGAGTCGAACGGCGAGGTGATTCTCTTCATCGACGAACTGCATACGCTGGTGGGCGCGGGTGCGTCCGAGGGCGCGATGGATGCTTCGAACATGCTGAAGCCGGCGCTGGCGCGTGGCGGGCTGCGTGCGATCGGGGCGACGACGCTGAATGAGTATCGCAAGTACATCGAGAAGGATGCGGCGCTCGAGCGGCGGTTCCAGATCGTCTATGTGGGCGAGCCGAATGTTGAAGATACCGTAGCGATTCTGCGTGGGTTGAAGGAGCGGTACGAGTCTCACCACAAGATTCGCATCAAGGATTCGGCGATTGTGGCGGCGGCGACGTTGTCGCACCGCTATATCTCGGACCGTTTCCTGCCAGATAAGGCGATTGACCTGGTGGATGAGGCGGCGGCTGCGCTGGCGATCCAGATTGGGTCGGTGCCGGTGGAGATCGACGACCTGGAGCGCAGGGCGACCTCGCTTGAGATCGAGCGCGCGGCGTTGAAGCGGGAGACGGATTCGGCTTCGAAGGAGCGGCTGGAGGAGGTCGAACGCGAGTTGGCCGAGGTGCAGGAGACTTCGAGCGGGCTGCGGGCGCGCTGGCAGACGGAGCGTGGCGCGATCGGCAAGATTGCGGAGTTGAAGGAGACGCTGGAGCGGCTGCGGTTTGAGGCCGGCGAAGAGACGCGCAAGGGCAACCTGCAGCGGGCGGCGGAGCTTCAGTACGGCGAGATTCCGCGGCTGGAGAGCGAGTTGCACACGCTGACGCAGGCGGCTGACGCAGCCGGCGGGGATTCGCGCCGAATGCTGAAGGAAGAGGTCGACGAGGAGGATATCGCGAAGATTGTTTCGCGCTGGACCGGGATTCCCGTGTCGAAGATGCTCGAAGGCGAGGTACAGAAATTGGTGCAGATGGAGGATCGTCTGCGCGAGCGGGTTGTCGGGCAGGATGAGGCGCTTTCGGCGGTGGCGAATGCGATTCGCAGGTCGAGAGCGGGTTTGTCCGATCCGAAGCGGCCGATTGGGTCGTTCATCTTCCTCGGGCCGACGGGCGTTGGAAAGACCGAGACGGCGAGAGCGCTGGCGGAGTTTTTATTCGACGACGAGGCTGCGATGGTGCGGATCGATATGTCCGAGTACATGGAGAAGCATGCTGTGGCTCGGTTGATCGGGGCGCCCCCGGGGTATGTCGGGTATGACGAAGGCGGGCAGCTGACGGAAGCGGTACGTCGCCGGCCGTATGCGGTGATCCTCTTCGATGAGATTGAGAAGGCGCATCCAGATGTGTTCAACGTGCTGCTGCAGGTGCTGGATGACGGGCGTTTGACGGACTCCAAGGGCCGGACGGTGGACTTCAAGAACACGGTGCTGATTATGACCTCGAACGTTGGGGCGCAGGCGCTGACGACGGCGTGGGCGCAGGGTGAAGAGGGGTTTGAAGAGGCGAAGGTACGCGTGATGGAGTCGCTGCGGCAGCAGTTTAGGCCGGAGTTTCTGAATCGCGTGGACGATATCGTGGTGTTCCATCCGCTGGCGGAGGATCAACTGGCGCATATTGTTGACCTACGGCTGAAGGATCTGGAGGCCCTGCTTTCCGACCGGAAGATCACGCTCGACCTGACAGAGGGCGCGCGGAAGGCGATCTTCAAGGCGGGCTACGACCGGGCGTATGGGGCGCGGCCGTTGAAGCGGGCGATCCAGCGCATGGTGCAGGACAAGCTGGCGATGAAGATCCTGGATGGCACGGTGCTGCATGGGGATCGTGTGATCGTGGATGCGGGCAAGGATGGGCTGACGTTTGCGGTGCAGCCGAGGCCGAGCGTCGGGTAGCTGGCTGCGAAGTGCCACCGGCGGAGTCTCCGCTGGTGGCGCTTGCTGTTTAATGGAGGGAGTTCCTTTGGTTCTGGAGTGCTGGACGGGGCTTTGCGTTTCGCCGGTGATACCGTTCTTAGGTGGGATAAGGAATCCTTGCTCGTCGGGCCGACTGAACCGCAGGTTGCGGGTTGCGGCTGCGAGAGGAGGATGGATGGCGAGACAGACGAGATTTTGAGCAAGCGGGCGATCATTATCGGGGCGGGACCGGCTGGGTTAACCGCAGGGCTGGAGTTGCTGCGGCGAACGGATATCAAACCGATTCTGCTTGAGGCCTCGCAGGAGATTGGTGGGATCTCACGCACGATCCGGTACAAGGGCAACCGGATGGATATCGGCGGGCACCGGTTTTTCTCGAAGTCGGACCGCGTGATGCAGTGGTGGATGGACCTGATGCCGCCGGATCTGAGCGCAGGCGACGGGGTCGAGGAGATTGCGTATCATGGGCAGACGCGGGTTGTGACCGTGCCGGCGCACCTTGAACAGGAGCCCCCGTTGCGCGGGATGGGGCCAAAATCCGCGGCGCACCACAAGGCCTCGGATGAGTTGGATGAGGATGAGGGGTCGCGCGAGCCGGTCGAGGCCGTGGTCGAGGTGGTGCCGCCGGAGCTGACGCCCGATCCGGACCTGATCATGCTGATTCGTCCGCGGAAGAGCAGGATTTATTACCTGCGGAAGTTTTTCGACTACCCAATCAAGCTTACGGGTACGACGTTGAGAAACCTGGGCGTAGCGCGGACAGTGCGGGTTGGGATCAGCTACATGGGGTCGCGACTGCGGCAGATTACGCCGGAGAAGAGTCTCGAGGACTTTCTGATCAATCGCTTCGGGCGCGAGCTGTACCTGACGTTCTTCAAGAGCTATACGGAGAAGGTGTGGGGGACGCCGTGTGAACAGATCTCGGCCGAGTGGGGTGCGCAGCGCATCAAGGGGCTGAGCCTGACGACGGCGGTGAGGCACTTTCTGAAAAAGGCGCTCGGCAGACGAACGAAGGGTTCGGGGGATGTCGCGCAGAAGGGCACGGATACGAGCCTGATCGAGCGGTTCATGTATCCGAAGTTCGGCCCCGGGCAGCTCTGGGAGCATGTCGCCGAGGAGATCGTGCGGTTGGGCGGCGAGATCCACATGGGGCTGAAGGTGACAAAGATCGAGTGCTCCGGCAAGCGCGTGGTGGGGCTGGAAGCGGAGAACAAGGCGGGTGAGACGACGAAGTTTGATGGTGATTATTTCCTCTCGACGATGCCAATGCGAGACCTGGTTGAGGCGATCGACGCGCCGGTGCCGGCGAATGTACGCGAGGTGAGTGCGGGGCTGCAGTATCGCGACTTTGTGACGGTCGGACTGCTGTGTGATCGGCTGAAGGTGCACGAGCCGGATGGCGGATTGCTGAAGGATACGTGGATCTACGTGCAGGAACCGGATGTGTTGCTGGGGCGGCTTCAGATCTTCAATAACTGGAGCCCGTACCTGGTCGAGGATCCGACCAAGGTATGGATTGGGCTGGAGTACTTCTGCTACGAGACGGATGATCTTTGGAAGATGGAAGACGAGGCGCTGAAGCAGTTTGCGATTGCCGAGGTTGCGAAGATCGGGATTATTGACGCTAGCGCGGTGACGGATGGGCACGTGGTTCGCGTGCCGAAGACGTATCCGGCGTACTTCGGGACCTACGACCGGTTTGAGGAGCTGCGGCAGTTTACGGACTCGTTTGAGAACCTTTACCTGGTGGGCAGGAACGGGATGCATAAGTACAACAACCAGGATCACTCGATGCTGACGGCGATGACGGTGGTGGATGGTTTGTGCGGTGGGCGTGTGGACAAGGCCGCGCTTTGGGAGATCAATACCGAGCAGGAGTATCACGAAGAGAAGGAAGGGAAGAAGCAATGAAGAAGATCCTGGCACTCCTCACAGTGGTGTTGATCGTGTTCGTGGTGATGCATCGGCAGCGGCTTTTTCTGCGGGATCCGCTTGCGACGGTGACGCGGGACGGGGTGAAGGTGAGTGGCGTCGCGGTGATGATCAACTACTCGAACGACGTGCTGCTGCAGGATGCAAGTGCAGGAAAGCGCAGGCTTTACCTGGTGCAGAACTGGAATAGGCATGCCGGGTTTCCGACCGTTGCGCTTACATGTGTGCAAGGGCTGGCGTGCATGACGGATGCGGACCAGGCGACCGCGACGGCCGTTTCGCCGGGCAGCAGGGGCAGGCGCTCCGTGTTTGAGGGGGTGACTATGACGAATCGGCAGGTGGAGTTTGTCGATGAGGATGGCGACCTGGTGCAGGTGACGTTGCGGTAGGTTTCCGAGGATGAGCACGCGGTGACGCGGCCGGGTGGCTACAGATAGGCTTCGAGGCGCCGGCCAGTACATCTTTTGTGTGATGGACAACATCCCATTCCCTACGTTTTTAGCATTTCGAGGGCCAACGTATGCGAATGAGGATGGGTGCTTTCGGCGTCTTAGCCATGGCGCTTTCGACAGGTGTATGGGGTCAAGGATCGCTGCCCGGAGCAGGAACTCCGGCCAACTTCAATGTAGCGGCAAAGACGCGGGTTCCGGGTGAGGTGCTGAAGCCGGGGCCGTACACGATCCACGTGGTGGACCGCCTCGAAGACCGGATTGTGGTCGAGGTGGATGGAGCGAAGGGCAAGGATCATGAACTGTTCCTTGCGGTTCCGGCACAGAACGCGGCGGGGTCTCCGGGGCCGATTGCCTGGGACAAGGGTGTGGATGGTGCGGGGGCTCTGCGGGGATTCAGGTTTGCCGATGGGGCTCTAGAGTTCGTCTATCCGAAGGAGACTGCGGTGGCTTTGGCGAAGGCCAACGGTGCACCGGTGGTTGCGGTCGATCCGGACTCCGAGGGCAAGCCGAAGGTGGACAAGATGTCGGCGGACGAACGCCGGATCGTCAGTCTGTGGCTTCTTTCGATTACCCAGACGGGCCCGAGCGATGCGACGCCGGCTGTCCTCGCAAAACACTACCAGCCAACGGATGCGCAGCAGGGTGTGGAGGCGAGAAGTACGCCTCCGCGGGCGACAACGCCTCCATCGAACGAAACGGCCAGCGTAAGCGCGCCAACGCCGCCTCCCATTCGCGCAGCCTATAGAGCTCCGCGGCAGAAGCCGGTTGTCTCGGAGCTCCCGCACACGGCAAGTGGGCTCCCGTTGATCGGGCTTGCGGGGTTGGTATCGTTCTTTACCGGTTGCTGCCTGATGATGCGTCGGCGCTTGAGTCTGTGAGGTTTTCGATCATGAAGCGTCTGCCACCGCGAAGATCGTACCGGCTTGTTGAGCGGTGCTTCTTTGCGGTGGCGATTGCTTGTGGGATCTACCTGCTTGGCGTCTTCGGGGAGACCCGGGCTGCGAAGCGGGAGGCTCTGCGGATTGATAAGGTCGCTGCGGCAACGCGGCCTGTGAGCCCGCCACTACAGGATGTGGTTACTCAGGGGCAGCGTGCGGGCGACGGCAAGGTGATGGGGCGGCTTGAGATTCCTGGTCTTAAGCTGAAGGTGCCGATCCTGTCCAACTATGATCCGGATAGTTTGAAGCGCGGGGTGGGGCATATTCCGGGAACGGCTGTGCCTGGCGGGCTCGGGACGGTGGGTTTGGCAGGGCATCGCGATATGTTTCTGCGGCCGCTGCGCGATATCAGGAAGGGCATGGATGTCCGGCTGGTGGGTGAGAGCGGGACGTATCATTATGCGGTGGATTCAACAGAGATTGTGAAGCCGAGCGAGGTGCGGGTGCTCGACATCGGCGAGCGGCCGGAGCTCACGCTGATCACCTGCTATCCGTTCTATTACGTGGGCAGTGCACCGATGCGGTTTATCGTTCATGCGCATCTTGTCTCCGCGCTGGCGGACTGAGTGTGTGGCTAGGGTAAGATTTTCGAATCTTCGTGCGGGAAATTGACTTGCGTTTCGTCTACCGGGTAGCGCAGCATCAACGCTGGCTGGTCGGAGAGAGCACGCGATGCACGAGGAAGTTCCAGAGAACGCAACCGCTGAAGAGCCTGAAACACCGGCCGCGCCTGAGCTCGAGGCGGACGAGGCGGTGACGCATGCTGTCGGCGAGGCAATTCCGCTGGTGGGTACTCCGGATGTGGCCGCCATTGCCGAGGCTGAGCCTCAGGTTGAGCCGTTGGCCGAGATGATGGTCGTGGCCGAGCCATCGCTTGTCCTTGAGCGGAAACATCCGCTGGCGATTCGCTGGATGCACTGGATCAACTTCCCGGTGTTGTTCACGATGATCTGGAGCGGGCTGCTGATCTACTGGAACGACTCGGATAATGCGTATCAGCATCCGCATCGTGTGTATCGGCTCGGGTTGGGGCCGGTGACGGTGTTTCGGTTTTTTCCGGATTGGTTTTACAGGTGGTTGGATGTGCCGTATCACGTGACCCAGGGGCTGGGGTATCACTTCTTCTTCATGTGGCTCTTTGCGCTGAACGGGATCGCGTACGTTGGATTCCTGCTTTGGTCGAAGGAGTGGAGGTTCATGGTGCCGACACGCACGTCGCTGGTGGAGGCGATCCAGGTGATGCTGGTCGACCTGCACCTGCGCAAGGGATTGCCGCCGCAGACCAAGTACAACGGCGCGCAGAGGATCGCGTATACGAGCGTGATCGTGATGGGGCTGGGTTCGCTGGTGACGGGGCTCGCGATCTATAAGCCGACCGAGGCGCATTGGCTGACGTCGGTGCTGGGTGGGTATGAGATGGCGCGTTGGCTGCACTTCTGGCTGACGATTGGCTTCTGTGCGTTCTTCCTCGTGCACGTTGGGCAGGTGATCATGGCGGGCTGGAACAACTTTCGTGCGATGGTGAGCGGCTATGAGATGCGGCGGCGCGACGAGCCTTCGCTCGAAGCGGAACGGAGCAGGTTTTGAAGAGTTACTCGTCAGATGAAGAGGTGAAGAAGGCGAGTGCGCGGCGGACGCGGCGCAGCTTCCTGGTAGCCGGGTTGGGGGCGCTCGGCGGATATGAGTTCTACGAGTGGATTGCACGGGCGAAACCAAACCAGATGCTCCCGGGGCCGCTGCGCGAGGCGCTCAACTTCAATGCGAAGGTTGCGCGCGGGGTCTTTGACGAGCGTGGTTTAGCGCCGACGTATCCGGTTTCAAAGTCGCGTGAACTGCGGATCAACGGCAACTATGGGCTGAAGCAGGACCTGGTGCCCGAAAGCTACAGGCTGCAGGTGGTGGGAGTCGATGGCGCGGAGGGTTTGCCGCAGTCTGTGAAGGACGTGACGGCCTGGGAGTACAGGTACAAGGCCGCGGACGGTGCGTACCAGGGGCATGACACGAAGGTGAATCCGAAGGACGAGGCCAAGGCGAGCGCGGCGGCTGGCTCGGGGGCCGGAGGCGCGGACGCGAAGATTGCGAAGATGTTTGCGGATGCACCGAATGGGGCGGATGAAAATAACAGCGGGCGTCCGCCGCGTGGGATGGAAGAGGCCGGCGAGAGCGATTCAGGGCTCGACCCGGGGACGCCGGGTCTGCTGCTGACGATGGAGGATGTGACCAGGCTCGGGCAGCGCGAGTTGGTGACACAGTTCAAGTGCATCGAGGGTTGGAGCGAGATCGTGCACTGGGCGGGGGTGCCGCTGCGCGAGTTTATCGCGGCGTATCCGCCAGCGAAAAACGCGAAGGGCGAGCTGCCGAAGTACGTCTACATGGAGACGCCGAACGGGGATTACTACGTCGGGTTTCATCTGCAGGACTGCCTGCATCCGCAGAGTACGCTGGTGACGCAGATGGCGAGCAGGCCGCTCGCGCAGTGGCATGGTGCGCCCATGCGCCTGCACATGCCGATCAAGTATGGATACAAGCAGATCAAGCGGATCGGGCTGATCGCTTATACGGATGACAAGCCGGACGACTACTGGACGAAGCTTGGATACGACTGGTATGCCGGGATTTAGTGGCTGTCCGGTCGAAGGACAGGTGAGGACACGGATACAACGGATAAGAAGCGACAAGAGCAGATACGGCGTGGCGTGGCCGCTTGTACTGCGGATTTGCGTTGACGTGCGAGCGAGCGGCGAGAAGAATGACAAGAACCCCGATCTTTGACTCGCCGAGGTTCTGACTTGGAAACCAGCCTGGATGAATCTCTGTCCGCCCGCGTAGCTGTTCGTGAAGAGGCCGTTGAGCCGGTCGGCCCGGAGCCCGTGCGGGTGCACTGGACGATGCTGAACCGGATCCTGTTTCGGGTCGCGTTTCTCTACTTCTTCATCTTCATGTTTATGTATGGCAATGGGAGCATCTTCTCGGTGTTCCCCGTGGTCGGCGAGTTCTTCGATCGATGGTCGACTTGGCCGTTGCAGCAGGTGGCGCTCTGGGTGGGGCACCATGTGTTTCACCTAAGCGGATGGGTCGGCACGTTTCATCCGACCGGGTCGGGCGATACGGCGATGGATTGGGTGCTGCAGCTCGTCTTTGTCGTGACTGCGGTCGGGGGTGGGTTGCTGTGGACGCTGGTTGCCGCGCTTGGCGGAAATCGCCGCGTGGAGTACGGAACGCTGTATGCGTGGCTGCGGTTTGGGGTGAGGCTTACCGTTGGCTTCTTCATGTTGAACTACGGCTTTGCCAAGCTCTACCCGTTGCAGATGGCGCCGATCTCGATTGGCATCCTGAACGAACCGGTCGGGCAGATGTCGCCGATGACGTTTCTTTGGGCTATGCTCGGGCTCAACCCCGGCTACGAGATGGTGTGCGGAGGCGCGGAGGTGCTGGGCGGCGTGATGGTGCTGTTCCGGCGGACGGCGCTCGCGGGGGCGCTGCTCTCGGCGTTCGTGATGACGAACGTGCTGCTGTACAACATGTTCTTCGATGTGCCGGTGAAGCTATTCGCGGCGAACCTGCTGCTTGCCCAGGTGTTCATCATCCTGCCGGATCTGCGGCCGTTGTTCGACTTCTTCTGGCTGCACAAGCCTTCAGCGCCCGCGGGAATCTGGATTCCGCCGGTGAAGCGCAAGGGCTTCCGGATTGCGACGAAGACGGTGGAGATTGTGCTGGCCTGCGGGTTCTTCCTCACGCTGGCCTACTACGATGGCATGGGCTGGAAGCATCGGCACGCGGATGCCAAGGAGACGTCGCCTCTGCTGGGCGCGTGGCACCTGGATGCGGCACATCCGGCGACAGGCCCGTTTCTGACCGGCGAAGGGCTGCCGACGACGGACCTCTACATCGACACGGTGGGCCGGGCATTGCGGCGGTCGACCGATCTGGCGTTGTGGCGGACTGGGCTGCAGATCGACAAGCAGGCCGATACGATGATCGTCTACGGCGACGGCGAGCCGATGATGTACGGGATCAACCTGCCGGACGCGAATCACCTGGTGCTGGTCTCGCGGGCGCCGAAGCCCGATCCGAAGGCCAAGCCGGACCCGAGGGCGAAGCCGTTTGTGGCGGAGACTGTTTCGTTTACGAGAGAGCCGGTGATGGCGCATTATCCGCTGCTTGAACGCGGGTTTCATTGGGTGAATGAGTGGGGGTTGGAGCGGTAGGGAAAGTTGGTGGAGGTGCCGATGTCGTATCGGTAACCTCCACTACGGTACGACGGAACAGGCTGCGGAAAGTCGTTTCGACGCGCAACAAACGAAGCCGGGGCTAAAGCCCTGTTGCTTGCGGGTGATCGAGTCGTGGGCTGAAGCCCCACTCTCCCACTGAACAGCCTAAACATCGTTCTGCGCGGCCCGTGGAATCGCGGCTTTATACAAGATCAGCGCGCATCCACAGGCCCTAGGCGTAGGGAGCACGAGCTTCAGTGTTTGGCGGTGGTGCCCTTCTGTTCGGCCATCCAGTGGTTGATGCGGGCTTCGAGTAAGTCGAGCGGCAGGTTGCCGCCGTTGAGGACCTCATCGTGGAAGGTGCGGATGTCGAAGCGTGGGCCGAGCTGCTGCTTGGCGCGCTCGCGGAGTTCGCGGATCTTCAGCTGGCCGAGCTTGTAGCTGTCCGCCTGGCCGGGCCAGGAGATGTAGCGGTCGGTCTCTGACTGGATGGTGGGCTCGTCGATCGCGCCGGACTTGCGCATGTAGTCGACGACCTGATCGCGGGACCAGTTCATGTCGTGGATGCCGGTGTCGACAACGAGGCGGACGGCGCGGAAGAGCTCCGAGCGCAGGCGACCGTAGTCGGAGCCGGGGTCCTGATAGAAGCCGACCTCTTTGCCGAGCTCTTCGGCGTAGAGCGCCCAGCCCTCGGCGTAGGCGGAGTTGCCGCCATGCTTGCGGAACTCGGGCAGGCCGGGGATGGTCTGGGCGACGGAGATCTGCATGTGGTGGCCGGGGATGCCCTCATGGTAGGCAACCGCCTCGTCATTGATCAACGACCGCTGCGCGAAGTCCGAGACCGCAACGGAGACGCGGCCGGGCCGCTTGCCATCGGGCGTGCCGGATTGATAGTGCGTCGCCGCGGCGGACTGGAACGCGGGGATTGGCTCGACAGTGACCGGCGCAGCCGGAATGACGGTGAAGAGCTCAGGCAGCTTGGGGCGCATCTGCGCGATGTAGTGGCGGAAGTCTTCGACGATCTGCTCTTCGGAGTGCGGGACATACTTGGGGTCAGACTCGATGGCCTTGCGGAAGCTGGCGAGATCGGCGTAGCCGTTCTTCTTCGCAAGCGCGGTCATCTCGCCGACGATGCGGTCGTACTCGCTGAGGCCGATGGCGTGGATCTGCGCGGGGGTGAGATTGGTCGTGGTGAGGCGATGGATGTCGTTCTGATACCGCTTGTTGCCGTCCGGGAGCGACTCGATGGAGAGCTGGGTGCGGCCGTAGGGGATGTAGTTGGTCTGGGTCCAGGCGGCGAACTGCTTGTAGGCGGGCAGGACGACGTTGGTGACGGCTTCGTTGATCTGTGCGGTGAGCTTGCGCTTCTCGGCTTCGGTGAAGGAGGCGGGGAACTTCTTCAGCGGCAGCAGGAAGGGATCGGCGGTGATGATGCCGTCGCACTGCTCTGGGATCTTGGCGGCGAGGAACTTGACGGGGACGAGGTGGTCGGCGACACCGGCGCGGAGGACGGCTTCGACCTGGGTGAAGGCGGTGGGGATCTCATGCAGACGCGCGATGTAGTCCTCATAGTGCTTGACGGAGTCGAAGGGGACGGACAGTGGCAGGTCGGCGAGGCTGGTGTGGATGCCTCCCTGCGAGTTGATGGGCATCTCGTATTCTTTGAGGTTGAAGTCGGCGAGACGCTGCTGGATGTTGCGAACGAAAAGATCGTGCGAGAGGTGATCCTGCTCGGTGAAGCCGTCGGGCGAGATGGCCTGAATGCGGGTGAGCCACTGCTGGTCGAGCTCGTGGCGCTTCTCGATCGAGGCGAGCGAGTAGTCGCCGAGCTGGTCGTTGTAGCGATAGTCGCCGACGTTGGTGGCGAGTAGCGGCGAGAGCTTGAGAGTGGTCTGCCAGGAGTCTTCGAAGAGGGCATTTTGCGCGGCGAGGCGGTCGGCGAGCGGCGTGTTGACCTGGGCGATGGCGGCGGCAGAGGAGAGCAGAAGGGCAGCGGCGAAGGATGAGCGCATGGGGTTGAGGGTAGCAGAGGGATTGCCGCTTGCGACCAGGAATGTGTGAGGTTGCGGATCCATAAGAGCGGGCGTAGGTTGGGGTGTAGTACGAGGTGCGTATGGGGAAGATGTCGCGGCGGGAGGCGTTGAAGGTCGCCGGAGCCGCTGTGGTTGCAGGGAGCGCCTGGAAGCACGGTATGGGGCAAGGTGCGAAGCCGCCGCTCATGCCGGGTGCGTTTCAGCCGCTGCCGCTGGGGGAGGTTCGGCCAGCAGGTTGGTTGCTGCGACAGCTGCGGACACAGGCAGATGGGCTGGGTGGACATCTTGACGAGACGTGGGCGGACGTGGGGCCGAACAGTGGATGGCTGGGCGGAACGGGCGAGAGCTGGGAGCGCGGGCCTTACTTTCTCGATGGGCTGATTCCGCTGGCTGTGCTGCTCGACGATGAGGTGCTGAGGGCGAAGGCGAAGCGCTTTGTCGATTGGACGCTGACGCACCAGGCTGCAAACGGAATGATTGGGCCGGCGACGAACGATGACTGGTGGCCACGCATGGTGATGGTAAAGGCATTGGCGCAGTGGCACGAGGCGACCGGCGACGCGCGCGTTGTGCCCGCGCTGACGAAGTACTTTCGCTATCAGCTTGCGCAGCTGCCGGCGCGGCCGTTGAAGGAGTGGGGCAGGTTTCGTTGGCAGGATCAGGTGCTGGTCGTGGAGTGGCTGTATGAGCGCACACACGACGCCGATCTGCTGAAGCTCGCGGCGTTGTTGAAGCACCAAGGGTATGACTGGGAGGCGGATTTTGCGGACTTTGAGTACACGGGGGTGACCAGTAAGGCGGCTGCGGGGCTTGAGAGCCATGGCGTCAATAACGGGCAGGCGCTCAAGGTTACGGCGGTTCAGTATCGGCTGACGGGAGATGCGTCGGAGCGGCAACGGTTCTTCCGGCAGCTTGGGGCGCTCGATCAATACCACGGCATGCCGAGCGGGATGTTCTCGTGCGACGAGCACCTGGCGGGCC
>NZ_JBMHYI010000010.1:0-168985 GCF_058498515.1 Bryocella sp.
GCGGCCACGCAGCCGAGCTGCGGCGCCAGAACGAGGCCAACAAGCTCCTGCTCAACAACCCCGGCACCGAAAACCCATTCAAAATCTGGCGCGAACTCGGCGAGACCATGACCAAGCACGCGACGATCGTTCGCTACAACGCTGGTCTCGACGAGGCCGACGCCAAGATCGTCGAGCTCCTCGACCGCTACCGGAACGTCAATCTCTCCGATAAGTCGCAGTGGGCCAACACCAGCTTCGCCTTCACCCGCCAGCTCTGGAACATGCTCGAGCTCGCCCGCGTCATCGTGCAGGGTGCGGCCGCCCGCGACGAAAGCCGCGGAGCCCACTACAAGCCCGACTTCCCCGAGCGCGACGACGAGCGCTTCCTCAAGACCACCAAAGCCAGCTACGTCGACGGCGCTCCGAAACTCGAGTTCGAAGAAGTCGACATCCAGCACATCAAGCCCCGGCCGCGTCGCTACGACGCCGCAGCCTAGGCACAACCACACAATCGGAGTCCAGTAACGGCACGGCGGGGGATAACCCCCGCCGTTTCTGTGCCGATACCTCACACAAAAGTGTTCTAACAAAGACCCTGTGCGCCTCCGATACAGCACTGCACAAACGGGAACGGATGGCCGTCATAACTATTCCCGAAACGAAACCGGTGGCCCGCTGCCTACCTGGGCAAATCCATAGGACAGTGTCGCCAGCGCCTCTCTCTCGGTAGGATCAATCGGTAAACCGGAGAGGCGGAAGAAAAGTAGCGGGAGAAAGCTGTATGTCATACAAAAAGGTCCTCGTAGCGCGCTGCCGGGATCTCGCGACAGCGCTGCTCTTCTCTGGCTGCGCCCTGCTCCTCCACCTCGTCTTGCGGCGTCTTCTCGGCCCGCTGCCTCCATTCCTTGTGTTTTATCCCGCAGTCGTCCTTGCTGCCATGATTGCTGGGGGTTGGGCAGGCTTCTTTACCGGGCTGTTCTCTGTTCCCATGGCAAAGATCCTATTTGCCCCAACGCATGGAACCTTCACCATCACACGATCCGCCAGCGTGCTCGCGATCGCAGTGTTGCTGTTTACCTGCATCGCCGTGGTCGCCTTGGTCAGCGCTCGCAAACGAGAAACCGAAGTCGCGGCGCGCGCCCGGGCCGAAGCGGATGCAGCCGTGCTCCAGCTCGCCCAGACTAATGCTCGCCTCAAAGCCGTCTTTGACTCCCTCGAGGAAGGCGTCCTCTTCGTCGACGCCAACGGTGCTGGCCTGACCGCCAACGCCGCCGTCACCCGCATCCTCGGCGTCTCGGCCGCCGCCTTCTCCGATCCCGCAACCGATCCCCGCCTCCACGCGCTCGGCGAAGACGGTCGCCCCATGCTGCTCGAGGAGATGCCCAGCGCCAGGATCCTCGCCACCGGCCAGAGCGTCACCGACGTCCGCGTCAACATGCCCGATATCCACGGCAACCGCCATTGGCTCAAAATCAACGCCAGGCCGCTCTTCGCAGCCGATGGAACCCTCGAAGGAGCCGTCACCTCCTTCAGCGACATCACCGCCCGCAAGCTCGCGGACGACGAGCTCAAGGCCAGCCGCGATCGCCTGGAGCTGCTCTTCGAAAACGCTCCCATGGGCCTCGCCATGTTCGATCGCCAGATGCGCCACCTTAAGGTAAGCAAACGCTTTCTGGAGGACTTCGATCTGGTCGGCCAGGACGTCATCGGCAAGTTCCACTACGACATCTTCCCCAACCTTCCTGCGTCCTTTCGCAGCGTCCACCAGCGTGCGCTGGCCGGCGAAATGGTCACCTCCAACGCTGACTCCATCCTCCGCCCCGACGGTTCCATGGGCTGGTTTCGCTGGCAGATCTTTCCCTGGCACGACACCAATGGCAGTATCGGCGGCGTCCTGCTCTTCACCGAGGACATTACGGCGCAGCGCCGAGCTCAGATGGACCTCGAGCTCGCCGAAGAACGCTTCCGCAAGGCCTTCCTGCTTTCGCCCTTCCCGGTCATCCTCATCAACTGGGAAACCGGCATAATCCTCGACGCCAATGAAGCCCAACTGCAGATGATGGGCCGCTCGCGCCACGATGTCCTCGGGCGCTGCTCCGCCGACTTCGATTTCTGGGTCGACCCCGCACGACGGGATGAACTCCGCCGGACGGTCCTCAACAACGGCGGCGTCAAAGCCTTCCGCATGAAGTTCCGCCGCGGCGATGGAGAGATTCGCGAGGGCGTCATCGATGCCCAGGAAATCGAGATCGGCGGGCAGCCCTGCGTCGTCAACATCACCCGCGACGTCACCGAAGAACTGCGCCTCGAGCAGCAGGCCGCGCAGGTGCAGAAGACCGAGGCGATCGGTCGCCTCGCCGGCGGCCTCGCCCACGACTTCAACAATCTCCTCGGCGTCATCACCGCCGCCACCGAACTCGCCGAGGGCGGATCGCCCGCCGAACTCGGCAAGCAGCTCGACCGCATCCGCGTCGCGGCCTCCAGCGCCACCGGCCTCACCGGACATCTGCTCGCACTCAGCAACCATGACGCCGCGTTCCCGCGCGAACTCGATCTCAACGAGGTCCTGCAGCGAATTACCCAGCAGTTCTGCGACGCCACACCCGCCGCCTGCAACATCACCTTCGTCTCCGAGCGAAAGTCCGCCCTCATCCACGCCGACCCCACGCTCATCCAGCGCGCACTTGGAATGCTCACCACCAAGGCCTGCGGCATCAGCGCCGGCGGCCAGGTCAACGTGCGTCTGCAGGCGGTGCAGTTCTCCATCGAGACCGCCAGCGTCATCCACCCCACCTGCCGCCCCCTTACCTACTACTCCATCTCGGTCAAGGATTCCGGTCCCGGCATGACCTCCGACCAGATCCAGAGCATCTTCGAGCCCTTCGCCGGACCCCGTCCAGGCACGGAAACCGACGGCCTCGGCTATGCCGCGGTCCAGGGCATCGCAGCGCAGTGCGGCGGCTTCGTCGACGCCCACAGCGAGCCCAGACAGGGTTCCACCTTCACCCTGTACCTTCCCGCAGTTCGCGTGGCGTCCCGGTCCGCAACGGAGAACATCGCTCCACGCCCGTCACCCGTCACGGAAGATGCCCCACGACCCGTCGTCCTGGTCGTCGAAGACAACCATCCCCTCCGCGAGCTCACGGTCGAGATGCTGTGCGCAGCCGGTTTCCAGACCCTCGAAGCCGACAGCGCCGAATCCGCCATGGACCTCATCTCCCGCGACCGCCCCAGGATCGACCTCCTGCTCACCGATGTGATCATGCCGGGCCGCAACGGCGTGGAACTCCACGGCGATCTCTCCACCACCTACCCCAGCGCCAAGGTGATCTTCATGTCCGGCTATCCCAGCGACGTGCTACAGAGCCGTGCCAGCGCCGCCACCGAGGAGACCTTCCTCCAGAAGCCCTTCAATCGAAAGAAGCTACTCGCCAAGGTCAACGCCGTCCTGAAAGGGGAACACTTGATCTCTCCGCTCGCCGGAACTCCCCGTAAACCATAAAAAGTCGCGGCTTCCTGCCGATAGCCCTGTGATTAGTCCCATTCTGGCGGCCTTCCTGTCGCCAGAATGGAGACCCGCGCAGGAGCTTTGTCCGAAATGTCCATCAAGAAGAAGCTACTCATGCTCTATGGAGCCGCGCTGTTGTGCGTCTTCGTCATGGGCGCTACAGCCGTCCTCATCTTCCAAAGTTCGGCGGACGAGGTCCACCGCATCGTGCACGCCGATTCGGTCAAGCTCGGCCTCGCCGGAGAGCTCGAGGCACTCGCCGGGCAGATCTCCTCCGCGCAGCAGACCCAGCTCACCAGCGCCATGCTTTCCGATGCCCAGGGTCTTGCTGCCGCTCGCGCGTCACTGGTCAAAAGCTCCGCTCGTTTCGAAGAGATCATCACTCAATTTCGCCCGCTGCTCGTCACCCCGGAAGGCAAGCAACTCGTAGTCACGCTGCAGAAGGCCAACCAGGACCTGAACCAGGAAGGCAACTCACTGGCAGCACTGGTCGACGCAGGCAAGCTGCCGGAGGCCCGCGCCGCGTATTCCTCGCAGGTCATACCCATCGCCACCAATGTCAATGCCCTCGCCGCCAAGCTGCAGCAACGCGAAGAGGGACGTATCGCCGACATCGGAGCGACGCTCGAGAGCACCGTCCACACCGGCCTCATCAGCCAGATCGTCCTTGTCCTCATCAGTATCTGCGTCGGCGTCTGGCTGGTCATTGTCATCCAGCGCCTGGAAGCCGAGCTGCGCGAGAGCGTCCATGAACTCCGCGACGGTTCCTCTCAGATAGCGCAGGCCTCCTCCGAAATCGCAACCTCCTCGCAGAGCTTGTCTCAGGACGCCAGCGAGCAGGCCGCGCTCACCGAAGAAACCTCTGCCTCCACCGAACAGGTCAGCTCCATGGCCCAGCGGAACTCCACCAACGCCACCCAGGCGCTCGCCGTCATGTTGGAGGCCGAGACCAACACCGCCGCCTCCAGCAAAAGCGTCGCCGCCTGTGTCGACGCCATGAAAAATATCGGCGACACCAGCCAGCAGATCGCCCAGACCCTCCAGATCATCGAGCAGATCGCCTTCCAGACCAACATCCTCGCCTTGAACGCCGCCGTCGAGGCTGCCCGCGCCGGAGAAGCCGGCATGGGCTTCGCCGTCGTCGCCGAAGAGGTCCGCAACCTCGCCCAGCGCTGCACCAAAGCCTCCGACGAGATCGCCACCCTCATCACCCGCTCGGTCAAAAACGCCGAGACCGGACGCGCCATCGTCTCCACCCTCTCCGAAAGCGGAAATCAGGTCACCGCAGCCTTCGCCCGCCTCAAAGGGCTCGTGCAGGAGATCACCAACGCCAGCCAGGAGCAGGGTCGCGGCGTCGCGCAGATCGGACAGGCCGTCCAGCGCATCGAGCAGGCGACTCAGCGCACCGCAGCAGCCGCCGAGGAACGCGCCGCCGCCGCCGAAGAGCTCAACGCCCAGTCCGAAACTCTCCACCACGTAGCCGACCGCCTCGGCCGAATGGTCGGAGGAGACGCCGCTTCGCAGCTCGCCGCCGGAACCGCATTCGCACACACAGCTTCGAAGTCTGCGCCCCTTCGCTACGCCAACTAGCTCAGCTACGCCAACTAGCTCACAGGCTGCGAATGCCCCGAGTCCCGGGTTCCATACGAACGCATTTGCTCGGTGGGGCCGGAGTCCGTATCGAGGATCGGCGCAACCCGCACCTCGCCCCACAGGATCGACCGGTCGTCGAGCACTCGGTCCTCACCACTAGGCCATCCCGAGCTCCGCGCGAAACTCCGAATCACCACCACTGCCCCAGGAGCCGCTGCCCGCCGCACCGCCCGTAACAGCCGCTCGCGATATTCCGCCGAGGCCCCATCCAGGATGTTCGACAGCGTAAAGCCGTCGAAGCTCCCCGCTGCATAGCTCTCCAGCACGCTCGCCGCATCGCCGCACTCCCACACCACCCCGCCCGGGAGCCTCGCGTCAACCTCGCCCTTATCCTCTGTTCCCAGCAGTAATGCCCTGGCATACGGGTTTCGTGCATTCGGAAACAACGAGAACGTCCGCTCCATGCGCTGCAGCAGCACTGCACCGAATCCGGGCTCAATCGCATCCAGCAGCGGCCGCGAATACACCACGCTCAGCACCGCCCGCGACATCAGCAACCCAATCCCCGTGCGCAACCGCCACGTATCCAGCCGCTCCCGCCAGAACCGCAGCTGGGCTCCCACATCCTCCATCGCCAGAAATTGCTCCAGCTTCCCTCGCTGCCAGCCGATCAGCGGCATCATCCTGCGCATCGCATTCATCGCGCGGTCGGCATCCCCCAACCGCCGCGGACCTCCCGCCGCCCGCGCCTTCGCATACGCCAGTTGCACCGGATTGATATCGCACGCCACCACATCATGGGACCGCGCCAGCGCAAACGCCGTATCACCCGCTGAAGCTATGCAGAACACTCGCCCCTTGCCCGCAAACGCCGCCTGCTCCACCGCGACATCCTCATACATCCGCCCAAAGAGAATCCGCTTCTCACCTTTCGCAGCGCCCAACCGTCCCGCGGCCCACGCAGTCGACGTCGCATCCGTTCCGGCGCTCAAGGCCGCACTCCCCCACCCGCCACAGCTCCACACACCCACGCCAGCATCAGGAACGCCGTATTCTTCACCACCATCCCCGCCGGATCGTGGATCATATTCCGCGCCCACAGCAGGCCGTTCGCATTCAGCGTCACCAGCAGCACCGTCTGCGTCACGGCACACAGTCCCGGAGCCGCGCCCCACAACACCCACACACCCAACAGCGCCTCCACCACGCCCAGTGCCATCAGAAACGGCCCAGCCCAGCCGCCAAACCGCGGCACCGCGCTCACAACCTCTTTTTGCGACGGCGCCTGGCCCAGCACCTTGCACCACAGCCCCTCATACAGCCACACCGCAGCCACGCCCACGCGCAGCAACAGCAGGGGGGGAAACGGAATCGTCACATGCATCATGGAAGTCCTCTAGCTCCTGGTGAAACTCTTCATAAGCTCGCGTTTTGTCAGGGCGGGACTTTAGTCCCGCCATCAATGCAGTGACGGCAAGCGCGGCTTTAGCCGCTGAGGGAACAGTCGGAACTTAATCAGACCTTCACTCGATCGCGATGTGCCTGCAGCCCGGTTTACTTCCCTGCCACACTCTTCGCCACGCCACGCAGGATATGCCGATGCAGCACGTGCAGCACAAATCCTTCCAGCGGACGAAAAACCCAGCGAGGATTCAGCGCGCTACCGTAGCGCGTCGACAGGATGATCTCGGACCCGCCCGCGACCGGCTTGATCGCATACGATCCCTCGATCGCCGCCACGCAGTCCTCCACCCCGAGGTACGACTCCACCACATCGAACCCTATCCGGCTCGGCGGAGTGAGCTCGAGAATACGCTTCGTCAGATATCCACTCGTGTAAACGCAATCCACCCGTGCTCCCGGCCCCGACTTCTTCCCTTCCACCCGAAGCGGTAGTGGAAGCACCACTCGCAGCAGCCACGGGGCCTGCACTCCCATCTCTTCGTAGAAGACCACGGCATTCCAACACGCCTCTGGCCGCGCCGCAATCACCATCCTTGTCTTCACAACCTCTTCGTAGCCTTCACGGCCCGCAAACCGCCGCAGCACCCGCCAAAAGCGCGCCAGCCACGGTGTCAAACTGTTCTTCGTGCGCTCAGGCTTTACGGATACCGCTACCGGCGTCGCGACATCTTCTTCCCCGGTGGAAGTCGTCGTCTCGAGAACAGCCTCGGAGCCCGTCTTCTCTGCGAAATACTCTGTCATCGCCATACGGCGAAGTATTGGCCTGGACATACTCCACAGCGGTGACCAACATCACTGCCAGCCCACCCTCGTGCGATGTACGCGCGTCCCGCCCGAACTTGTAAGATGATTCAGCGGCTGAGCGCGCCGAAACCCAAGACAGTACACCGACACAGCCGCCCGAGAGCCATTCCCCTTATGAACCTTGAGATCACCGTCGACGACCTGAAGACCCAGCTCTCCACCGCCCAGCCGCCCATGCTCCTCGACGTTCGCGAGCCCTGGGAATACGACACCGCGCACATCGAAGGCTCCACCCTCATGCCCATGGGCGACGTCCCCAAGCGCGCCTTCCACGAGCTCGACGAGGACAAACCCATCTTCGTCCTCTGCCACCACGGCGCCCGCTCGCTCTCCGTCACCGCCTGGCTTCGCAACCAGGGCTTCTCCTACGCCCAGTCCGTAGCCGGAGGCATCGACGCCTGGTCCCAGCTCATCGACCCCAAAGTCCCCCGCTACTAAGCCGCCGCTCAGCCCGTCATTCCAAGTGAGCGTAGCGATCGAGGAACCCCTGTATTCCTTCGCAGGATGACCGCGCCCGCCAGGCATCCCAACGCGAAGCACCGCGGACCTTAACGCGAAGCGCCAACCGCACAGCGGCTACCCGGCGCAGCCGGCTAACGGCGCAGCCGCTACCTCGTATACGTATAAATCCCGCACAAATTCGTCGAGCTCATAATCGCCTCCGCCTTCAGCTCCGGCATCGCCGACCCCGAGAAGAACGCCACATGCAGCTCTTTGCCCACCACCGCAGTCACCATGTACTGCGTCTCTTCGCTGCCGCACAACGTGTTCTTGTGCAGGAACTTCTTTCCCCCATCGATGCTCAGGTGATACAGATTCCCCACCACCGCACCTTCCGGCGCATCGATATCGAACACCGCCCGAGCCTGCGTCGCATCCACACTATGGATCTGCGCAATCGTGTACAGCCCGAAGTTGATGGTCACCTTCAGCGAACCAATGCCAATGTCGCCCGTCGTCGACTTCGCGTTATCGCTCGACGCCCGCCAGTAGCCGCCATCCTGCGCCACCGCACCCATAACGCAGCCAAGCCCCAACACCCCGCAAGCCACCACACCCGCCAGAAACTTCATACCCCAGCATGGCATCGAGAACGGACCACGGGCAAGCAATCAGCGTCGATTCACGAGCAACTCACAACCGCCGCTGCCCGATCCCAACTAGGCTGTATCGACATATTCCGCACCGTCCAAGATGTGTCATTTCGACCGGAGCGGGACAGTTTCACCGTCCCGCGTAGTGGAGAAACCTGCTTCCTTGCCAGCACTGGCAGATAGCAGGTCCCTCGACTTCGCTCGGGATGACACATCTTGCAGGGATTTTCCCGATACATCCCCCGTCGAATTTGTCGATACAGCCTAGCAACTAGCAACTGAGATCTGAAGCTCCCAGCTCGATCAAGCATCTTGCTGTTCTGCTGTTCTGCTGTTCTGCTCCTCTGCTGTTCTGCTATTCAGCTGTTCTGCTGCTACTTAGCCCTAGGATGCGTCTCGTCATACACCCGCTGTACCTGCGTCACCGTCAACTGCGTATACCGCTGCGTCGTCGACAGCCGCTCGTGCCCCAGCATCTCCTGGATCGCGCGCAGGTCCGCCCCCTCCTCCAGCATGTGCGTCCCAAACGCATGCCGCAGCGTGTGCGGATGCACATCCGCCGGCAGCCCTCCACGCAACGCAATCTGCTTCACGATCCGCCCCACGCTCCGGGTAGTAAGTCGGCAGGTCCCACGCATCCGAAGATTCACCAGCAGCGGCCCTTCGTTCGCGAGCTTGCCCTTCCCCGCCCGCTCCAGCCGAGCCGCCCGGTCCGGCAGATACGCCCGAATCGCCTCCGCCGAGGCATCCCCCAGCGGCACCAGCCGCTCTTTGCGCCCCTTGCCAAATACCCGAATCGCCTCATCCTTCCAGCGAATACTCGACAAGTCCAGCCCCACTAACTCCGAGTTACGAATCCCGCAACCATAAAGTAACTCGAAGATCACCCGCTCCCGCTCCCGCCACGCCGCGGTCTCACTTGCATCCTCAGATCCGGGTGCCCCACGTCTCGACTTTGAGACGTGGGTCTTCACACCTGCACCACTACCACCGGCCAGTCCCGACTCTGAGCCGTGAGCCCTCGCCCCTGGGCCCTCGCCCCCGGGCCCTTGACCCTTGGCCCTCGACCCTTGACCCTGTTCCAACGAATCCAGCACCCGATTCACATCCTCCATGCTTGGCACACGCGGCAAATGCTTCGGCAGCCTCGGCGTCGTCACCAACGCCCCAGGATTCGCCTCCACAATCCCCATCTTCGCCAGCCACTTGAACCAGCTCCGAATCGCCGCCAGCGCCCGCGCAATCGAAGCCTTCGTCAACCCCTTGTCGTATAGCACCGCCATGTAACTCCGGATATGCGTGTGCTCAATCGACCGAACCTCCACGTCCTCACCAAGTAACTCGGTAAGATAAGCAACAAATCCCCGCACCTCCCGCGAGTAAGCCCGCAACGTGTGCTCACTCGAACCCCGCTCTCCCCGCAACATCGCAAGAAACCGCTCAGCGAGCGACTGCAGCCCCATATCGTTACTTTGCGCGCGCACGAAAACTCCTACGGAGCAATAACGCCCACCAAATAACCGCAGTGTAGAAAATAAAATTTCCCGCAAACATCACTACAGGAAACCGGCCAGCCTCATGGCCTCGAAGCATCGTAGCGAAGAAGAGTCCTGGCATATTCAACAGCAGCGTACCCACCCAACCGAAGGTCAGCCACAGCGTAGCCGAAATCATCACGCCTCCCCCTGCGGCCATCGCAATAGGCGGCAGACTCCTCACGCCCCCACCTCGACATCGCCCTCTGGACCCTGAGCCCTGGCCCCTGAGCCCTCTTTCATCCGCGCCCGCGGATGAAAGCTCCGATGCACCTGTTTCAGCCGATCAATCGCCAGATGCGTATACACCTGCGTCGTAGCAATATCCGCATGCCCCAGGATCGTCTGCACCGTCCGCAAGTCCGCCCCATGCGACACCATATGCGTAGCGCAGCTATGCCTCAACTTATGCGGGCTGGCTTGCGAGTTCAACCCGCGCACCATCTGCCACACCGCCTGCGTCGTCAACGCCCGCCCCCGCACACTAAGAAATAACTCCCGCACGACACCCGAGCCGTCGCCTCGGTTGTTGCTCTTGCCTTTCTTGTTGTCATCCTCGGAGAGGACCTGCTTCTTCCACGAACCCGCCCCAAACGCCTTCCGCGCGCGCAGCAACTCCGGCCGCCCCCGCTCCACATACCTCTCCAGAGCTTCCACCGCGCTGCGCCCAATCGGCACAATCCGCTCCTTGTCCCCCTTGCCTCGAACCTGCACCGTAGCGCTATGCAGCCGCAAATCCTCCTGCCGCAGACTTACTATCTCCCCCACCCGCAGCCCGCCCGCATACAGCAGCTCAACGATCGCCGCATCCCGCAGCGCCAGCCCATCCGCATCGTCCGCCCTCGCCGCCGCACCCAGCCGCTCCAGCATCTCGTTGACGTCATCCTCCGCCAGCGCCTTGGGCAGCACCTTCCACGCATCCGGGCTCTCGATATTCACCGTCGGGTCCCGCGCGATCCGCTTGTCCTTCAGCAACCACCGGAAGAACCCCCGCAAACAACTCAGCTTCCGCGCCACCGACCGCGACTCCTGCCCATGCTCCCGCAGATGCTGCAGGAACCCCGACACATCCTCCTGCGCCGCCGTCATCAGCGTCTTCCCGACCCCATCCAGAAACTCCGAGAACATCTCCAGGTCGCTCCGGTACGCCTCCACGCTCAGCGGACGCAGCCCCCGCTCCACCCGCAGGTGCCCCGCGTACTCCCGCACCAACGCCACATCGCTTGGCACAGCGCTCAACCCGCGGCTGGGACTGGAACTCATCCCTCGATTGTGTCCCCCCACCGCACCCCGCACCAGCCCCCCGAACCAAGCCAGACACGAACCCACCGCCACACTTGCGCCACTCCACCGCTCTTCCTCGTCCCTCCAGCGCGCCCCGCGCGCAACCTGAGCACCTCGCACCTCTACAGAGACGCCCTCCCAAATCCCGCCACAACCACCGTGGCGCACCGTTGTGTCCTCAGTGTCCTTCGCGTCTTTCTTTCCCGCCCCCAACCCGCCCCAACTCCCGCCGCGCAACTCTGCGCCCTCCGCGCACTCCGCGTTCGCCTTTCCCGGCCCCACCGCAAACTCCCCGCTAAAATAGAACCTGCCATGTTTGAGAACCTAACCGACAAGCTGCAGCGCTCCTTCAAGTCCCTCCGCGGCCAGGGCACCCTCACCGACGAGAACATCAACGACGCCCTGCGCGAGATCCGCGTCGCCCTCCTCGAGTCCGACGTCAACCTCACCGTCGCCCGAGACCTCATCGAGCACGTCCGCGAGAAGGCCCTCGGCTCGTCCGTCGCAACAGCGCTGAACCCCTCCGAACAAATCGTCAAAATCGTCTCCGACGAGCTCATGAACGTCCTCGGCCGCGACACCGCGCGCTTCAAGTTCGCGCCCCAGCCCCCCACCGTCATCCTCATGGCTGGCCTGCAGGGCTCCGGTAAAACCACCACCACCGGCAAGCTCGCCCAGTGGCTCAAAAAGGGCGGCCACCGCCCCCTGCTCGTCTCCGTCGACGTCTACCGCCCCGCCGCCCGCGAGCAGCTCAAGGTCGTAGCCCAGTCCATCGGAGCCGCCATCTACGAAGGCAAATTGTCATCCCGCAGCGAAGCGGAGGGACCTGCATTTGGAACGCCGGCCGTTCTCCGCCTGGCCAAGGAAGCCTTCCGCGAAGCCAAGAACTTCGCCCACGACATCCTCATCGTCGATACCGCCGGCCGCCTCGGCATCGACGAGGCCCTCATGGACGAGATGGCCGCCCTCAAAAAGGAGCTCAACCCCTCCGAGATCCTCTTCGTCGCCGACGCCATGACCGGCCAGGACGCCGTCAACTCCGCCAAAGCCTTCAACGACCGCCTCGCCATCACCGGAGCCATCCTCACCAAGATGGACGGCGACTCCCGCGGCGGCGCCGCCCTCTCCATCCGGCAGATCACCGGCCAGCCCATCAAGTTCCTCGGGACGGGTGAGAAGCCCGACGCCTTCGAGCCCTTCCACCCAGACCGCATCGTCGGCCGCATCCTCGGCATGGGCGACATCGCCACCCTGCTCGAGCGCGCCGAGGAAAAGCTCGACAAGTCCAAGGCCACCGCCTTCGCCCAGAAAGCCCTCTCCGGCGACGGCTTCACCCTCGACGACTTCCGCGAGCAGCTCCGTCAGATCAAGAAGCTCGGCTCCATGCAATCCATCATGAAGATGCTCCCCAGCGTCGGCCCCTTCGCCGGCATGCAGCAGGCCGCCTCCCAGGTGGACGAGAAACAGTTCGGCCGCGTCGAGGCCATCATCAACTCCATGACCCAGAAGGAACGCGTCAACTCCGCCCTCATCAACGGCAGCCGCAGAAAACGCATCGCCAAAGGCGCCGGAGTCGAAGTAGCCGAAGTCAACCGCCTGCTCAAACAACACGACCAGATGTCCAAAATGTTCAAAACCATGGGCCAGGGAGGAGGCAAAATGCAACAACGCCTCATGTCCCAACTAGGCGGCGGACAAAAGTTCGGACGGTAGGGACCTCGAAAGCGGGCACGTGGACATACTCAAAATCCTGATCTGGCCCATTTTTGCTTTGATTCTTGTCACGCTGTTCCACAAGCAAATCGGCAGCGTGATATCGAGGATGACCCATGTCAAATACAAAGGACTTGAAATTGAACTTGCACTTGAGCGCGTAGAAGCGAAACTATTCGACGTGGATCAAACTCGGACGCTTGCGTCGCCAAACCTACCGGCGAAGCCAACGATCGAGCGCCTGAGGTCTATTGCGGCTGTATCACCAAGGGCCGCCGTATTGGAAGCATGGTTACTCATCGAGACCGCCGCAGCGGAATCTGGGTTCATTCAGGGCGCTGACATACCTCGCATCAACACACTTTTATTTGTTGACTGGCTGGAGCACCAAGGACGCCTCCCCCTCGGCTCCGTTGCGCTCGTTAGGGAGTTGCGGGACTTCCGCGACAGAGCAGACGCCAGCCAGAGCGTTACAACGCCTGGCATCGTGTTAACAACTGCGGAGGCCGAACGCTACATAAGCG
Organism: Bryocella sp.; assembly: GCF_058498515.1. Lineage (NCBI taxonomy): Bacteria > Pseudomonadati > Acidobacteriota > Terriglobia > Terriglobales > Acidobacteriaceae > Bryocella > Bryocella sp. The sequence goes on from NZ_JBMHYI010000010.1 coordinate 13,502, forward strand.
TCGCCGCGGCCGCGGCGGAAATTATCCTTGATCCTTCAACCGGCGAACCGGCAGGCGACGGCACTCAATCCAAGCCAAGCGCCCGATAAACTGAGGTTAGCCGGACCTCATCGGATCCATAATGCCGGAGCTTAGCGGCGACGCATCTGCGAGAGAGGATTCTATCTATCCTCGATCCCGCTCTGCGATTTGGGCACGCCAACCGCTCGGCGAGGAAGAAGCTTTCCTCAGCGTTTAGCTCAATCGGACTCTTATGGAAGTATCCCGAGGCCGCCTGCAATAGACCGATATAGGACCTTCCCCAGTAAACCCCCGCCACATATCTCTCTAGCTGTTCACTCTTCGAATGAGTACTGTTGGCACGCACAGCGAACGCTATCTGCCTGCGCTTAAAGGCGAGATTCCTTTGCGGCTCCCTTCCGATGGACTGCAGGTGAAGATTGTAAAGCTGCTGCGTAATCGTACTCGCGCCTTCTGACCACCTGCGACGCCTCAAATTCTGACGAAGAGCCCTGAGAACAGCGAATCCATCGATCCCCCGATGAGTCGGAAATCTCTTATCTTCTATGAGCAAGAGAAATTCAACGAAATGGACCGGAACGCCGAGCGACCGCGCCCAGACGGCTGATTCCTTTCGAATTCGCGCGTCTGCGAGATCATCGCTCAACCGCAGGGCTTGCTCGAGAAATGTCATATCTTCTGAGACATCGAGATTAGCGGTCTGGCATATTGTCTGCCAAGAACATATCCAGGATTGCCCCTCGCTGCGCCCAAAGTTCAGCTGCAACGAGGTTGCGTTGCATCGCGCCAACGGTGCCGCTCTCCAAAGACGACAAGAACTGTAAGTGGGCTTCGACGTAGCGCTCGAAGTCCGCCTGACTCGTCACGAACGCAGCGGCTTGACCTGGGTCATCAAGCGCCTCCGTGAGGTTGTCTATAATTTCCATCACTCTCATTCTCGCTGTGAGGAAGCGCTCGTGAGAAGCGGCGTCCATATCTTTCTCTGTATCCATTCCTCGCCTCCGTAGGTGTTCATGTCTTTCGAGAACTTCCTGTCCGACTCCCTAGCCGCATTCACGGGCGGCGCCGCGCTGACTGCGACTCTATTCATTTTGAACGAGCGCGTCTTCCCCACTCCAGATGTGAATGGCGTTTGGTGGGTTCAGACTCACACGGTGTCGTCACGCTACAACCCATATTGCGGCATGTACCTGAAGCATGAAGTGATGGTCTGGCAAGAGGGAAAACGACTTTACGGGAGCAGCGAGAAGATTTATGAAGACTCGATTAACGGCCCGCGGCAGGTCGAAGGATCGAATCGCTCACGGGGGGTCGTGGACGGGTATTTGACCCAATTTTATGTTCCCAGGAAGAACCGAATACGGCTCCACATCGAGGAGGCCGGACCTAACCGAACGTCCGCGACTTATTTCGACCTCGTGTATTCCGGCGAAAGCGGCACGATGCAAGGAAAGTTCGCTGCGGCGGCGGGGAGCACCAACGGGGACACCATTTGGAGCCCAAACCGCAATGATCCGCTGTTTACACCTCGAGTTCAATGGGAACACAGTGCGCGGGAAGGCGACATCGGCTTCCTCGACGCAGAAGCTCGGCAAGTCAAAGCAGAGTGAAACGGGTGGCTCACACCTCCGGGCCACCAACCGGGTGCCCATATCTCCGCAGAGAGGTGGGCCCGCAGGATGCATCCTCCGCCACCAAAACCTTTCTCCCCCCCCAAACCCCGTCATCCTGAGCCCAGCCGGGTGCCCCATGTCTCGATTCTGAGACATGGGTTCGCAGGATGCCCCGCGAGACCACCCATCCCAAACCACCACAAGTCTCCCCAAACACCCTCACCACCACTCCCACGTCTCAAACGCGAGACCTGGGGCACCCAATTACTCGGACTCAGGTATCTTCCGCACCCGTCCATCCGGCCCGAGTCTCTCCCCCAACCCGCCACGCCTCCGCGCCAGCGCCGGACACTCCACCTCCACCACGCCCACCTCACCGCTCACAATCTACGGCCGCGCCCCCGGCAGCCCCTCAAGCACCAAAATGCGTTCCAGCACATACTCCCGAGTCAACCGGAGACTCTCTCGAATCCCGGTCTTCTCCTCTTCGCTCAGGCTCCCACCCACGTCATAGCGAAACTCCACCGCAAACGGCTCTAAGTCGAGCAGGTCGTACGAAGTCTTCGGCAGCGTCTCTCCCGCAGCGACAAGAATCTCAGACAGCCGCTCAAGACTATGCGTGAACGGATACGTCAAACCGTTCGCGGCAATCAGAGCCTTGAACAGCTTTTCGCAGCTCTGTTGCGCATGAAATCCGAAGATCTGATCAGGCAGCGGGAACTGGAGAGTCGACTCGTCCTGCCCCGCCAGCTCGCACAGCGTCTTCACGTGCGGATTCTGAATCCCGTCGGTCATAGAGAGCGATTCCCTCGCGATCAATGTAATAGAAAACGCTGTTAGGCCAGTGCCGGTGAAGCTCGAACTTCGCCTCGGAAACGACGATCAACGTCACTTCCATCCGCAGCCCGCGCAACACCGAGCGAGGCAGCAGCTTCCTCACCGACTCTTCCGGAGCATCCAGAATCACCGCGAGATCGAGATCGCTGTCCGGCCTTGCCGTCCCGCGCGCCCGAGACCCAAACAGAACCACCCGCACCGGATCAGCCGCATCCACAATTCGGCGAACAGCCTCATCCACCTTGTCAGGCGTAACTGTCCAGTCGTGGATGCTCAGTGCAGCTCCCATTCCTTCCCTCGCGCCCATTCTAGCCCGTAACCCCACCCGGGTGCCCCATGTCTCGACTCTGAGACATGGGTTCGCAGGATGCCAGCCTCACCCCAACGCCAAGGCCCCACCACGCGCAAGGGCGTCCCGAGCGCAGCCGAAGCTCTGTCAACCGTCCCACAAACCCCGCGCCGCGGACCGGGGTCCCCGGCGCTCGCACGTCTCCAAATCGAGAAGCAGCCGCCACCCGCCGCATCATACCTCTAAAGGTACGATAGACTTCTCTCGACAGGGAGGCGCCCGCCATGATCGACATCACCCAGGACATCCAGCCCCTCACCACCTTCCGCAACAACTCCGTCAAGATGCTCAAGCAGCTCAAGCGCACCGGCCGTCCCATCATCCTTACGGTCAACGGCAAGGCTGAGGCCACCGTCCTCTCCGCCATCGAATATCAGCGACTCCTGAATGTCGCCGCCGACGCCAGCGAGCGCGAAGGCGTGCGCCAGGGGGACGAAGACATCGCCGCGGGCCGCACCCGTGCCGCCGAGGCCGTCTTCCAGGACCTGCAGGAAAAATATGGTCTATCGCGTTGACCTCTCCCGCCGGGCCGAACTCGATCTGCAGCGCATCTTCGCCTTCACCCATACCGGCGCAGCCTCTGCTGCCGCACGCTGGTTCTTCGGCCTGCAGGACCTCATCCAAAGCCTCGCCACCCGGCCGCAACGTGGCACGAAGACAGACTACGACCAGGCGCTCCGCTTCGTGCTCTACGGCAACAAACCGCACATCTACCGAATCCTCTATCGCATCCACCCAAAGAAGCACAGCGTAACGGTGGTGCATATCCGTCACGGAGCCCGCAAGCCAATCACATCGAGGTAAAGGCGACCGGCCCAACCCGAGGCGTACTACCCTCGACATACTGGACACCCTCGCCGCACAGCTCCATCCGGAGATAGCCTCCGCTTACACCCCCTATAACCGGAGCCTCACTCCTCTTATCCCGCGCTACAGACAAAAAAGGCACAGCCTCAGCCGTGCCTCATAGCCCAATCTCCCAAATAGCTCCTACGCCAGCGCGCTGACCTTCGCATTCAGGTTCGCTTCCGCCGCCGCCACGCTCGACCCGCTCGCGCTCGCGCCCGGCAGGTTCGCCACCGAAGCCGTATACGTTCCGCCCGACTCCGCCACGCTCGCCCCGTAGCTCTTTCCACCCACCGTCACCGAGTAAGCCGCCGCCACCGCGTCCGCCGAAGACACACTCGCCGCGCCCGCTGCCGCCGACCCCGCTCCGCCTCCCGAACCACCCGAAGATCCTCCCGACGATGCCTTGGCAGCCGTCGAAGAACTCCCCGCAGGCGCTGCCGTGCTCGTCGAAGCCGTCGCACTCGAAGTAGACGGCCCCGAAACAGCAGCGCCAGCCGAACTCGCACCGCTCGAACTCGCAGCGGAAGGCGTGTACGTGTCCACAGGAAGCGTCGCCTGTGCACTTCCCTGCGAAGCCGCACCCGTCACTGCAGTCGACGATTTCGGCGACGCCGACGCCGTCTCCGCAGCCTTCAACTGCGCGTCCAGACTCGAAGCACCCGCACCGCCAGAAGTCACACTCGAAATCAGCATTGCATTCTCCAATCCGTAGCCCAACTCGGCTCCATCGTTACATCGGCATCCGCCACAATTTGTTTAGCCGACATCAGCTCGCCACGTTCATTTGGCAGAACTCCTAGCCAAACTCCCTACAATGGAAACAGGGGCCACCAGAGAACGCCATCGCCAGCTCAGCTGCCTGGCCCTGAACCCTTGGCCCTTGGCCCTTGGCCCTCGGCCCTTGACCCTGGCCCAGGACCCTGGCCCTGGATCCTGGACCCTGACCCCTTGGCCCTAGCCCAAGGTCCACCCTCAAAGTCTTTTTTATGAACACTTGCGAAAAAAGGGGGGAGGGGGGTACCCACCGCCTCGACATACCGTCCCTCCCGCATCTACCCTCGAAGCGCCATGCAGCCCCTGACAAATCTCTCTGACGACGAACGCCTCTTCCGCGACACCGTCCGCGACTTCGCCCGCGCCGAAATCGCCCCACTCGTCCGCCAGATGGACGAGCAGCAGGCCTTCGAGCCCGCCCTCCTCACCCAGCTCCACGCCCTCGGACTCATGGGAATCCAGGTCCCCGAGGCCTACAACGGCCCCGCCGGATCCCTCTTCCAGGCCGTCCTCGCCGTCGAGGAGATCTCCGCCGTCGACCCCTCCGTCGGCGTCCTCGTCGACGTCCAGAACACCCTCGTCATCAGCGCCCTCCTGCGCTGGGCCACCGACTCCCAGAAGGCCCTCTACCTTCCCCAGCTCGCCGAGTCCCTCACCGGCGCCTACGCCCTCTCCGAAGCCTCCTCCGGCTCCGACGCCTTCGCCCTCAAGTGCCGTGCCACCCGGGATGGCGCCGGCGACTACGTCCTCAACGGCTCCAAGCTCTGGATCACCAACGCCCGCGAAGCCGGCCTCTACCTGGTCTTCGCCACCGTCGACCCCGCCGCCGGCTACAAAGGCATCACCTGTTTCCTCATCGAAAAAGGCACTGTCGGCTTCACCCTCGGACGGAAAGAAGACAAGCTGGGCATCCGTGCCAGTTCCACCTGCGAGCTCATCTTCTCCGAGTGCCGCGTCCCGGCGGAGAACGTCCTCGGCGGCCCGGACCTGGTCGGCAAGGGCTACAAGATCGCCATCGAGACCCTCAACGAGGGTCGCATCGGCATCGGCGCGCAGCTCGTCGGCTTGGCACAGGGAGCCCTCGGCCACGCCATCCGGTACGCCAAGGACCGCAAGCAGTTCGGCAAGCCCCTCGCGGAGTTCCAGGCCATGCAGTTCCAGCTCGCTCGCATGGCCATGGAGGTCGAAGCAGCCCGCCTGCTCGTCTACAACGCCGCCCGCCTGAAGGATGCCGGTGCCCCCTATCTGAAAGAAGCCGCCATGGCCAAGCTCTTCGCCAGCGAGGTCGCCGAGCGCACCGCCTCACTCGCAGTCGAAGTCTTCGGAGGCTCGGGCTTCGTCAAGGACTACCCCGTCGAGAAGCTCTACCGCGACGCCAAGATCGGCAAAATCTACGAAGGCACCAGCTTCATGCAGCTCGCCACCATCGCCAAGCTGGTTCTGGGCGATAGCTGATAGCGCACCTGCCACCGGCTGGCCGCCACGCGGTATCCTTGTGTGTTGCCTGATTCCAGATGCCAGCCGCCATCACATCTCCGGTAGTCCGCGCCCGCGGTGGATTCCCCACCCTGCTTGTGGACTACGCCCTGCTGACCAAGCCGCGCGTCTCGCTGATGGTCATCATCACGGCGGGCGCGGGCTTCTATCTCGGCTGCCTGCGCTCGGGCATCAGCCCCTTCAGCCTCTCGCTGCTGGAGGCGCTCTTCGGCATCGCGCTGGTCACGGCAGGCTCCAGCGTGCTCAACCAGGCGCTGGAGCGTCGGACCGACCTGCTCATGGTGCGCACCGCGCAGCGGCCCATGGCGCAGCAGCGCGTCGGCCTGGTGCATGGCCTGCTGCTGGGATTCCTGCTCATCTGCGGCGGCTCCCTGTACCTCGCTCGGGAGACCAACATGATCACCGGCACGCTCACGCTGCTCACAGCCGCGAGCTATGTCGGGGTCTACACGCCACTCAAGCGCATCACCACGCTGAACACCTTCATCGGGGCCTTCCCCGGCGCGCTACCGCCGCTCATCGGCTGGACCGCCGCGCGCGGCCTCATCGAGTGGCCCGCCGTGGCCCTCTTCGCCGTGCTCTTCATCTGGCAGTTCCCGCACTTCATGGCCATCGGCTGGATGTACCGCGAGGAGTACGGCGGAGCCGGCATCCGCGTCACCGCGAGCCAGCGGCCTATCGGCTGGGCGGCCAAATCCTCCGCCGCGCAGGCAGTCTTCTACGCTGTGCTGATGATCCCCGCCAGCCTGTGGCTGGTATGGCTCGGCATCGATGGCCGGCTCTACGAGATCGCCGCGCTCGGCCTGGGCCTCTGGTACCTGGTGGCGTCGATCCAGTTCGCGAAGATCGCCCGTGATCCCGAAACTCCGGAAGCCCGAAAGCTGGCGCGCCATCTGCTCAAGGTCAGCGTGATGTACCTCCCGCTGCTGCTCGCCGCGATGATGCTGGACGCCAAAGGCCGCCTGTTCTTCTAGCGGCGCAAGACGAACCCGGGTCGATCTTCGCCGCCATAGCGTGCACCCTGCCGGTACACTGAACGAGCCATGTCCACACAGTCCAGCCCGCTCTCCGCAAGCACTGACGCGCGCACTCCCGCCTCGGTCGTCTGGGGCATCATTGGGGTCAGCGTCGTTGCCAGCCTGTTCATCTTCTGGCTCGTCTACGTGCATCCTCCCGTCGACGCCGCCGCGACCAGCTTCCGCTTCCTTCCCGGCCTTAACGCAGTCCTGAACCTGCTCTGCGCCATCGCGCTGGTGGTCGGCCTCAGCCGGATCCGGCGGCGCAACGTCATCGGCCATCGCAACGCCATGTTCGCCGCGTTCATCTTCTCCAGCGCCTTCCTGGTCAGCTACCTCGCCACCTACTTCCTGCACGGCGAGACGCGGCTGCCCATCGCACACACCGGTTGGCTCTGGGACACCTATGCGATCGTGCTCTTCGCGACGCACATTCCGCTGGCCATCGTGTGCCTGCCCATGATCCTGATCACCTTCTTCCTCTCGCTCACGGGACGCTTCCCCGCGCATCGCCGGATCGCCCGCTGGACCTACCCGATCTGGCTGTATGTGTCCGTGAGCGGAGTCTTCGTATATCTCCTGCAAGCGATCGTGCACAAGTAGATGGCACGCGAGACCGGCATTCAACCCGACACGCGCAAGATCCTGATGACCGGCGGAGGCATCTCCCTGATCGCCGCGATCGCTGCTCTGGTGCTCTACACGGTGCTGGGTGGCGTCTCCAAGCAGGGCCCCCACAACAATGCCGGCTGGATGGCGCTGATGACCATCATGGGCTGCGGCCCCACCGGGCTGCTGACGCTGCTGTTGGGCATCGCAAAGCTGATCGGCGATCTGCGCGGACGGGAATAGAGCTTCCGGACACCTCGGAGGACCTGAAAGGCCGCGTTTTCCCGCGCCATTCCTCTGCTATCCTCATCCTGCGAAACGGAGAGTTTTCCTATGGCTAAAGGCGTTAACAAAGTCTTCCTTCTCGGCAATGTAGGCAAGGATCCCGAGATCCGCACCACCGCCGGCGGCATGACCGTCGCGAGCTTCTCGCTGGCCACCGCGGACCGGCAAAAGGACTCCACCGGCAACTGGGCCGACAAGACCGAGTGGCACAACCTGGTCTGCTTCCAGCGCACCGCGGAGATCGTCCGCGACTACGTGAAGAAAGGCACCCAGATCTTCATCGAAGGTAAGATTCAGACCCGCAGCTGGGACGACAAGACCAGCGGCGAGAAGAAGTACCGCACCGAGATCCTGGTGAACGAACTGTCTCTGCTCGGCGGCCGCGGCGAGTCCGGTGGTGGCGGCTCCTCCGAGCGAAGCTCCGGCGGTTACTCCAGCTCGCGCGCCGCGGCACCTGCAGCCGCGGCGGCGGACTACGGCGACGTAGGCATCACCGACGACGATATTCCGTTCTAGCCTGAGGGCATTGCGGCGTCCCTCGCACGGGTGCCGCGATGCCCGACGCCTCACTTTGAATGACATCCTCCGTGCTCCGATAATCCGATGATCCGCCGCAGATCCCTAGCCATTCTCGCCCTGGCCCTCGTGTCTGTGGGCCATGCCCTGGCGCAGCGGCACAGTGATGGCATGTCGCCGCCGACGGCGCCGCCACGCGTTCAGCCTCTCGTTCCCGTCAGCACTGGTCTGGGCCCCATCCAGTTTCAGCAGGTCGACTACGGCGTTCCGGCGCCGCAGGCCCTGTCACGCCAGCTGCAGTCGGACGACGACCGCACCCGCGCCGCGGCGCTCTCCGCCATCGGCGCGCCCCCGCAGTATCTGCAGCGCGGACACATCCCCACAGCCCGCGCCCTGCAACTGGAGTTCGCTCCGATGAGCCAGGGCGACGAGCAGGACGCGATCCTCACCGCAGAGCTCGACCAGCACATCGTGAGCGCCATCCTCGTGCCCTCCGACGGTCTCTGGCGGCGCGTCGGCACGGTCATCTTCTCCACCGCAACCGCCGACGCCAGCATGCAACCTTCAACCTTCCTGCGCGTGGCCCGCTCCGTCCTGCAGAAGGGACGCTACCGCGCGATCTTCACCGCTGCCACCACGACGCCCACGGGCGACAGCTCCGAGAACCAGGCCTACCTGCGCATCATCAACAACCACGCGGTCATCACGATGAGCTTTGTCTCCGAGTCGCGCGTCTGCGACGCGGGACACGGCAAGGGTCACGGTGGCTGCGAACTCACGCTGCGCTGGGTGCAGCCCGACACCACCGAGCCTGGCCTGCACACGCTGCTGGTCAGCGGCAGCGGACGGCTCGCTCCGGCAGAGGCCCTCAACCCCATGTCGCACGCCCGCGAGTTCGAGATGGCGCACCTGCGCAACTTCCTCTGCCAGACCTTCGCCTTCGACGACACGACGCAGCACTACGAACCCACCGCGCAGCCTGCGCCCTGCAGCATCCCCCACTAAGGCTGATCGCGAACAAGTCCATTGGGCGTCTCTGCTCCGCGAGTGAGCGTCTAACCGGTGGGCATGGTTTCTTTGAAGTTTCGTTCGACGTCGGGCACGGGCCAGTTTCTCCGTTCCTCTGCAACTGTTCTCCGCAACCTTGCTGCCGGCCTTATGGCGGGCATGCTTCTTTTGGCGGCATCCACCGGTGTGGCGAAGGCACAGCTGACGCCACACACTGTCACCTATGCCCCCGGCAAGAGCATCACGCTCTCCCTTCCGGCGGGCCTTACGCTCGACGTCGCGGCGACCGGCCTCAAGCGGGTGCGCTTCCTCACGATGTCCCCCGACGGCCGCGTCTTCGCGACGGGCATGTTCAACCTCGCCGACAACACCAACGGTTCGGTCTACATCCTGGAGGGCTGGGACGCCGCCACGCAGCGCTTTACGCGCGTGACGCACTATCTCGATCACCTGCGCAACCCCAACAACCTGGCCTTCTACGCCGAGCCGGCGCGCGATGGCAAACCCGGAGCGATGTGGCTCTACGTGCCGCAGACCGACAAGCTGGTCCGCTATCGCTACAACCCCGGCGACGAAGCCCCGACCTCCGACCCCGAAGTCCTGACCCACTGGCCCGATTACGGCCTGAGCTACAAGTACGGCGGCTGGCACCTCACCCGCACCGTCGCCGTGGCCACGCTGCACGGCCATCCGCGCGTGTACGTGGCCACCGGCTCAAGTTGCAACTACTGCCAGGAGCGAGAAGTCGCACGTGCGGCCATCCTCAGCATGAATCCCGACGGCAGCGACCAGCGCGTCGTCGCGCAGGGTATGCGCAACGCGGTCGATCTACGATTCCTCCCCGAAGTGGACGGTGGCGCACTCTTTGCCACGGACATGGGTGACGACCACCTCGGCGACCAGCTACCGGAGGACACCTTCTTCGAGCTGGACTCCAACCAGCATCCCGGCCCCATCACCGAAGCCACGGCCAGCCCCGCACCGGGAAACCACGCCCCGAACTACGGCTGGCCCACTTGCTACTTCGCGCAGGGCAAGGCCGTACACGACACCACGCCACTTCCCGTCACCGCCACCGAGAACGATCCGAAGGTGACCTCCGCGCAAAGTGCTGCGGTAAAGTCCGCGCGCAAGGCCGGCGGGGACTCGGTGTACGGCAAGCAGGAGGGCGTCGCCGCGGCCGGAACAAACCTCGCCGCCGGTGGAGGTCACGAAGCGGACGCAGACCCGAACGCCGCCCTCGGCACAGCTCCGGCATCGCTCTCCGACTGCTCGCACGTTCCGCCGCCCTACACGACGTTCGCGGCGCACAGCTCGCCGCTGGGCATGGCGTACTTCGACTCGCACTCGCCCATTCTGGGCGGCAGCTTCGTCGTCGCGCAGCATGGCGCCAGCCATCCACACATCGGCACAGGCTACCGGCTGGTGCGCTTCACGGCGCAGGACCGCACGCCGCGCCCGCTCATGACCGGCTTCCTTACCGGCGGCATCAAGACGGCGAAGGTCAACGGCCGCCCGTGCGGCCTGCTGGTCCTCGGTCCCGACACTTTTCTTCTCACCGACGACTACCTCGGCGTCATCTACATCGTCCATCCTGGGAAGAATGGGCGATAAATGCCGGATCGTCGCCCGGAGGGTTGCGGCGCGCTCCGATGCCGGTACACTACGAACAAAATGATCGACGAAGCTACATTCCGCCGCGAGTCCGACAGCGCCCTTGAAGCGCTCAAGCAAGCCCTCTTCCGCGCCGAAGAAGACGGCGGCTTCGAGGCCGAAGAGAAGAATGGCGTGCTCAACGTTCTCTTCGAAGACGGTGGCACGAAGTTTGTCTTCACGCCGAACACGCCCGTCCGCCAGATCTGGATCTCTGCGCTCACCTCCAGCTTCAAATTGGAGTGGAGCGAGACCTCCAGCAGCTTCGTACTCTCCAAGACCGGCGAGGACCTGAGGACGCTGACGCAACGCCTGCTGCGCGAGCAACTGCAGGATGACTCCATCACGTTGAGCTGAGCCCCTCCTATGCCGCTGCTCTCGGTTGCGATCATCACGCTGAACGAAGAGACCAACCTCGGCCGCACGCTCGCCAGCGTCGCGTGGGCGGAAGAGATCGTCGTCGTCGACTCCGGCTCAACCGACCGAACGGCGGAGATCGCAGCCAGCCATGGCGCGCGCGTGATCCAGCGCCCCTGGCCGGGGTTCGCCGAGCAGAAGAACTTCGCCATCGCGCAGTGCACCGGGACGTGGATCCTCACGCTGGATGCGGACGAGGAACTCTCGCCCGAGCTGCAGCAACAGATGCGCACGCTGCTGCCCAGCAGCCCGCCCTTCGACGCCTTCTACCTGCGGCGGCGCAATCTCTTCCTGGGCCGGTGGATGAAGCGGGGCGGCTTCTACCCCGATCCCAAGCTGCGCCTCTTCCGCCGCAACGCTGCGAACTTCACGCTGACGCCCAAGTTCGAGAACCGCCCGGTGCACGAGATTATCTCGTTCGATGGCGCGGCCGGCACGATGGACTTCGACATCATCCATCATGCGTATCCCACGCTCTCCACCTACATCGAGCACATGGACCGGTACAGCTCGCTGGGCGCGGACCTGCTCATCGAGCGCGGCCACGTCTGCTCGTCGCGCAGGGCCTTCGTCTTTCGCATCCTCATCGCGCCGGTTTGGACGTTCTTCTGGAATTACCTGTGCCGAGGAGGCTTCCTGGACGGACGCGAAGGCCTGATGCTGCACCTGTACCACTCCGTCTACTCAAGCTGGAAGTATGCCAAGGCGTGGGAGCTGGCCCGCACGCGCCTTCAGCCCAGCCTCCAGTCCCAGGAACTGGCCGCCAAAGAGTCAACGCTGTAGCGCCGACACCGCTACCAGGCGATCGGCTTACCGTCATGAAAGAAGCCGCCTGTCGGTCCATCCTCAGGCAGCGTCGCCAGTTCTACCTCGGTCTTCGCTCCAGCGATTGCATTCATGGGTGCGGCGTCGCCACCTAGGTCGGTCTTCACCCAACCTGGATGCGCCGAGTTCACCTTGATCTTCGTATTGCGCAACTCATGCGCCAGCGAGATCGTGAACATGTTCAGCGCGGCCTTCGAGCTGTTGTACGCGAACAGCTTCGTCCCATACGTCGGCGAGCCCGGCGTGGCCTGAAGGCTCACCGAGCCGAGGATGCTCGACACATTCACGATGCGTCCCGCCTCGGACTTGCGCAGCAACGGCAACATCGCCTGCGTCAGTGCGACCACAGCGAAGACATTCGTCTCATAGGTCGCGCGCAGGCTCTTCATGTCCGTCGCGCTGGTCGAGTTCACCGTCCAGCTTTTCTCGTGCATCACACCGGCGTTGTTCACCAACGCGTCCAGCACGCCGCACTCGGTCTCGATCTTCTTCGCGGCAGCGTCGATATCGCCCTGCCGCGTTACATCGAGCTTCAGCACGCGCGCGTCAGCGCCTTCGGCCCGCATGCGCCTGGCAGCAATCTCGCCCTTCATCGCGTCGCGCGAACCAACGTAAACGATGTATCCCAACCGCCCCAGCTGTCTGGCCGTCTCAAATCCAATGCCCTTGTTCGCGCCGCTCACCAGGGCCACCTTGCGGCCCTGCGCTCCCACGGCTGCGCTGTGTTCCGTGCTCACGCCGTTCCTCCTCCATTACTCTTGGCCGTCCCGATCGCATGCGCCAGCCGCTGGAACCGCTCAGCATACTGCGGAGGAAGCTCTACCCGTTTGAAGTCCGGCCCCAGCGCCATGTGCACGGTCTCGCCCTCGCACAACACAAGCTCATCGGCCAAACGCACGATGCTGTAGCGGAAACGAACGATAGGGCCGCGAATGCCCGTCATCGTGGCGCGCACCGCCAATTCATCGTCATATTTCGCCGGAGCTTTATAGCGCGCGGTGACTTCGAGCACAGCCAGCATCACATTGGACTCGCGCTCCATCGTGCTGTAGTCCAATCCCATCGCGCGAAGATACTCCACGCGCCCGACCTCGAACCACACCAGGTAGTTCGCGTGGTACACCACGCCCATCTTGTCGGTCTCGGCGTAGCGCACACGCACACGCGACTCGACATACCCTCGCTCGCGAATCGCTTCGTCCAGCGCCTCGTTGGCTTCAGTTGTGCTGGCCTCAATTGTCATGCCGTAAGTCTAGCGTCTGCGCTGTGCAAGACGCGTCACAAGACGAGCCGAAGTCCGGACGACCGGACACCATCTGGATGCGTGCCTACTCGCCGTGCCACGACGGTCTGCGCTTCTCAAGGAACGCTGCCACGCCCTCACGGAAGTCGTCCGTAAGCCGCGCTGCCGCATTGGCCTCGCTTGCCAGCGCGAGCGCGCGGTCCAGCCACTCCGCCTGCTGGGCGCGAAGCAGTTGCTTGGTCGCCCGCAGGCTCTCGGGCGAATTGCGCATCAACTCGGCCGCAAGTTCGCGCGCACGATCCTGCAGCACATCGGCAGGGACAATCTCGCTGACCAGCCCGATCCGATGCGCTTCGGTCGCATCGATCAGCCGCGCCGAAAGCAGCAGCCCGCGCGCGATCTTGTCCCCGACCTGCAGCGCAAGGTACGCACTGACCAGCGCCGGCACGAACCCGATACGCGCCTCGGTGTAGCCAAACTTTGCATCGGGAGCCGCCAGAGTGAAGTCACAAATCGTCGCCAGCCCCGCTCCACCGGCAACTGCTGCCCCCTGCACGACGGCGATCGTGGGCACCGGGCAGTCGTAGAGCGCGCGGAACATCCGTGCGGTGCGTGCGGCCTCAGCGCGATACTCCTCTTCGCTGCGATCACTCATCTCGCGCAGCACGCTGAGGTCGAGCCCCGCGCAGAAGCTCTCCCCCGCACCCGCGAGGATCACCACCCGCGCACCAGCAGCCTCAGCTTCTTGCAGCGCAGTGGTGATTACGTCCTGTAGCTCCGGTGTCAGCGCATTCCGGCGCTGAGGGCGGTTGAGCGTGATGCTACGAACACCCAACTCATCCTGGATCAGCACGACACTCATCGACCGCGCCCTTCTTCACTATTCATTACTCACTATTCACTGTCTCTACTGCACCATGCCATACTTTCGCGCGATCTCGCGGCTGCTGGCGATCAATCGGTCCAAAGGCTCGAGCTCCGGAAGTTCGGCGCCAAGTTCCTTCAGCGTCGCGAGCAATACCTCCGTGGGCAGGTTCCCCACCAGCGCATCCTGCGCGAAGGGACAGCCGCCCAGCCCGGCGAGGGTGCTGTCGAAGCGGCGACAGCCAGCCTCGTACGCCGCACGCACCTTGGCCGCAGCGTCCTCGGGCCGCGTGTGCAGATGCACACCAATCTCCAGCCCATCGTGCACACCCATCACGCACGAGACGACGTTGCGGATGGTGTCCGCACTGGCCACGCCAGCCGTATCCGCCAGCGAGACCGCGAGCACGCCTGCGTCCACCAGGATGTCCACCGCGCTTACGACCTCGTCGATGTCCCACGTGTCGCCATACGGGTTGCCGAAGGCCATCGAGAGGTAGCCGACGGTGTCCATGCCGGCCTTGTACGCAATCTCGCCAACCTGCTCCAGCTGCTCGACCGCATCCTCCGGCGTCTGGTTCTGATTACGCTCCAGGAACGTGGGTGAGATGGAGTACGGGAAGCCCAGCGTCTTCACGCGGCCGCTGTCAGCAGCTCGCTCCGCGCCCCGCGCGTTCACCGCGATGCCGATGATCTCGATCTCTTCCGGTGCATCAAGGTACTCGAGCACGAACTCGGAGTCCGCCATCTGCGGCACAGCGCGGCGCGAGACGAAGCTCGCCGCGTCGATATACTGAAACCCTGCCTGCACCAGTTGCCGCAGGTACTCCGCCTTCGCCTCGGGACTGATGATCTTCGGCAAACCCTGCCAGGCGTCCCGCGGACATTCGATGATCTTTACCAATTCACTCAACTTGCGCTCCCAATCTTCGGCGCTGCCTTACCCAACGCACCCTATCTCTGATGTCGTGGAGAAGCAAACGGACTCTTCAGTGCCTTCCCTGCCTGTGATCCTTCACGAGTTGACCCACCATCTCCACACGAGCGCAAGGCCGGCCGCAACGAACCAGGACACGGCCCAAACGCGTAAGATTTGTTCCCAAGCGAGCGGTTCCTTGCTAACCAGCTCGATTCGTCTGGCCAGCCGGCCTCGGTTAGACACTACGTCCTTGACGCGAATCAGACGATATGTCCCAAGCGGAATCAAAGGAAGGCAAAACAGAAATACCCACCTCGTACGAGTCTCAATCCTTGCCGCACGATCATCCGGCGAAGCATAGAAACTCCCTTGGAACGCCACGCCACACCCGTAGAGCATCCCATTCTGCCCGAAACTCTCACTCAGCTTGAACGCTCGTTGCTCTGCCGCTTCTTGCTCCAGCTCGCTCACGTCTGCAACACCCCCGGATTAAACCTCGGCACTTCCGTATTCAACGCGCACGCTTCCAGCGCCTGCATCAGTATCTCTCGCGTCTTCGCAGGATCAATAATCGCATCGACCCACAGCCGAGCTGCTCCATAGCGAGGATCAGCCTGCGCGTCGTAGGTGGCCTTGATCTCATCGAAGATGCTCTTCCTCTCTTCCTCAGAGAGGTGCTTGCCTCCGCGCTCCATCTGCTTCACGCGAACTTCCACGAGCGTATTCGCCGCCGACGCTCCACTCATCACCGCATACCGCGCCGTAGGCCACGCGAAGAGGAAGCGCGGATCATACGCCTTGCCACACATCGCATAGTGCCCCGCGCCGAATGAGCCGCCCAGAATCACCGAAATCTTCGGCACGACACTCGTGGAGACTGCAGCGACCATCTTCGCGCCCGCGCGGATGATACCGCTCCACTCCGCATCCTTGCCCACCATGAAGCCATTCACGTCGTGCAGAAAAATGAGCGGAATGAGCTGCTGGTTCGCATCCATGACGAAGCGCGCCGCCTTCTGCGCGGACTCGGTATAAATGACCCCGCCGAACTCCGTGCGCTTCTCGCCTTGTTGCGGCCCCACCGCGACAGTCATCGACTGGTGCTGCTTCTGATTCGCCACAATGGCCACGGCTCGACCACCGATGCGCGCATAGCCACACACCAGCGTGCGTCCGAAGTCAGCCTTGTACTCATCGAACTCGCTCCGGTCGACTAGCCGAGCAATGACCTCATGGATGTCATACGTACTCGTTGCTCCAGGCGTCGGATCGATCAGGCCATAGAGATCTTCGGCAGGATAGAGCGGAGCGTCGACGCCGGCATCGTATCCAACGCAGCTATAGACCTCTGGAACAGATCGGGTTCCCATGCGGCTCACCAAGTTGCGGATGCGTTCGATGCACGCCTCATCATTCGGCTCCTTGAAGTCCACGGTGCCGCTGATCTCTGCATGCATCGTCGCGCCGCCCAACTCCTCGGCGGGAGTCTTCTGCCCGATGGCCGCCTGTACCAGCGCAGGCCCTGCAAGGAAGAGGCCCGAGCCTTCGGTCATCAGTACGGTGTCGGTCATCACGGGAAGATACGCTCCGCCAGCCACGCACATGCCCATGATGGCCGTCATCTGTGGCACGCCCAGGGAGCTCATGACAGCGTTATTGCGAAAGACCCGGCCAAAGTCGTCCTGGTCGGGAAAGACGTCCTCCTGCAGCGGGAGAAACACGCCGGAGCTATCCACGAGATACAGCGTGGGGATGCGATTATCCAGCGCGATCTGCTGTGCGCGAAGCACCTTCTTCGCGGTCATCGGGAAGAACGCTCCGGCCTTCACCGTCGCATCGTTGGCGACGATCATGCAGAGCCGCCCAGCCACGCGGCCGATGCCGGTAATCACGCCCGCTCCGGGAGCTCCGCCAAACTCCGCATACATTCCGTGCGCGACCCAGAGGCCCAGCTCCAGCCACTCGGACTCCTTATCGAGCAGCAGGGCCAGCCGCTCGCGCGCCGTCAGCCTTCCCTTCGCGTGCTGCGCTTCAATGGCCTTCGCGCCGCCTCCTTCGCGGATCGTTGCCTCCTCACTCGACATCTCGGTGAGCAATCGGCGCACGCCCTCTACGTTGGATACGTGCCGAGACTGCGTGCTGTCGAGCCGAGAGGAGAACGAGGCCATGAAACTCCCTGTGCGCCGGCGAGCCACCCGGCAGACCCTGCGATGATGCACCTTCATCGCGGCAGCGAGCAACCGACGATCTCCATACGTCACTAGACTCCCATCGCTGGCCGTATACTGGAGCACCCATGGCAACCCGGCAACCGCATGACCAAGCCGACCTGCTGCTCAAGCCCCGCGAGGCCGCGACGGCGCTCGGCGTCAGCTACCCCACGCTCAAGCAGTGGATCCTCTCCGGTAAGCTGCACACGGTGAAGACCCCCGGCGGCCACCATCGCATTCCGGAGAGCGCGCTGAAGCCGCTGATGCAGACTCGCAGCGAGGAGCCAGCGAAAGCCTCGCGCGAGCGCTTCCGCTCCATCAGCGGACGCAACCAGCTGGTCGGACGTATCGTCGAGGTGAAGATTAGCGGCCTGCTCGCCAAGGTCGTGCTGGAGATCGGCGAGCAGCGCGTGACAGCGATCATCACCGCCGACGCCGCTCGCGAGATGCAGCTGCGCAGGGGCCAGACCGCCGCCGCGCTGGTCAAGGCCACCGAGGTCATGATCGAGCGCGTGTGATCGCGCAGCAGTAGACTGGCGATATGACACCGCGCCTCGCACCGTGCTCCACCGACTGCCTTCTCGTCATCGACATGCAGCGAGACTTCCTGCCGCGTGAGGCCGGGTTCGAAGGCGCGCTCGGTGTGCCGGGCGGTGACCAGATCATCGCGCCCATCGAGGCGCTGGCCCAACTCTTCGACCACGTTGTGTTGACCGCAGACTGGCATCCGCGCGGCCATATCTCGTTTGCAAGCACGCATAGCAAGCAGCCGTTCATCGAGACCGTCGAAGCGTCCTACGGTCCACAGGCCCTGTGGCCCGACCATTGCGTGCAGGGCACACGCGGCGCGGAGATCGCGGTCAACATCCCACATGCGGAGCTGATCCTGCGCAAAGGTTTCCGCAAGGACATGGACAGCTACTCGGCCTTCCTCGAGAACGACCACATGACACCCACGGGTCTCGCGGGCTACCTCCGCGAGCGTCAGTTGCATCGGCTCTTCTTCGTGGGCCTGGCGTACGACTTTTGCGTCGGCTCCTCGGCGGTCGATGGAGCGAAGATGGGCTTCGAGTGCATCGTGATCGAAGAGCTGACACGCGCTGTGGGTGTTCCGGGATCGATCGACGCGATGCGCTCCGCGCTGGCTGCGCAATCCATTGCAACCAGGAGCGTCGCACAGCTCGAGCCGAAGTAGCCGGCAGCAAGAGAGAACAGACAACAAGAGGCCCCGGAGAAATCCGGGGCCTCTTCCATCCATGATGGGGACTTTATGCGCGCCAGAGCTCCGACGGCAGATCGAGCTCAGCGTGCAGTGACGCGTTGACCGCGGCAGGCGGCATATCCATGCACTTCACGAAGGCGGTCTGGAACTTCTCCATCTCCGGTTTTGTGCCGACCGTGACGCGTACGTAGTTGGGCATCACGGGCCAGGAGCGGCCGATGACGACGCCTTCCTTGAGCATTGCGGTCGTGAACTCGCGGCCCGGGCGACCTACGTCGACCATGAACATGTTGGCCTGCGATCCCGGAAGGATCTTGTAGCTCTTCTTGTCGAGGAACTCGAGCGTGGCCTCTCGGATGTCGGTGTTGATCTTCTTGCGCTCCGGGACCAGCTTCGGGTCGAGCAGGCTGGCATGAGCGGCAGCCGCGGCGAAGAGCGACACCGAGGCAACGTTGCGCAGCGAGATCTCTGGCGAGATGGTCTGGAACTTGGCCAGCAGGTCAGGACGCGCAAATGCGAAGCCTGCGCGTACACCCGCCATGCCATAGATCTTCGAGAATGTGCGCAGGACGATGAGATCCTGATCGGCGGCGACCTGATCGATGACCGACTCATCGTTCGAGAAGTGGAAGTAGGCCTCGTCGACGATGACTACCGAACCCTTGGGCTTGTTCTTCAGCAACCAGAGGATGTCTTCCTTCGGCGTCATGGTGCCGGTAGGGTTGTTGGGGTTCACGATGTAGAACGCGCCGGCGTTGGGATCGGCTGCGAGCATCGCCTTCACATCATGCGCATAGGTCTTGGTCAGCGGCACCATCTTCAGTGGGGCCTTACAAGTCTGTGCAGCGCGGGGGCCCTGCTCATAGCTGGGGTCGGCGCAGACGAGCCCGCGCGAGCTGCTGATGCTCGACATGAGGGCCATGTCCAGCGGTCCGCCGGAGCCCGGGAAGAGCTCGACGTAGCCGGGCTTGAGACCGAACTGGTCGCTGATCGTCTTCACCGTCGCAGCGGCGACGCCGAAGCGGTCATACCGTCCGCCCGAGACGCCCACCTGGCCCACAGCAGCCAGGGCGGAAGCAGCCGGACCGAGTGGGTTTTCGTTGGAGCTGATGATCACGGCGTCAGGCGGCAGATGGCTGAAGTCCGGCATGCCGCTGCGGCGGCGCGGCGTGGTGTCGGCTGCAACCTGCTGCTGTGCAAATGCGGTGGGCGCGAGACCGGGAACCACTGCGGCCGCGGCGGCACCCGCTCCCATCCAGCGCATGAAGTTACGCCGGGAGACTTCCAAGCTGTGCTGAGTCACTTCCATTTGCCATTCTCCTGGGGTGGAACCGGGTGAAGGTGCGACGTTGCGGACTCCAGGAGCTCAGCGCCCGGATACACGGGTGCAAGCGTCCTGACTGGGGTGAGAACGTTCTGCCGGTGAAACGACGGTTGCGTTTCGGTGAGCCTGGGAAAGGTTGGAAGGGTTATTCCGACTTTCACACTACCCCATTCCCAAACATTTGCAAAGCTGAAACACGGTGGAAACCCGCCTGTCATGCGGGATTTTGCCACCGCGGGAAACCTAATGCGCGCGGGAAGCGCCTCGCGCCGCACACATGCCACGTCCTGATGCGCCCATTCCCGACGCCTTTGCCGTATCGCCGTATTGCAGGAAGTCCTTTTGGCAGAGTCACCACCAGCCTCGGAGACGGACCTTAGGACTTGTGCGTCATGCTCTTCTGCATGCGGCCGTAGAGCTCTGCCAGCACCGCGATTCCCTCTTCGGCGTAGGCGCGATCCGGCGTTTCGCTCGCGTCGTTCCAGCCCTCTTCCTCACCGCCCTTGCTGTACTGCATCACGATGCCATCGCGCCGCGCGAGCATGTTCAGGCCGTTGTAGTTAATCCCGTAGTGCGCTCCGTCCTGCGGGATAAGCCACGCAATCTGCCCACGCACCGGCACGATGCTCTCATCACCAAGCAGTGCGCGCGAGCCATAGCCTGTGCAGCAGACGATGACTTTCTCCGGCAGAGCGGCGAAGTCCTGCGGCGAGTGGAACTCGCGGTCCACGAAGGTTCCGCCGGCGATGAGGAAGTCCGTCGTCAACTGGCGCGAGTAATCCGCCACGTTGAAGGTCATCGATGTAGTGCGGGCTACATTCGTGGTCGGGAATGGCGTGGAACCCGGCGGCATCATCTCCTGCTTCGGCGTCAGGTCGCTGATCCGGTCATCGAGGTGCAGGAAATCATGCTGAGGCTCGGAGGGACTGGGCTGCGCGGTTCTGGGCCTGCGCTCCTCATCCCACAAGCTGTAGCGATCGGTCCACTCGATGGGCGTGCCCGCCATGCCGAGATAGCTCTGGTAGTACGCGAAGGACGTGCGCGCCATCGCCTCCCACTTCACCGCAAATTCCGGCGCGGCTGCGGAAGCCAGCGCGATGCGCGACGACGGCGTCCAGCTTCCCGTGGCGCGCGAGCTGCGGGTATACGGCGCGCGCTCCTTCGCATAGATCGTCACCTTCGCTCCGGCACGCTGCAGCATCGTCGCGGAAGTAAGTCCGAGCGCGCCGGCACCAATCACCGCGATCTCGCGCGAACCCTGCGCAGCTTCCATCGCCATCTTCGTGACGACGTCGGCGCATCCCCAGGAGAGCGACCATCCACTGCCGCCGTGGCCGTAGTTATAAATCACGGTCTTGTCGCCGATCGTCTCGGCCTCCATGCGTGGGCCCTGCGCGCGGAACGGGCGCGAACATACCGTGATGCGGAAGATGCGGTCGGCATGGGGGCGGATCGGCACCAGTGGCTGATAGGCGTCATAGAACGGCAGCGCAGGAGCAGTCGCCGGTCCGTCCGTTCTCACCTGCCTGCAACCGCTCATGCCCAGCGCACTGAGCGAAGCCATCGCGGCCGAGCCGCGCAGGAAGGTACGGCGGCTGACCTCCAGGCTATTCGTCATCCGGGGACTCAAGTCAGCACCGCCTTTCGCAGAAGCACTCATACTTCTCTTATAGCGAATGACTGGGCAAGGAGCCCGTGGGAACCCTTGCAGCGAACCGTGGCGTTGTATCCGCACAAAAGCTCACCCTCGCCTGAGCGAGGGTGAGTTGGTTCTGTGGACTGCGCTCATGTGCTCCTAAGCGTAGACCGCCCCGCTCTGTGGCGACGCAAGCTGCGCCGCCTTCACACGCTCGTTGACCAATTGCACACCGCGCAGGCCGCTGAGTGCTGCGCCCTCCTGCCATGCCACGATGTGGCTCACATGGTCGCCGATGAAGATGATCGGGCCATCGGGCTGGCACAGCGTCTCGTAGCCCTGATTCACCGAACCGCCCGCAGCGGGAGGCTGCGTGGTGACCGGATGCTCCGGCTGGCCGTAGCCACGAATCCAGGAGCCCTCGTTCCACGGCACGCGGCCCCACGTGACGTACATCGGCTTCTCCAGCTCCTTGCCGTGGCCGGGGTGCAGACGCTCGATCGACTTGCGGCTCTCCTCAAACTTCTCCGGCATGGTGAGCTTGCTGAACGGCGAGTTCGTTTCGTCGGTGTAGCCGCTCACCAGCACACCGCGCTTGGAGAACATTCCTGCCGAGGGCAGCCAGATGGGACTGCAGCCCACGTTGCAGAACTCCAGACCGCCGAAGATGTTCTGATCCTGCTCCCAGAAGCGGCGCGACTCCCACGCAATCTTGTAGGCCGAAGCATACGTCGTCGCATCGATCACAGCCTTGTAGTCTGCGCTCAGGTCGTTGGGGATCTTCTTGAGCTGCGTGAGCGGGAGTCCGTTCAGGCAATAGTCCGCGCTGATCTGCTTGCTCGCACCCTTCTCCATGTAGGTGATCGTGACGCCCTTGCCGGTCTTGCGGATCTCGGTCACCGGGCACTCATACTTCACGATCGAGCCGAGGTCCTTCGCAAACGCATACGGGATGCGGTCCATGCCGCCGACAGGCTGGAACATTGTCGCCTGCATGTCGAACTGCTGGTCGAACATCATGCCCTGCCAGAACCGTTCATCCAGCAGCGTGTGCAGGTCGATGGCAGGGTTGATGGCGCCCGTCTTGTCGCCCGCGCCCGGCAGCGTCGAATAACCCGCGCGCTCGCTGCCACCGTACTTGCCGCTGAGGTCCAGCGGGCCGTACACACGCAGGAAGGCGAGCATCTTGTCCTTGTCTTCCGCGGACAGATCCTGGTCGAGCGCCCCGGTCTTGACGCACTTCGACAGCAGCTGGCTCACATGACCGCGCGTGTCGTTCACCACGCGACGCATCTGCTCCGGCTTGCCACCATTGGCGTTGTCGTTCTGCAGATACGCCGAGTTCGTGTAGTTGACCTCAACCTGCAGCTCCACCCCGAGCTTCTGGCAGTAATCGAGGATGTTGGTGTGCACCGAAGGGAGGCGGGCAGGACCGAAGTTCTGGTAGTTGCCGGCCTCCCACGTACAGGTCTGCGTTGTGCCGTCGGTGAAGGTGACCTTATCGCCGCCACGCACCGTCCAGTTGCGGCCGCCCGGGCGATTACGCGCCTCCAGCACCGTCACGCTGTAGCCGAGGTTGCGCAGCTCATACGCGGCAACCAGACCCGAGATGCCGCCACCCAGGATCACCACCTTCGTGCCGTGGCCGGAACCCGGCACCGCCATCAGGCCGGGAACCTCCGTCGCCCGCGCTTCCATCAGGCCGAGGCCCTGCATCGCCACAAACGCCGCGCTATACCCGCCTGCGTTACCCACCCTGGTCAAAAACTGCCGCCGCGTCAAACCCATGTGCAACCTGCCTCCAGATCCATCGCTGCCGATGGAAGATTGATTCGCCGCCGCGGAGGTCCATCGACAGGATGGCGCGGACCCGGCTGGCGAAGACAAAAGTGCTTCCGCTACCAGTGACCCAATGCCCTGTGTTTCGGGGAGATTGTTTGTACTTTACACGACGATGACAGAAGGAAGGCGCTCGAATCCCATGACGCAACTCATAGTCGCGCGGAGAATCGCCAGATCCAGCGCGGCCGCGCGCGATCTTCACAATGCCCGATCATTCCAAGGACGAGTGACGCTCGTTGTGCGATTAGTTCCAGCCCGGAGCGTGCATCGAGTGCAGCACCGATCCGCCCAGCCACAGCAACAGGAAGAACGGTAGCAGCGCCAGCGCCATCAGGCCCACGCCCAGCAGTCCCATGAAGATCCAGTCGCGCCAGGTGTCGCGTGGACCGGCGGCCAGGCTGCGCTCCAGCAGATGGTAGTTGCGACGGTTCGCCCGCCATCCGATATCGAAAAAATTGCCCAGCACCGGCACCAGGCCCACAACCACTTCAATCCCCAGATTCGCCACCATGCGCAGGATGGTGATCAGAGGGACGCCGCGGAAGAATGCCGCCAGTACGATGATGGTGCTCGCGAGGCCGCCGATGACGTCTCCGATACCAGGCACGAAGCCGATGATGCCATCCAACCCCACCCGGATGTTGGTGCCGGGGATGCGAAACCAGGTATCCAGCACGCGAGACAGCAGATCGAGGTTCTCGTCGCGAAACACCCCTCCTGCCCCGCCGAGGCGCGGCTGCGCGGCGGAGGATCTGGGCATCGCCCCCGGCGGTAGGATCTCCGGCTGTATCGCTTTGGTCTTCATCCCCATTGCCCCCTTCGCATACTCCCCCGTTGGATGCTACAATCACGTTGGTACGGCGGCTATAGTTCAGTGGCAGAACGCCGCTCTGTGGCAGCGGATGTCGTGGGTTCGAACCCCACTAGCCGCCCCAATCCTTCCCTTCCGATTGATTGGAACCCCGTGGGAGCTCACAGCTCTCCGGTACATCCTGTGACGCCGTATCAGGCGGCGTGCGTACCGAGGCCTGCTTGCAGCGAGCATCGCGAACCCCCGCAAGGTCACAGGATCATCCCCCCATTTCAAAACTCTTCGCCGGCACCTCCGGCTGGGCGTATCCCTCGTGGAAACCCGGCTTCTACCCGAAGGACGTGCGCGCGAAGGATTTCCTGGCGTACTACGCCTCCCAGCTGAACTCCGTGGAGGTGAACTATACCTTCCGGCTGCTTCCCAAGGCCGAGCAGCTCAAAGGCTGGATGGCTGCCGTGCCGAAGACCTTCCGCTTCACCTTCAAGGCCCCGCAGGGCATCACGCACTTCAAGCGGCTGCGCGACTGCGAGGACGCCGTGCTGGCCTTCCTGGATGCCATCGAACCGGTCCGCAAAGCAAAGCAGCTCGGCGTGCTGCTCTTCCAGCTCCCTCCGAACTTCAAGGCCGACAACGACCGCCTCGCGGCCTTTCTCAAGCTGCGAGCGTTCAAGCGCAATGGCCTGCGGCTCAGCTTCGAGTTCCGCCACGAGAGCTGGCTGACGGACGCAACCTTCGACCTGATGCGCTCGCAAAACACCGCCCTCTGCGTCGCCGACAGCGATGAACTCCAGGTCCCGGACATCACCACCGCAACCTTCCGCAGCTACCGCATGCGCAAGAGCGGGGGCTACACCGACTCCGAGATTGAGGAGGCCGCCGGTCGGCTCTCGAAGATCGTCCCGGCAGGTGATACCTTCGTCTATCTTCGACACGAGGAGCAACCGGCCGGCCCGCTGAGCGCCGTCCATCTGCTCCAAAGCTTCAGTTCCCTCGAAGAAAGGGAGACCCATTGAGCGCGCACGTATCCGGACTCCCTTCCGGGCTTCCTGAACTCCCTGGCCTCCCCGAACTTCCCATCGCCGGCGACGACGCCGCGGCAGGCTTTCGTCCGCGCCGCTGGTTGGCCAATGGGCACCTGCAGACGATCGCCGGCAACTTCCTCCCCCGCCAGCACAGCGCCCTTCCCCCCGCCACGGAGGAGCTTGTCGAGGTCTCCCCAGCGCACAGGACACAGATCGCCAGCCAGGTGCTTTGCGAGTGCCACTGGCAGCCCGAGAGCGTTCGTCGCGATCGCCCTACCGCCATCATTCTGCACGGCCTCGAAGGCTCATCGCGCTCGCAGTATGTGCTGGGCAATGCGGACAAGCTGTGGCGCGCGGGCTGCAACATCGTGCGCATGAACATGCGCAACTGCGGTGGCAGCGACTACGAGATGGCCCAGCGCACGCCCACGCTCTATCACTCCGGGCTTTCCAGCGACGTCGACCAGGTGATGCGCTATTACCTCGGCCGCGAACAGCTTACCTCTATCGCCCTCATCGGCTACTCCATGGGCGGCAACCTCGTGCTCAAGCTCGCGGGCGACCTGGGGCCCGACGCTCCGAAGCAGCTCCACGCTGTCGTCGGCGTCTCCCCGGCAGTGGACCTCAAGGAGTCCGCCGACGCGCTGCACTCGCTCTCCAACCGCCTGTACGAGCAGAAATTCCTGCGTGCGCTGCTCAAGCGCTTTCGCCGCAAGACCATGCTCTTTCCGCGCGCCTTCGATCCTCGCGTAGCACTCAATGTGCACTCCATCCGCGACTTCGACGAGTACATCACTGCCCTCTACTCGGGCTTCCGCAACGCCGACGACTACTACTATCGCGCCGCCTCCGCCCGCGTGCTCGACCGCATCGCCGTCCCTACGCTGATCCTGCACGCCATGGATGATCCCTTTATTCGCTTCACGCCAGAGACGCGCGCGAAGATCGAGGCCAATCCCTTCATCTCGCTGGTCGAGACCCAGCACGGCGGACATTGCGCCTTCCTCGCCGAGCCGGACGCCACCAACGACTACGACGGCTACTGGGCCGAGCATCAGGCGCTCCAGTTCGTAATCGACCACGCTGGCCCGGAAGTTCTACCGTCCCACCCGTGAACTTCCCCCGGTCACTGCCGATAGCCACACCATGATGCTCGCCCCCGGGATGAAGTCTGCGTGGCGGTTCGCCACCGGCCGGTCAGCGGCCTGCGCGAGAGAAATCTGCGAGATCAGCCGACAGCTCGTAGCCAATTCCCGCCAGGGGGCGGTCACGTCGACGGCCCAACGCAGCCGGATTCTCGAGACGGTTGCCATTCAGAACCGCATCCAGGAAGACGCGCGGAGCATCGGCGAGATCAGCCGCCGCACGGCGGAGCATGCCCAAGAGGTAGCCGAGCATACCGAACTCGGCCGCTCCGTGGTGGACGGCGTCTCCGCCGGGCTGCAACAGACCTCGGATGTCGTCGCTGCCAGCGACCGGCGGATGCTGGAGTTCGTCACCAGCGTCGGCAAGATGGAGAAGATGGTCGATGCCATCTCCTTGATCGCCCAGCAAACCCATCTCCTGGCGCTCAACGCGGCGATCGAGGCGGCCAACGCCGGGCGCGCGGGAGATGGCTTCAACATCATCGCCAACGAGGTGCGGCAGCTGGCAGCGCGCACGCATCATGCAACCGAGCAGATCTCCGGCCAGATCGAAACCCTGCGCGGCAACGCCCAGACCGTACGTGGCTCGATGTCCGAGAGCCACACTTGCCTGCAGGGCTGCCTTACCCAGAGCCAGGACCTGCGCTCGACCTTTGGCGGCATTCGCCAGGAGATGCAGGATCTTAAGCAGCTGGCGGGTCAGGTAGCAACCTCCTCCGAGCATCAGCTCAGCAGCGTCGAGCTCGCCCGCCAGCGAATGACCGAGGTCGAGCAGCTCTCCTTGCAATGCACCCAGGAGTCCGACGCTGCCGCCGAGTCCAGCATGCGCCTGCTGGACGTCGCCGGAGACCTCAGCACCGTCCTCTCGCGGCGCAATCCGGTGGCGGCGAGGGTTCTCTCCGGGGAGCGCGCACAGGCCGAGGCAACACGATCTTCGCAACAGCAATCGCAGTCGAAGGTAAACTCCGCTCTCGAACACCTTCGGCAGCTCTGTGGCCAGGCGCAGATAGAGGGGACGACACCGGAGCTTGGCCTGCCGGGGCTGCACCTCGGTGGCACTTCTGCCACGGAATGCAACCCGACAGTGGACACGGTTAGCTCGCACTTCCACTGCACAGCAACGATCTTTGTGCGTGATGGCAAGCGGATGGTGCGCGCTGCCACGAGCGTGAAGAACGCCGATGGGTCGCGCGCCGTTGGCACGGAGCTCAACCCGCGTGGAGGAGCGTTGCGAGCCCTGCTGCTGGGGCAGCGTTTCGAAGGCGCCGTCTACGTCCTCGGGAAGCCCTTCATCGCCTCCTACGCCCCACTTGTTGTCCATCGCGAGGTCGTGGGCGCCATCTATGCGGGAGTCGCTGCCGAGTCAAAATAGCGTTGTGGTATCGCCGGGAACCAACACCCCGCGGCGCTCGCGATGCCCTGCCTCGTACGCAACCCACGAAGATGCGGCAAAGGACGCCCTCTCTCCCGTATGCTGGAACGTGATGCTTGCAGAGTGGAACGCAGAGTGCTCCGCGGACGCACCGATGCTGGTTGTACCCTGGAGCGACCCTGGCACGGGAGCGCGCTTCGTCGACCTGCGCGCCGACCCGTATGAGCTCGCCGAGATTGCCGAGGCCGAACACGCTCCCGCGCTCGGACGCGCGCTCCGCTCGCTCAACGCCCAGCGCTCCCCTTTCCTCACCGCCAAGTGCGACGCCTGGACCATGACGGGGGAGACGCATCCTGCGGAGCTCGCCGTTCTGAGCCTTGAAGCCGGTCACGGCGCAGAGGATGCAGCCTTCGGATTCGCCTCCTACATCGATCTCCTCTTCCGCGAACGCTCCATCTTCGCCTCCGCCCACCAGCACCAGGAAAAGCTCGACCGGATCGTGCGCCGCGCAGCGCGACTGGAGCACGAGGACACCAAGATGGAGTGCATCATGCGCCCCTCGCTGCTCGACTTCTCTCCAGCGCTCGAGGGCTTCGCCATCTCGGTCTACGTCATGACGTTGGGCTCCGACGCCGAGACCGCGTACCACCGCTGGGAGGCCGCGCTGGACGACGTAGTGAAGCTTCTGAGGACCCGCGAGCTCGAACCAGCCCGCGGCTCCGCTACAATCGATGCGGTGATGGGCCACGCGGAACAGGAATAATGGCATCCGCCACAGCGCGGGCGAGTAGCTCAACTGGATAGAGCACCGACCTTCTAAGTCGGGGGTTGCAGGTTCGAGACCTGCCTCGCCTACCATTTCCAAGTCCCCAAGAGTTCGAAGAAGAAGTCATCAAATTTCGATCAATGATTTACCGCGTCTTCCGAGTCCAATGACGTGCGGGGATGAAGATTGACGCAGCCGCAGTAATGGCTTGAGCAAAGCGTCCGTGAGGATCGAGGAACAAAGATGAACGTAGGGAGTCCATCTCCATTAGGCGCGAGTCTGACGGCGACCGGAGTGAACTTCAGCGTCTTCTCCTACTATGCAACCCATGCGCAATTGCTGCTCTTCGGGTCCGAGGATGCTGTGTCCCCGGACCGCATCATTGATCTCGATCCCGAAACAAACCGTACGTCGCACTATTGGCACGTCCATGTGCCAGGGCTAGAGGCGGGTCAGTTATATGGCTACAGGATGAGTGGGCCGTACGCTCCTGATCAGGGCCATCGCTTCGATCCTGAGAAGGTGCTGCTTGATCCGTATGCCAAAGCAATTTCGACGAAAACCTATCGGCGTAGTGCTGCCGCGAAACCCGGGGACAACGCCTCCTCCTCAGCCAAAAGCGTTGTCGCAGATCTCAGCACCTATGACTGGGAGGGTGATTGCCCTCTCGGACATCCCTTCTCGAGCACGGTCCTTTATGAAGTGCATGTTGGTGGATTCACGCAGAACCCCAACTCCGGCATCGCCGCAGAGCAGCGGGGGACATACGCCGGGTTGATCGAGAAGATTCCGTATCTGAAGGATCTGGGAGTCACTGCAGTTGAGCTGATGCCTGTCTTTCAATTCGACGCTCAGGATGCACCTGCGGGTCTCGAGAACTACTGGGGGTACAGTCCGATCGGGTTCTTTGCGCCCCACGGCGGTTACTCCTCTCGCAGCGAGCCCTTGGCCTGTCTGGACGAGTTCCGTGACATGGTGAAGGCCCTGCACAAAGCCGGCATCGAGGTGATCCTCGACGTAGTGTTCAACCACACGGCCGAAGGCGGCGATGGAGGACCCACGTTCTCCTTAAAGGGACTGGATAACCGCCTCTACTATCTCTTATCGGACGATCGATCGCAATATGCAGACTATTCGGGCACAGGAAATACGCTCGACAGTAACTATGCCGTCCTTCGCCGAATGATCGGCGACAGCCTTCGGTATTGGGTCTCCGAAATGCACGTGGACGGTTTTCGCTTCGATCTTGCTGCGGTGCTGACACGGGACAAACATGGAAAGTCAGTCGACGATGCTCCGATCCTCTGGGAGATTGACTCCGATCCTGTGCTTGCAGGCAGGAAGCTCATCGCAGAGGCATGGGATGCGGGTGGGCTTTACCTGGTTGGATCTTTCGTCGGCGACCGGTGGAAGGAATGGAACGGGCGTTTCCGTGACGACGTCCGACGTTTTCTCAAGTCCGATCGAGACACCGTGCTCAACCTGCGACAAAGACTCGTCGGGAGCCCAGACATCTATACGAAGCCAAGCAATCCGCCCGAGCAAAGCATCAATTTCGTCACCTGTCACGATGGCTTCACCCTCAACGACCTGTTCTCTTTCAATGGAAAGCACAACGACGCGAACGGCGAGAACAACCGCGACGGGGCTTCAGAAAACTACTCGTGGAACTGTGGAGTGGAAGGCCCCACCGACGACGTGGAAGTCGAGCACTTACGTGCACGCCAGGTTCGCAACGCACTGGCGCTCACCCTGCTCTCCGTTGGCACGCCAATGCTCCTAATGGGAGACGAAGTCAGGAGGACGCAGCGTGGGAACAACAACGCGTATTGCCAGAACAATGCACTCAGCTGGTTCGACTGGAGCCTCTGCCAAAAACATGCCGATCTCTACAGATTTGTTCAACTTCTGATCCGACTGCGGTTGAGCTTTGCGGCAAGCGTCAGGGGGGACTTCCTGTCGCTCACTGACTTCATTGAGCGGGCAAAGATCCAGTGGCACGGGGTTCATCTCTGGGCGCCCGATCTTTCAATGGACTCACACAGCCTCGCCGCTACGGCCCATCTCGAAAGCGGGGGCGCATTTCACTTGATGCTCAACGCCTATTGGGAGGCTCTGCCCTTCTCATTGCCACCTGTTCCCGACGGCTGTGGGCCATGGCGCCGGCTCATCGACACATTCCAGCACGCGCCATCGGACTTCGTAGAGGAAGGAGACGAGATGTTGGATCAATCCACATACGTCATTCGATCCCGGTCGATCGTTCTCATGACGACAGGTCGGTGCGGAATAATCAATCCTCATTCCTAGTGCTCCTCGCAGAAACTCCGGCGATGGCTTAGTGCGCAACCTTCCCTAAGGACCCTTGGCTCTTTATAGCGGCTCCTGCAACGGTTCACCTCCCGGTTGACGCCGATGCGAGCAGCGGTGCGAATGTGCGGAGCCCGTCCCGAGCCACAGCCGACCGTCGGGGTAAGGAGCAAGGACACAGAGCGACTCCTTCGTCGGACGACACCCACCGGCTACTCATGGCAAGCCGCCGGAGGCGCACACATCCCATGTCACATCGAGATGTGACGCAGGAGTGGCCCCGCCGCTCGGAGCCATCCGTTTCAGCGGCCACGATAGACTTTGGAGCAAAGCTTGTCTCTGGTCGAGGTTATCGTTTCCCCAGCGGCAGCTTCCAAATGTCTTCACAATATTCGCGGATCGTTCGATCGGAGGAGAACTTGCCCGAACGTGCCGTGTTCAGGAGCGACATGGTTCCCCAGCGAGAGGCATCGGCGTAGGCATTGCCTGCTTCCTGCTGCGCCGCGGCGTACGCGTCGAAGTCAGCGAGCACAAGGTAACGGTCGGAGTTCAGGAGGTCGTTCACCAACGGTGCAAATAGCTCACGATCCCCATTCGAGAACCTGCCGTCCCGCAGCCCGTCCAGCACTTCGCGCAGCAACGGACTCTTGTCGTAGTAGCTGCGTGGGTTGTAGCCTGCATGTCGAAGATCGCTGATTTCCGATGCGGTCAGGCCAAACAGGAAGAAGTTCTCCTCGCCGACTTCCTTGCGGATCTCAATATTGGCGCCGTCCAATGTCCCGATGGCCACCGCTCCGTTCATCATGAACTTCATACATCCGGTGCCGCTCGCCTCTAAGCCCGCGGTGGAGATTTGCTCGGAAAGATCAGCCGCCGGATAGATGCGCTGGCCGAGCGAAACCGAGTAGTTCGGTAGGAAGATAACCTTCAGGGTATCTCTCACCTGGGGATCGCCATGAATCAGTTCCCCAATCTGACAGATGAGCTTAATAATGAGCTTCGCCATCGTATAACTCGGCGCGGCTTTGCCCCCGAAAAGGAATGTGCGCGGCGTGAGATCCTTCACCGTTCCGCTCTTGATCTGGCAGTAGAGCGAAAGGATATGCAGCGCGTTCAGGTGTTGGCGCTTGTACTCATGGAGCCGCTTTACTTGCGCGTCGAACATCGATGTCGGATCCACATCGATCGACATCGTATCCTTGATATATGCCGCAAGCCGGCCCTTTGACGCCTCCTGGGTCTTGCGCCAGCGATCAAGAAAGTTCTTGTCCTGGGCAAACTGCTCCAGCAACCGCAGGCCGTACAGGTCCTTGTGCCAATCGGTACCGATGGCCTCGTTGATCAATCCCGTGAGCTCGGGATTCGAAAGCATCAACCAGCGGCGCGGCGTCACGCCGTTGGTCTTATTGCTGAAGCGCTCTGGAAAAACCTCGAAGTAATCGCGCAGAGTCGTTTCTTCCAGTAGCTGCGTGTGCAGTTCAGCGACCCCGTTGACTGCCTTGCTACCCACTACGGCCAGATGCGCCATCTGCACGGTGCGCTCCCCATCTTCCCCGATGATGCTCATCCGGCGCATTCGCGCGTCGTCATTGGGATAGCGGGACCGCATGTCGTCCAGAAACCTGCGATTGATCTCATAGATGATTTCCAGGTGTCGCGGCAGCAGGTTTCCGAACAAGTCCAGCGGCCATCGCTCCAGCGCTTCGGGAAGAAGCGTGTGGTTGGTGTAGCCAAACGTCGCTTGCGTAACGCGCCAAGCGTCGTCCCAGCCCATCTCATGCTCATCCATCAGTAACCGCATAAGCTCGGCAATGCCAATCGACGGATGGGTGTCGTTCAGCTGCACCGTCCACTTCTTGTCGAACTCTGTGAGCGGCTTTCCAAGAGACTGGTGTAACCGAACCATGTCCTGCAACGAACACGACGTAAAGAAATATTGCTGCGTCAGCCTCAGCCGCTTACCCTCGACCTTTTCATCCGGCGGATACAGCACCTTGCTGATGGTCTCGGACTCCATCTTGGCGCGTACAGCGCCCGCATAATCGCCACTGTTAAACACGCTCAAATCAAACGAATCGACAGCTTCAGACTTCCAGAGTCTCAGTCGATTCACCGTGCGTGTCTTATAGCCGGGGATCGGCGTATCGAACGGGATGCCCTTCACCTTGTAGTCGGGAATCCACCTGTGGCGGATGGCGCCCTTGTCGTCGGTGTATGTCTCGGTATGCCCAAACAAGCCGACTTCCATCGACATCGAGGCAGGGATCTCCCATGGGTTGCCAAATTGCAACCATTTGTCTGACGTCTCTACCTGCCAGCCATCCACGATCTCCTGGCGGAAGATCCCAAACTCGTAACGCAGCCCGTAGCCGATCACTGGTACATCCAGCGTGGAGAGCGAATCGAGAAAACACGCGGCCAGTCGCCCGAGGCCGCCGTTACCCAGGCCAGGCTCGGGTTCCTCAGCGGCGATGCTCTCCAGCTTCAGACCGACACTCTCCATCGCCTGCTCGGTCTGTGGCGTTAAATCAAGATTCAATAAATCGTTCGGCAGATGAGGCCCCAGCAGATACTCCGCGCTCAGATACCCCAGAAGCTTGACATCGTTCTGTCTGTAAGTCTCAATTGTCTCCAGCCACTGATCCATCAAACGATCGCGCACCGTCTCCGAAAGCGCATGATATTGATCGATGACACTGCTTCTTTCCAGCGGCCGTCCAATGCTTCGTGTCATGTGCCCACGGAAGGATGCTGCGATCTCTTCGGCGGTCCTGCCAGCGCGGTCGTCGCCGGGCACCTTATCTATCTGCGATTGATCGCCGTTCGGGGTAGACGAGAGTCGGTGCTCTTGTTCAGGCATATATTTAACGTCTTCTCCATAGAGCATTGAATATCGCGCGCTGCGTCCCCTAATGGGATGCACCCCCCGCTGATTCGGACTGCGAATTTTGCACAAGGGCGTCGAGAGGGCGACCCTGCCGGCATCAGTGGCCGGCTACCGCACCCGAAATTTTTGTCTTTTTCATGAAAAACAAGGCCGCCCCGCTGGCGAGCAATACGCAACCCAGGATCTGGAAGCAATCGCCGTAGGCGAGCAGAAATGCCTGATGCTGGACCACACCACCGACGGCACGAACCGCCCTTCCCTCGGCAGACGTGGGATCGCTGCCCTGAGACAAAAAGTAGGTCGCCGATTGCTGCAGGCGTTCCTGCACTGCCGCCGAGTAGATCGTCACCGATTCCCCGATGCGTTCTGAATGGAACCGCTCCCTCACGGAAAGCAGCGTGGACAGTCCGGCGATCCCAATCGACCCGCCAATATTACGCATCATGTTGAATAGGGCCGATGCAGAACCGCTTTCGCGACCCTCCGCCATGCCGGCCGTAGTGATGGCCGAAAGAGGCGTCATGATAAGAGGCTGGCCGACCGCCCGGATAATAAGCGGAATATAAAACTGCGGTCCTGCAAAATTGGAATCGAGATGGATATCCAAAAAGGAGCTGCCGCCGAAAAGAAGGATGCCTGTACCAATGATGACTCGCGCATCGACAACCTTCATCAGCGTTGGGATCAGGGGAATGACAACGAGCTGCGGAAGCCCCAGCCAGATGATGACCGTCCCAATTTGCGTTGCATCATAGCCATGGATCTGCCCCAGGTATAGCGGCAAAATAAACACGACGCCGTAGAGGCCGATTCCAAGCGTCAAGTTGACGATGCTGCCAAGTCCGAAGTTCCTGCGCGCAAACAGACGCAGGTCGACGAGGGGCTCCTTCTGTCGCAATTCAATCAGGATAAAGGCGGGAATGAAGATGGCCGCAATCCATGCCAGCTTCACGATGCCCGGATCGCCAAACCAATCCTTGCGATTTCCATCTTCGAGTACGATCTCAAATGCCGCCAGGCCTATGGCCATAGTGATGATTCCCCACCAATCACCCTTTTTCAGGAGCGCCAAGTTCATGGGCTGCTGTTCCATGGTGAACCACACCGCAGCGATCAGCAGTGTCCCGGGGACGACGTTGATGTAAAAGATGAACGGCCAACCGTAATTGTCAGTCAACCATCCCCCAAGGAGCGGCCCCACAGCGGGAGCGAATGTCGCAGTGATGGTGAACATCGCCATGCCAATCGCCCTCTTCGACGGCGGAAGATACTTGAGGATGACGACGAACGAGAGTGGGATCAGGACACCGCCCGTGAAGCCCTGCATGACACGAAAGAGGATCATCAAACTCAGCGAATGCGTTTGACCGCAGCACACGGAGAAGACGACAAAGAGGATCGAGTTCACCAGGAGATATCTCTTGAGTGAAAACACCTCGGCGAGCCACGAAGTCAAAGAGATTACGACGATCTCGGCCACCAGATACGCGGTCGGCACCCAGGAGATCTCGTCTGAGCTAGCTGCCAATGTTCCTGCGATGTCACGAAGCGACGAGTTCGTAACGATGATATCGAGCACCGCCATGAAGCAGCCAAGAAGAACTCCCGTAACGCATATCCAGGTCTTCAGCGACACGTGATCCTTCGCCTCGACCGCGTCACTTCCTGCGCCCGGCGCTGGGTTGACCGTTGCGGTTGCCATGGACGTTCTCTCCTATCTCGTGGCCACAGTGACGACTGACGACATGCCAGGCGAAAGCAGGTTCTCGTACCCACGCACGCTGTCCTGATCGAGAACGATTTTGACCGGAATTCGCTGCACGATCTTGGTGAAATTTCCAGTGGCGTTGTCTGGAGGCAGAAGCGCGAATTCATTCCCAGAACCCGGGGCGAGACTGTCCACGTGTCCATGAAATTTGTGCTTCGGGAACGTGTCGATTTCAACCTCGACGCTCTGCCCGGCGCGCATCTTCTCCAGTTGCGTCTCCTTGAAGTTGGCGACAACCCATGGCTGATCCTCAACAATCGCCATCAGCGGCTGCCCGATCTGTACGCGCTGCCCTGCCTCAACCGACTTCCTGCCAATGCGTCCACTCACTGGAGCTGTGATGATGGTGTAGGAAAGTTGAAGCTTCGCGTCGTCCATCGCCGCCGTGGCCTGCGCGACTGCGGCCTTTGCCGTCGCAAATTGCCTTTCGCGCACACGTGTTTCGAGCCTTACAGCCTCCGCGGACTGCAACCCGCCCTGGGAGTTCGTCAGCAGGGCCTCCGCGTGCACGACGCCTTGCTGAGCTGCTATCAGCTGGGCCTGGGCCTGTCGCACCTGTTCCTGTGCCGCGGCTTGTCCCGCAAGGGCCACCTTATAGCTGGCGCGCTGATGATCAACGGTCTGCTTTGAGATCTGTTCCTTTGCGTAGAGGTCCTCGTACCGCTGCAGGTCGGTATCGTCGCGTTGCAATGTTGCATCCGCTTCCCGAAGCTGAGCCTGCGCACGCGGAACCCCCGCTTCGGCTGCGGTTACGGCGGCCTTCGATGCCTGGATCGAAGCCTTCGCCTCTCCAACGCTACCCACCGCCTCGGTCGTCTGCGCCGTCGCAGACTGCGACGTAGAGAGGATCGCTGCCTCCGCCGTCTCCGCCCCGCGGCTGGCCGCATCGAGCGCAGCCTTGGCCTGATCCAATCTCACCTTATAGTCGTTGGGATCGAGAAGGACGAGTGCCTGCCCCGCAATGACATGCTCGTTGTCGTCGATCAACACGCGCTGCACGGTATCCGAAACGCGCGCGCTAATTGGATGAAGGTGTCCCGCTAGATAGGCATCATCTGTCTCTTCGTGGTCGAATGACCACACCACATATCGAATGCCGAAGACCAGCAAAAGGATTAGCACCACCGCACCGCCGCAGATCAGCAGAGTCTTCTTGCGCCCCGTGATGCCTTCTGCTTCTACAGCGCCATGGGCCGTCGCCGATTCTTCGGTCGATGGGTCTACCACCGATTCACTCATGGTCGTCTCCTCTCTCGAATAGGTGTTAGGGATGGGCGTAGGTCTGCTCGGCGCCACCGGTGGCCCGGGCGAGTTCCGCTCGTGCGATGTTGTAGCGGAATAGCGCCCCGATCTCCGCATCGTTAGCGCGGGCAAGCGAGTCCTGCGCGGCCGTGACCTCGATGTTGTCGGTCACGCCGGACTGAAAGCGCCCCTGCGAAAGCGACACTTCCTCATGGGCCAGCTGCACTTCCTCGCGACCAAGCTCCACCTGGTGGAGCGCGGCCTGTAACTCTATCTGCGCGTCGTGTACCTGCTCGGTGATCACATTTCGTTCCTGTGCGAGTTGTTTCTGCGCCCGCTGCTCCGTCAGTTGCGTGCTCCTCCGCTCAGCACTGAGCCGCCCACCGGTGAAGATGGGGACGCTCATGGTGACTTGATACTGGTATCCGGGAGCGGAGGTGTTGAATGTCTGCCCCTGTTCATCCCAAAAGCCATCAAAGGTGAGTTTCGGTGCAGACTCCGCCACGGCGGCCTTATGGTCCGATTGGGCTACCTTGATCCCCTCATTCAAGGATTTCAGTTCGGGGCGCTGCAGCAATGCGGTCGCCAGCGGGTCTGAAACATCGAATGACGGAGTCCGGAAGAAGTCCTGCTGGTCGGCAAATGCAATCTTCTCGCTGTCAGGCATGTTCATGATGCGCCGCAATGCGTATAGCGAGGTGTCGGCATCGCGCTGCGCGTCAATCAATCGTTGCTGCTCCTCTCTGAGCCTCACCTGGGAACGCGATACATCGATCCTGCTTGCTACGCCATCCTTTAGCAGGTCATCCGCTTGGTGGGCCAGGCGCGTAGCCAATTCCACGCGCGACTCAGCCGCCGTGATGGCCGCGATTGCGCGCAGGTGTGCCATGTATTCGCTGACAAGCAACAGGACAGTTTCTTCCCGAACTGTCGACTCATCGGCCCGGCCAGCAAGCAAGCGATGCCCACTGGCCTGGTAACGACGAACCAACGTGAGGTCAAACACCGGAACCGCGAACGTAGGCCCGACATGAACCGCCTGATAAGGTCCGATGTTATGGGGGACAGTGGGGATCGGGATCTCGATGCCGAGCAGGGCCCTCAGGTTGTGCCGATTGACACTTTCATCTGCCTCGAACCCCACAGTCGGTAGCAGCGCCGACCGTGAGATCTCAAGGTCCTCCTGACGCCTTGCAGTTTCAATATTCGCGATCTGGAGATCGAGGTTCTGCTTCAGTGCGAAGTCAACCGCTCCTGCTAGTGTCAGGGCGTCACTCCGGTACGGTTCGTTCGATGCCATCGCCGCCTCGATGGGAGTATCGCCGGCCTGGAGGCTCTGCGCTTCCGCGACTTGCGACCTCAAGTCGAGAATCGTCCTTGGGTATGGAACGAGGAGGGTCACGATAACGAACCATCGGCACACCCGATATTTGATTTCCGAGTTCATCGTCGATCGCTCCCTCGGGGCAGTCAACGCGACACACCCATGCGGATCCAGATTCTTTTCAGGATCAGAGCAGAGGGGCTAACCGAAATCCATTGAGCTTTGGTATTGATAGGCACCTAGGTGTTGGTGACCGCTATGCGTCGGCTCCCCGCGACCAGAGGATCGCCGTCGAGAACGAACCGCACCGACAGCGACACGGACCCGCATAAAGGTGCCATGCACGTCGTAGGGCGCACCCACCAGGAAGGGGAAGGCCGCAGCAATCGGATCTGCACACTCGCGGCGATAACCCGAAATCGCGCAACCGTCATCAACAGGTCACAGCCAATACCTAAGTATGATCGACACCGGCATAGCCTTTCGAGCATCCTGCTTACAAAGGCCGTTGCGAAAAGACGCAGGAGCGGAAAAACATCATCCGAGTGATGAGCTCCAAACCACACATGATCGTTGGAGTTACTCGCCACGGAGGCTATCGAGATACACTCACATGACTTTCGCTGAAAGTGCGTTACTTCGGGTGCCTTGTGACATGGACATAGCGGTTCCGATAAGATCGCCGACTAAGACACATGTTATGACTGGATGTATTTTCCCAACTCGGTTCTTAGCCCATACTGAGAGCATCACGCTAGATATGGTGGGAGTGTTAAAAAGCGTCGAGAATCGCGCGCTCGGAACGGCATGCCGAGCGCTCGCAAGCTTCTAAGGGGTACCCGCTTCGAGCAACTTTTGTCGCCCCGATCGACTTATCTTCAGAGTCTGGCCGTTCAACAAAACCACGGCGCCATCCGACTGCCCGTCGCGGTAGATCTCGCGGATGTGGTTCAGGTTCACAATTGTCGAACGGTGAATCCGCACGAACTGTTGAGAATCGAGTCTCTGACTGAGATCGGTGATCGTCTCGCGCAGCAGGAACCGGCGCTTCTCCGCGTGCAGGCAACAGTAGTATTCGGCCGCCTCGATCCATTCGATCTTCTCAACGGGAAGGAAAATCTCCTTATCGCCATCCTTGACGAGCAGACGGGAAGCAAACCTCTTGGAAGAGCCAGGGCCGGTCGACAGACCCGCCAACATGGCATCGAACTGTGCCTGAGTCAGCAGCGCAGACTTCGCCGCAATCTTCTCCCGGACACGGCCGATGGCCCGGGCCAGCCGCGCTGGCTCAACAGGTTTGGTCAGGTAATCGATCGCCTGTACTTCAAAGGCTTTCACAGCATGCTCGTGGTAGGCGGTCACGAAGATCGTTGGCGGTAGACTACGCAGGCCTACATGCTCGGCGACCTCAAATCCGCCCATGCCAGGCATCTCGATATCGAGAAACAGCAGGTCAACGTCTGTCGATTGCAGATAGGCCACGGTCTCGCGCCCGTTCCGGCACTCCTGGGCAACGACGATCTCCGGCATCTCTGCGAGAAGAACCTTCAGCAGTGCGCGCGCAGGCGGCTCGTCATCAGCAATCACCGCTCGCAGAATCATTGCGCTCTCCGCAAACCACGCTCATACGGAATCTGGATCGTGACCTGATAGCCACCCGCCAGCGGTGTCGCAATACTGAGTTCATGTGCATCAGGATAGAAATACGCGAGGCGCTCGCGAGTGTTCTGCATACCGATTCCGTGCCCCTGTGTCTTCGACGCAATCGCGCCATGACCATTGTCGCGAACCTGCAGCCAGAGCGTGTCGCCGATTCGCTTGACCTCGGTCTCGATCAACCCACCCGCCTCCATGGGTGCGATCCCATGCTTGATCGCGTTCTCCACGATCGGCTGAAGCAGAAAGCAGGGCACAAGGCACTCGAGTGCCTCCGGCGAAACCTCAATCCTCACCTGCAGCCGATCGGCGAACCGCACCTGCTGGATCGCGAGATAGCTCTCGACGATGTTTAGCTCTTCGAGGAAGGTCACCTTCTCCGGCATCCTGCGTTGCAGCGTATTGCGCAGGATGGTGTTCAGGTGCGCAAGCGTCTTCGATGCCTCGGCGTTGCGGTGTTGGGCGACGAGGCTGGTGATGGCATTGAGCGTGTTGAAGAGGAAGTGAGGCTCCATCTGCATCTGCAGCGCCTTGAGCTGGGCCTGCGAAAGCTGCCGCTCCAGTTCAAGGGTGCGTACAGCATCAAGCTGCCGCTGGGATTGCAGGTGCAGCGTCGCGGAGATGGCGAAGAGGAAAGAGTACGTCAGCAGCTCGATGCCGAAGCGCGGGACGGTGACGTAGTTCAGAGCAATATAAGCCTCCTCCCATCCGGGCCACACATACCCCGCACGAACCGTCAGTTGAATAGCCTGCAGATGAAGGTAGCCCACAACGCTGCCTGCAAGGACCTGTGCGAGCACGGTGCGGATGGAGAAGCGCAGACTCTCCGGATGATTCCGCGCCAGGAGCCACATCGCTAGCGCCACGAGCCCCCACCAGAGCCACATCACGATCCCGAAGAGGATCGACGGGACGACAGAGACCTCTGCATGATGCGAGGTGAAGTACGTGTGGCACCTGCTCGCCGTGAGGCCGGCGAGAATGACGGTGCCGGCCGTTACCGCGAGCACACCACGGCCATGCAGGGTGGAGATGATGACGGCCGGATTGTCAGGCTTGGCCATGAGTCTCTTCCTCGCCGATGAGGCTATCTTACGCACGGCTGGCGCCCATTAGAAAGAGAGACGCGCGCCAAATTCAATGCGTCGGGCTTCTTCCGCCGCCAGCGCCTGACCAAAGTTCGGAGAGGACACGATCGTCCCCACGGAGGTAACACGCGTCTTGTTGAGAACATTGGCCGCCCGAGCATTCAGTGTAAGAAGCCGGGGGCTCTCCTTGTTCCCCGGGTTGAGTTGAAACGACCGGCTGAGATTCATGCCAAAGTGAACGACCCAGGACATCCGCCCCAGATTGTAGGGCACGTCGCCATTGACCGTGTTGGTGGTCAGAAGGCCATAGCGAGTGCTGTAGACCCCCGCGCCGGGAGTCGTCGTGAAGGACGGCCGGTCGTTGAAGGTGCCATCTCCATTCGCGTCAGTGCCCGTCGTGATGTTGAATGGAGTGCCAGGCTGCGTGTTGAAGTAAGTCGAAAACGCGATTTTACTCGGAAGATTCAACGTGCCATTCAGATCCAGGCCATCGCGCCGCATCCAGTCCGGGCGCGCCGACTCTCCCTGCGAGCTATACGTAGACTGCGGCGTCCCGGAATTCCCACGAAAATCGACATACCAGTAAGTCACCTTCACGTTCAGCCATTTAAGACTCTGCTGACTAATCGATGTGGCGAACCACCATCCCCTTGTATGACCGTAATCCTGATACTGGAAGATGTTAAGCCCAGGCGTAATCGGGCGTGGCGCAAGCAGAGCCGCCGTCGGATCCGGCGCGGTGCCGATGCTGCTGGCGACCTGCGGGGCATTGATGTTGATCACGCGGATGTCGTTCCAGTCGCCGCCCAGGTTGTAGTCGGCCTGCGCATGCCAGTGATGTGGAAAGTCATGCTCCACCACAGCGCTCCCCTGATAGTACGGATCCTGCCGAAAATGCGGGAACAGGCTGAACTGCGTTCCAAGCTGGATAGAACCAGCAACAGGTGTGAGCGGGTTACTAAAGCTGGGCGAGTAAACGGTGGTCTCATGCTGCCGCACGCCGTCGAGCCGTGTAACGTCAGTAATGATATTCGTACTCGTAGGCCCAGTGAACAAGCCTCCGCGCAGGTGAAATATCCAACTCTGCTTCGCGCCGAGCGTCCAGGATATCCCGAGCCGCGGTTGAACGCTGGCGAAACTCGCTGGTGTGGTCTGCAGTTGATAGCGAAGACCGGCGTCCATAGAGAAATGTGGAGTGAACTTAATCGTGTCCTGGGCATACAAACCGAGATGCCACTGGGTGAACGCAACAAGTGGCTCACCCGAGGTCATCTGGTAACTCGTCGGGTTGCCGCCCGCAAGCGATAACTGAGCGCGGCGATATTGCTCCGCCGCTGTGATGGTCGTGGTCTGTCCCGTCGGATTGCCGTTGGCATCAAGGCTCGGCGCGCTCCCTCCACCAAAGACGAACGCCCCATTGAAATTGGTCGGCGTGAAGTTGTGCTCGAAGAGTGCAAGGGACTGCGCGCCGATCTTGAGTGAGTGCTTGCCTCGCGTGAGAAGAAAATCTTCGTCGATCTCCAAAGCACGCTCGCGATCGTTGAGAGCCTGCGCCATGGAACCTCCGCTCGTGAAGAAGCCCGCCACCTGCAGCGAAGGCGCGGTAGAGTTCGGCGTCTGTTGCGTACGCTTCCACGTGTAGCCGATGCGCGTCTCATGTAGCGAGTTCGCATCGATGGTCTGCGTGTTGTTGAAGCGCAGATCGTACTCGCTGGCCAGACTCGTAAAACCGCCATCCGCGAGGACAAGCCCCCCGACACCTTGATTGCCCAGGCGATTTACATTCGCAGCAAAGGCTAACGAAGCGGTGTCCTTCGCTGTAACCTGCCAGTCCCCGCGAGCCGATCCGATCCATAAGCGTTGCGGAGCCTGCACAGCCTCATGCAGCGGCGTCTGGTTAAAGTTGGCGTCCAGCGTGATCGCATTCACCACGTTGAACTCCTTGATAGCTCGCCTCTCAAGAGCAAGCGCGAAGCCCGCCCTGTTGGCAACAATAGGCCCGGAGAATTCAAACCCATAACGCTGCTTATCGGCAGGAGTGGACGCGGTCGAAAGGGGATCGCGAGCGTTCAAAGCTGCATTGCTCAAAGTCGCAAAGACCGCCCCATGAAACGTGTCCGCACCGGCCTTGGTCGTGATTTCGATACGTGCCCCACGCCACAGCGGTGACTGATACTCGCTAGAGAACATATCCGGGTTGATGCGGATCGAGGCGATGGAGCTCTTCGGTGGCAGGGCGCTTCCATTCTGAAAGCCATTGATGGTGAGGATCGTGTTCGTCGGATCTCCGCCCGCACTGGCCGCCATCTGTTGCAACTGGCTCAGAAGATCGTCAGGGTCATCAGGAAGCTGATCGATCTGCCGCGCATTGAGCGTGACAGTGCCTGCGTCATCGGTGTCGTCCAACGCCAGTGACGACGCGCTGACCTGGACCACGGTCTCCACGTTCGCAATGGAAAGTTGAAACGTAAGATGAGCAGTCTCCCCCATGGGAGCATTCGCAACCAGCGAGGCAGAATCAAACCCCTGGGCCTGCACATGGATGGAGAGGCCCGCAGCAACACAGGGCAGGACAAAGTGACCACTCTCGTCCGCCGTTGCACGCACTCCGTCGCTCGCACGAATTTCTGCACCCGCGATGGTCGCCCCGGACGGATCCATCACGGTTCCCTCGACACGAATACCATCCACACATGCCTGCTGGCCGGATGCGAGTGGCGAAATAAGGAATGGAATGGCCACCCAAAATCTGCGCATGGATTCGCTCTCCACGGTCAGCATTCATGAGCAACCCGGCCAAATCAAAGCCTTTGCAAGGAACAACCCGCTATCGGCGGTGAACGAACGAATTCCCTGGTCGAATTCGGCGAGACAAATCAATATCCAACGTCAGCAGATAGCGACGACGATCTGTCGTGATCGAGTAGCCAAACCAGGGGTGGTGCGCCGAACCGGCATAAACCCGGACCACTCTCGTGTAACACACCACGCCTTCCCTGCACGTTCAGGCTTGGCTCATCATGAGGGCACGTTCCACGCGGACAGCAGAGGAGTCTATGGAGATCCTTCCGAACTACACCGTAACCTGCTGTAGGCAGGAATCAGTTGCTATTCCTGCTCAATCAGATCTCGTTTGCGTCGCTGCTTTGCAATGTACATGGCCTTGTCAGCAGAACTGAGCAGGGTCTCCAACGATTCCTGTCCGTCAGTCCGTGAAGTAATCCGGCCTAAGCTAAAGCTCAAGGGATATTCGCGATGCTCATCGGCGCTGATCCTTGCAGCTTCGTCCTCAAGCCGTTGCGCGGCAGCCTCGTCAGCCTCACAAGCAATCACGAATTCGTCCCCGCCTACGGGAATGCCGACTTCCGGATCGGATCCGTCCACGCAAACCAGAGCCAGCAGCTTCTTTGCGGTTCGGTAAATTCCCGCACCTTGACGACATGAAG
Source organism: Bryocella sp. (assembly GCF_058498515.1). Taxonomy (NCBI): domain Bacteria; kingdom Pseudomonadati; phylum Acidobacteriota; class Terriglobia; order Terriglobales; family Acidobacteriaceae; genus Bryocella; species Bryocella sp. Next base: position 57,868 of record NZ_JBMHYI010000010.1, read on the forward strand.
GCATCCGCGCGGCTGGCGTCTGCCCGGAGAACTCCCTATGATCCTGATGGTCCTTCAGGTCTCATCCGGAGCTTCGCGTGATCGTTCGCCGTACCGCTTCCCTGGCCTTGCTTTGCGCCGGCCTCATCTGTAGCTCGAGCTTCGCCGCAACACCCCAGCCCGTGCCCTCTGGCCATGCGAAGGACGTCTATCCCTTCCTCGGCGTCGACTGGGGCGGCAACACCTTCGTCGGCGCCGCGCTTCCCTTTGGCATGGTCAAGGCCGGGCCGGACATGCAGACCTTCGATGGCCACCCGTCAGGCTTCGGCTATGTCAGCGGAGGCGCGATCGTCGGCTTCTCCCACCTGCACCTCTCCGGCGCGTCAGGCAAGTACGGCAACATCCTCGTGATGCCAGCAACCGGCGATCTCACGCTCGAGAGGATGGCAAGTCCGAGAGTGGCTGAGGTCGATCATCCCGGCTACTACGCCGCTACTCTCACGCGCTACAACGTCCGCGCCGAGATCACCACCACCCGCCGGGTCGCCATGCACCGCTATACATTCGGCTCCGACGCCCCAGCCCACCTCACCGTCGACCTCGCCCACTGCCTCAGCAAGGGCACGGGCTGGGAGTCGCAGCGCTTCCTTGGCGGCGAAGTCCACGTGGTCTCGCCACGCGAGATCACCGGCTTCGGCCGCTACACCGGCGGGTGGAATCGCGGTGGAGAGTATCGCGTCTACTTCGACATCGTCCTCGACATCGCAGCCAGCTCCGTACGCACCTGGACCGGCAACAATAAAACCGACGCCGCACTCAGTGACGCAGCCTCTGCGCAGGCGGGCGACGATGGCAAGCTCGGTGCAAGCTTCGAATTCTCCGCACACGCCAGGCAAATCGTCCGCGCCAAGGTGGGCATCTCCTTCATCAGCACGGATCAAGCCAAGGCCAACATCGCCGTCGAAGCCCCAGCGTGGGACTTCGACGCTACCCGCGCCAAGGCCACCGCGGCATGGGATAACGCGCTCTCCGTCATCCAGCTTCGCGGAGAAACAACCGAACAGCGGACCAAGGTCTACACCGCGCTCTATCACACCATGCTCATGCCGGCCGACCGTACCGGCGAGAACCCCTATTGGGACACCTCCTACGCCGAGCATCCCTACTACGACGACTACTACGCCATCTGGGACACCTATCGTAGCTCTGCGCCGCTGCTGACGCTCATCGCCCCCGACCGCGAGCGCGACCTCATCCGCTCGCTCATCGACATCTACAAGCACACCGGCTACATGCCCGACGCGCGCAGCGGCAACGACAACGGCCGCACCCAGGGTGGTTCGAACGCCAACGTCATGGTCGCCGACGCCTACGTCAAGGGCCTCACCGGCATCGACTACGAGACTGCCTTCCAGGCCATGCTGAAAGACGCCTCCGTGCCACCGAAGGATCAGCAGAAGGAAGGCCGCGGCGGCATCCTTGACTACAACAGCAAAGGCTTCGTCACGCTCGCCGACGAGCGCAGCGGCTCCCGCACCGTGGAGTACGCGTACGACGACTTCGCCATCGCTGAGTTGGCCTGCGGCCTGCATCATGACGCCGAAGCGAAGCTCTTCGCTACCCGCTCGCACAACTGGCAGAACCTCTGGGACAAGGATCTCGAGCGCGAAGGCTTCAAAGGCTTCCTTCGTCCCCGCAATCCCGATGGCTCCTGGGCCGCACCATACTTCGTCGTGCGCGGCACCTGGCCCGACTTCTTTTACGAAGGCGACCTCTGGACCTATTCCTTCTACGCGCCACAGGATCAGCGCAAGGTCGTCGAGCTCGCCGGTGGCGACAAGACCTTCAACCAGCGTCTCGACACCATCTTCCTCAGGCAGCACTTCGATGTCAGCAACGAGCCCGGCTTCCTCATGCCCGTGCTCTATAACTGGTCGAACCGCCCGGACAAGACAGCCGATGTAATCACGCAGCTGCTCGAGAAGTGGTTCACCGCAGGCCGCGCCGGCATCCCCGGCAACGACGATTCTGGCGCGATGTCCAGCTGGTTCCTCTTCAACTCCATCGGCTTCTACCCCAACTCCGGCCAGCCCGTATATCTCATCGGTACGCCGAGTTACCCCGACGTTACTCTCGCGGTCGGTAAGAGCAAGACGCTGCACATCGTCGCACGCAACCTCGACCCCGAGCACATCAATCGTTACGTGCAGTCCGTGACGCTGAACAACAAGCCCATCGTCAACAACTGGCTCCGCCATGAAGAGATCGCCGACGGCGGAACATTGATCTTCACCATGGGCCCCGCACCCAGCGAGTGGGGCCGCGCCACCCCACCGCCAAGCCTCTCAGATGCGCAACCACCTCTATGTCCCGCAGCATTGGGCCGATAGAAGACTCTGAAAGGTGAACCCTGAAAGCCCGGGATACAACTTCCGTGTGATGCAATAACGCCGATTTGGGAAATCGCCCTCTAATGCGACACAACTGAACCGCCGATAGATCGCCGCATGGACGCGCGCTCCCACACTCTCATTGGAAGCCTCTATCGTTGCGGCACGCTCATGCTGGTTTCGATCCTGATCCTGACGGGTCTGTTCCTGGCGAGCACCGCTTCCTCGCATTCACTCATCGCCGTGCACGCCGAAAAACGCTATCTCGCCGCACGCATGGTCGGCGAAGTATTGGGCATGCGCGCTGACCAGCGCGGCCTCGAACTCAACAGCCGCAATCATCTTCCCGCCAAAGTCCTCCAGGTACGTGACAGCTTCCGCGAGCACTACCAGAACGCAGTCGCCGCGCAGGCCTCGTACGAAGCTTTAGGGGGCGCCGAGGATGAGCTAGGCGTCCTCGCTGAAGCCAAAACCTCCCTCGCCGCCGCCGACGCCTACGTCGAGCGGCTCATCCCGCTCTGCGAGGCCGGCGACGCCGAGGGTGCCTCTGCCATCTCCGCCGCGAATAAGGTCTCTCCCTTCGATCAGGCCATCGCTCCTGCCAACCGGCTCGCAGCCATGGCGAATGCCAATCTGGAGACCGCCGCCGCCACCTCCGACCGCAACGCGCACTGGATGATGGCCGCGGCAAGCGTCACCATCCTCGTCGGCTTCGTGGCCATGATCTGGGTCTGGCTTACACTTCGCCGCGGTACCCGCCGCTTGCTCAACATCTCCTCCAACATGGAAAGCGGGGCGTCCCAGGTCGCAAGCGCTTCCATGCAGATTGCGCAAACCTCGCAGACGCTCTCCGGCGAGGCCATACAACAGGCTGAGCGCGTGCAGACTACCTCCGGCAGTTCCTCGCAGGCAGACTCGGTCGCACGCAGCACTTCCGAGGACACCTCCACGGCCATGCGTCTGCTCGACGAGACCTTGAACGAAGTCACCCGCAGCGTCGACCGCGTCCAGGACCTCACTACCTCGATGGCGCGCATCGAAAGCTCCACCGGCACCATCACCTCCATCCTCGCCGCCATCGAGACCATCGCCTTCCAGACCAACCTCCTCGCCCTCAATGCGGCCGTGGAAGCCTCGCGCGCGGGATCTGCAGGAGCTGGCTTCGCCGTCGTCGCCGACGAGGTCGGTCGGCTCGCTCAGCTCTGCACCAGGGCGTCGTCGGACATGGCCATCCAGATCGAAGGCGCAGCCAAGACCACCGTCGAGGGCCGTGAGCGTGTCAATGCAGTATCGAAGTCCATCACAGCCGTGCAGCACTGCTCCGAACAGCTTCGCGCGCTGATGGCACGCGTCAGCTCCGGAGCCACTGTGCAGACCTCCAACCTGCATTCCATCCATAAGGAGCTCTCGGAGATGGAACAGATCACGCTCCGCACCGCTGCCGCCGCCGAACAGGGCGCTGCCGCCAGCCAGCAGCTCAGCAGCCAGGCCACCGAGATGTACGACCTCGCCCGCACCCTGCGTGGTTTCGTCGGAGCCCGGTAGTCCGTTAGGACAACAACAAAGGGGCCGTCGCTAACTACGCCGGCCTCTTTGTTCTTACCGCCCCATGCGGAAGAGAAGCTTGAACTCACAAGGATGAGCGCAACACGCCGCACAAAATCCGAGGAGTTACGAGTTACCGGAGAGAGAGTTGTTGCAGGGCCGGTGCCGCGAAGCTTCCGGCTCGTAGGGATGGTACATACGACACCGGCCCAGCTGATTGGACAGAGAACTCCACGATGCCCGCACAACTCGGAAGGCCCTTACCAGGACCCGCGGAAGAAGTGCCACAAGACTCGCAGTGAATGTCTCAATTGCCGACGCTTCTATCGGCGCTGCATCAAAGGATTTCAATCACACGCAAGTGTTTGTGGCAGGACACTTCATGTGCCTCGACGCGCTGCCTACGCGGGCTCACGCTCATGCCGCGAGACCTTCACCAGCGTCTCCGCATGCGATCGGCTGTAGCCCGTCAGGTGCACGAACCCTGCCATCCCGATGAGTCCCAGCGCCAGCACACACACGCCATCCCATCCCCAGCGCGACCAGGCCTGCGCAGCCAGCGCCGAGCCCAGCGCTCCGCCCGCGAAGTACATCGTCATGTAGATCGTGTTCAACCGGCTGCGATACTCCGAACCCAACCCGAAGATCCGTGTCTGGTTCGCGATCTGCATCATCTGCGCACCCGTATCCAGCGTGATGACGCCGATGAACAGCGCGACCATGTGCACCGTCAGCGACACGTTCGGCTTCTCCACCAGCCACAGCCACAGATAACTCGCCGTCAGCACAATGCCCGCGACCGTCACCACTACCCGCGTGCCTCGTTTATCCGCCAGCTTGCCCGCAATCGGAGCCACCAGCGCGCCCGCTGCACCTACCAGTCCAAATGTTCCCGCAACCGCCGGCCCAAGGTGATGATGCGTCTCCAACATGAAGGCCAGCGTCGTCCAGAAGCAGCTGAAGGAGCCAAACGTGAACGCGCCAAGCAGACTCGCCTCGCGCAGCAGGGGCTTTTCGCGCACCAGCGTCCACAGCGAGCGCATCGCCTGCCCATACGTGAGCGGCTCACGCGGAGAGACCCGCGGCATCGCCTTCAACACGATCGGCACGAACGCCATGTTGAGCACTGCGGCTACCAGGAAGACGACTCGCCAGTTCGACAGCCTCGCCAGCCAGCCCGCAAACGTCCGGGCCAGCAGAACACCCAGCAGCAGGCCGGTCATCACCGAACCGATCGCATGGCCACGCCGCTCCGGCGGCACCAGATCCGGAGCCATCGGCAGCGCCACATGCGTAACGGAAGCAAGGACGCCAATCAGCGCACTCGCTGCGATCATCCACACCAGGTTCTGCGCAAACGCCGCCAGCACCAGCGCCAGCGAAACACCGGCATACATCCGAGCCATCAGGGCGCGGCGCTCGGCCACGTCTCCCAGCGGAACGAAAAATAGTAGCCCGGCGGCGTAACCCACCTGCGTGGCAACCGCAACAAAGCCCATCTCCCGCGGAGCGGAATGGAAGCTAGCCCCCATCACCAGCAGCAGAGGCTGGTTGTAGTAGATGGACGCCACGCCCACAGCACATGCAACCCCTAGAAACACAAGGGCCCAGCGTTCGGTCATCTTATGAGGAGAGGTGTTGACCATGGTGCAAGAAGGCGGCGAGAGACCGCTCTTGAGTGTACACACCCCTGCGTTTTCCTGTCAGACCGATCGGGCTCCATCTCGCATCGCGGACTATCATAAAGAGAGGAAGTATGCCGCTCGACTGCACCATCCCGACCTCTTCGACACCGCAGAGCTGCGTGCCTGGCCCTGCGTCCGATCACCTGCTCGCCCCGGACGCCGCACTCGACGCTCCCGTCGCCGTCGCCATGTCCGGCGGTGTCGACTCCTCCACCGTCGCCGCCATGATGCAGGCCGCCGGCAGCCAGATCATTGGCCTCACCCTCCAGCTCTGGAACCAGCGCCGCCTCGCCGGCCGCCACGGCCTGCCTGAGACCTCGCAGGGCCGCTGCTGCTCCATCGACGACGTCTACGATGCCCGCCACGTCGCCGAGCAGCTCGGCATCCCCTACTACCTCGTCAACGCTCAGCAGCGCTTCGAGGACGAAGTCGTCCGCCCCTTCGTCGACGAGTACCTCGCCGGGCGCACGCCCATTCCCTGCACGCTCTGCAACAACCATCTCAAGTTCGATCAGCTGCTGCTCACCGCCCGCCAGATCGGCGCCGAGCGGATCGCCACCGGCCACTACGCCCGCAACCGCTTCGACGCCGAGCGTGGCCGCTGGATCCTCTCGCGCCCCGCCGACAAGTCCAAGGACCAGACCTACTTCCTCTTCGGCCTCACCCAAGCGCAACTCTCCCGCACGCTCTTCCCGCTCGGCGAGATGCAGAAGCCGGCCGTCCGCGCCCTCGCCGCCGGCCACGGCCTCGAACTCGCCCAGAAGCCCGACTCCCAGGAGATCTGCTTCATCCCCGGCGGCAGCTATTCCCAGTTCCTTGAGGCCTACCTCGAGGAGCAGGGCCGCACCATGCCCGACAGCTCCGGCGACCTCGTCAGCGAGACCGGCGACGTCATGGGCGCCCACGCAGGCATCCACAGCTTCACCGTCGGCCAGCGCAAGGGCATCGGCATCGCCAGCGCCGACCCGCTCTATGTCCTGAAGATCCACCCCGACTCGCACCAGGTCGAGATCGGCGCGGGCGACGCGCTCATGTCATGCACCCTGCGCGCCAACCGCCTCAACTGGATCGCCATCGCCGAGCCCGCGCAGCCCATCCGCGTAACCATCAAGATCCGCCATCGCCACGAGCCCGCCTGGGCCACACTGCACGTCGTTGGCGACGACCTCATCGAAGCCACCTTCGATGAGCCCCAGCGAGCCATCACGCCCGGCCAGTCAGCCGTCTTCTACGACGGCGACGACGTGGTAGGCGGCGGCTGGATCGTCTAAGGTTGCATCGACAGATTCCCCACCGCTGGAGATTGTCATTTCGACCGGAGCGGGACAGGTTCATCGTCCCGCGTAGTGGAGAAACCTGCTTCTTTGCCAGGGATCGGCAGGAAATCTGGGATTGGGTATCGCCGCCCCAAAACGAAATCGGGCTTTGAGCTCCGGCCGCGATGACAACTCGCGACTCCAAGCTCAAAGCCCGATACTCGATCATGTTTCTTTACGAGACCTTAGCTAATCCCGCGATCCAAACGGAAACCGCGACACCAGCGTCTCGATCCCCGCCTTCACGCCCGCCACAATCCCCATCACCTGCCGTAGCGGCACGCGAATGCCCTCCTGCACCGTCTGCGAGATCTCATTCGTCGCTTCCATCGCATCCGTCACGAGCGCATCGGCGCGAGCCACCTGCACACGCGTCCGCAGGTTGATCTCCTCGACGGTGCGGTTCACCTGCGTCATCGTCGCGCCAATCTCGTCGACCTTCTCGCGCACCGTGTAGCTCAGCTGCTCCACGTTCTCGCTGATCACCCGCACCTTCGGCGTCAGGTCCTCCAGCAACAGGTTGGTCTTCTCCAGAATCGGCGTCGTCTTCTGCTCGAATGAGTTCCCCAGCTTGTCGATCTTCTGCAGGAACCGGTATGCATAGAAACCCACCGCGGCAACTCCCAGCGCCTGCACCCACAACGCGAGCGCGATGAGCCCTACAAAGATGCTGGCCCAGTGCACGTCACGGTGAGACTCCGCCTGCAGCAACACCATCGCTACACTGTTCGCAACTGACATCTGGACTCGCTCCTTCTACGCTGATCGTTCTCTTCCTCCAGGCGCGCACGCGCACTCCGGAGGGGGACGTCCTATTGTCTCGCATCTCTTTCGCGAGGAAATGGTTGCGAGGCAAGACGAAGGGCCGGACGTACCGCCCGGCCCTCCACGGAATGCCCTGCAGGTGCCGAGCGAACTCTAAGCAACCTCGCTGGTCTTCGCGACGTAGGCTTCCTTGCCGGCCTCGACCGCTTCCTTCACCGCATCGGCCTGGTTCTGGGCGACCGCCTTGCCCTTCTCCACATACTCGCTGAGCTGCGAGCGGCCCTTGTCGTAGTACTCCAGGCCCTTGTCCGCGTACTCGCTGGCCTTCTGCTTGCCCGTGGCGATGTACTCGTCAGCCTTCTGCTTGCCGGTCGCGACGTACTGCGTCACCTGCTCGCGGCCCTGGGCGTATGCCTGGTTGGCACGATCCTTTGCCTCAAGAGCGCTGGCGACCAGGTCGTCCCGCGTCTCCTTGCCGGACTTCGGCGCATACAGCACGCCCACCAGGGCTCCAATGCCCAGACCCGCCAGGAACCAGCCAAAGCTGCCCACACCGTTCTCGTTGTCTGCCATTCGCATCCTCCACTTCTTTCAAAACCTGTTTGTCCGCGTCGACCCATTGCTGCCGACGCCCTGTATTGCCTATGGGATGCACATCCCGCCGGCCCGGTCTCGCCCGAAGGCAGGAAACCAGCATACGTCACGGCGGAGAGTCTGCGCGGTGATCTCTAACCCGCTCCGCGCTCCTGCCGCTCCCACCCGCAACTCTCTGGATGCCCAAAGACCTCCCATAGGTTGTCGCGCAGTGTCAGACACTTCGTCTTCTCCGAAATCCAACTCAAACTCGGAGCGGCTTTCAGCCCGTTCCAGCATCCTATGGCTCATAGGAGCATGGGATGTTTCGACTTCGGGCCCCGCGAACCCCCAAAGCCTCCCACGGAGAACGATGACCATGACGACTCGCACGACTCTCACTCACTCGCCCCTGCTGCCCCTTTGCCTGCCATCCGCCCGCGCCCTGCGCACCGCTCTGCTCCCTGCCACGCTCGCCCTGCTGCTGTCCGGCTGCACCAAGAAGACCGTCGATGACGCCACGCTGACCACACAGGTCCAGGCCGCTCTCAGCGGAGACGCCGTCATCGGCAAGCAGCCTGTCCAGGTCGCCGTGCAGGGCGGAATCGTAACCCTCAGCGGCAACGTCTCCGACGACACCGCCCGCTCCGTCGCCGAACAGGACGCCGCCAAAATCCCCGGAGTCAAGGAAGTCGTCGACAGCCTCACCGTCGCCGGCGTCGCCGTCGCGCCTACCGTCACCGAACCGGCTCCCATCAACACTGGCGCGGCCGCAGTCCCGGCGCAGTCCCGCCCGACGACCCCGCAGGAGCGCGCCGCCATCGCGCAGAATGCTCCGTTGCCTCCGCCGCCTGCCGCCGCGCCCCCTCAGCCGGTAATCAGGACCGTGCACATCGCCGCTGGACGCGTGATCCCCGTCCGCATCACCGAAACCCTCAGCAGCGCCTCCACTCCCACCGGAGCCACCTTCCACGGCGTGGTCACGCATGAGGTCGACGCCGACGGCCTGCTCGCCATCCCCGCCGGCTCGACCGTCATCGGCACCGTAACTGACTCCAAAGACGCCACGCACTACAAAGGGAGCTCGCGCCTCGCCATCACCCTCGACTCCGTTCGCATTCGCGGCCAGCGCATCGCCCTCGCCACCGACGCCTACGCCCTCGAAGGCAAGGGCCGCGGCAAGAATACCGCCGAGAAGATCGGCGGAGGCGCTGCCATCGGAGCCGTGCTCGGAGGCATCTTCGGCGGAGGCAAGGGAGCCGCCATCGGAGCTGCAGCCGGAGGCGGCGGCGGGGCCGTCGTCCAGGGCGTCACCCGCGGCCAGCAGGTCAGCATCCCGTCTGAGACCGTGGTGCACTTCCATACCTCCGCGCCGATCGCCGTCCAGACCTCGGAGATGCCTTATCCCGACCAGAATCGCGATGCAGCTCCACACGAACCAACCCTCCAGCCTCGCTAAAACTTTGTAAGAGCTTCAGGCCAGCAGACGCCGCACCCCGGGCCGCGAGGTCCAGCGTGCGGCGTCTTTCCCTTTATGGCGAAAGCACGATAGCTGCGCGATCTTCGCCCGCTTCGCGCGGCGCCAGTCGTTCTGCCGCGTCTGTACTCTGTAGAGTGTCCGTCTCCGGTCCCGGGAGTTTCCCGGGGTGCCATTCTCGCTCCCCTTACCATCGTCCGACCGCGCGCGACGCATTCGCCCCAGGACGCATCCAAGCGACAGGAAACCTGCACGACAGGAACCCTGACAGCATCCGGCGGGCGTCACCGAGAGTTCGGAAAGCTCGGTCCTACCGCATCGGATACCGCGCCCACGTTTAGTCCCAATTGATGAATGGAAGTTCTGATTAGGAAGGAACCTGCGGCCTTGCACGTGCACGCCCCCCAGTTCGACTCGGAAGCCGCCACCAAAGGCTTCCTCAGCTTCACGCTGCACGCCCACTTACCCTGGGTGGTGAATCATGGCACCTGGCCCCATGGCATGGAATGGCTGCACGAAGCCGCGGCTGAGACCTACCTCCCGCTGCTGCGCATGCTGGAGAACCTCGATCGCGACGGCATCGCGCTCAAGTGCAATCTCAACCTCTCGCCTATCCTGCTCGAACAGCTCGCGCATCCCGCCTTCCAGGCCGAGTTCCCGCACTACCTCGAGCGCAAGATCAGCGCCGCCCGCGAGGACGAAGCATTCTTCCTCTCCAACCGCGAAGACGCCTACGCCGCCACCGCCCGCTACTGGCAGCGCTTCTTCACCTCCGCGCTGGAGCAGTTCCGCGCCCTCGATGGCCGCATCCATGACGGCTTCCGCCACTTCCATCAGAAGGGCTCGCTCGAGATCCTCACCTGCGCGGCCACCCACGGCTACCTTCCCCTGCTTGGCACCGAGGAGAGCCTCCGCGCGCAAGTCCGCCTCGCCGTGGAGACCCATCAGCGTCACCTGGGCCTCACGCCGCGCGGCATGTGGATCCCCGAGTGTGGCTACCGTCCCGCCGGCGAGTGGGCCTTCCCCGTGCAGCGCTCCGACGGCTCGTCCTTCGCCGCGCCCTTCGAACGCATAGGCATCGAGCAGGCACTCAGCGAAAGTGGTCTCGAGTACTTCCTCGTCGATTCGCACCTCGTCGACCAGGCAGGCGACCGCATCGCGGCCTATCTTTCTCCCCAACCGTCGAACGCAGGAGCCTCCAACGGTCGGATAGGTGCCGCGAGCTCGCTGCAGCGCTTCATCGGAGCCCCGCAGCGCCGCCTCTATCAGCCTTACTTCGTTGAACCCGGAACCGGCCAGGGCGCATCCACCACGGTCTTCCCACGCGATCCCCGCACCGGGTTCCAGGTCTGGTCCAGCGACAACGGCTACCCCGCCGAGGCGCTCTACCTCGACTTCCACAAAAAGCGCTGGCCCGGCGGCCATCGCTACTGGCGCGTCACCGGACCCGGAGTCGACATCGTCGACAAGCAGCCCTACGATCCCGAGGCCACGAAGGAGCGCATTCACAGCCACGCCTCCCACTTCGTCGACCTCGTGTGGAAGACGCTCGAGCCCAGCTTCAACGACCGCGTTCCGCCCGTCCTCTCCGCACCCTTCGACGCCGAGCTCTTCGGTCACTGGTGGTTCGAGGGGCCGCAGTGGCTCGAAGAGGTCGCACGCATCCTGCACACCCAGCCCACCGGCCTCAAGCCCATCACCGGCTCTGAGTACCTCGATCGCCACAAACCCATGGCCTCCATCAGCATGGGCGAAGGCAGCTGGGGTGCCGGCGGCGACCACCAGGTCTGGCTCAACAACGAAACCGAGTGGACCTATCGCGAGCTCTACGCCGCCGAGCTGACCGTCCGTGAACTTTGCGCGCGCAGCCAAGACTTCGACACCGCCCCGCAGCAGGCGCTGCACGATCGCGTGCTGCAGCAGCTCTGCCGCGAACTCTTGCTCCTCGAGTCCTCCGACTGGCAGTTCCTCATCACCACCGGAGCCGCCCGCGACTACGCCGAGCATCGCTTCCGCACGCACCTCGGCCAGTTCGAGGATCTGCGCACCATGCTCCTCACCCTGAGCCAGGACGACAGCCTCAACGAGGATCAGTTTGCGCGCCTCGTAGCCATCGAAGAGCGCGATAGCATCTTCCCCGGCCTTGATCCCGCCCTGTGGCGCCAGGGCTCGAAATCCAGCCTCGGCTCCGCCCTGACTTCCATCAACCCCAACGACGGCCCCAAGCTCCTCGATCCGCAGCCATCGCCGCACCCCACCCCTGTCCTCGATGGCGCCGCCACCGAGCTTCCCAAGTTCCTTCCCGAAGAGGCTTAAGAAACCTCAGCGAGCCAGCACCGCCCGCCACATGACAACCGGTGCAAGACAGGTCGAAATCAAAGCAGCCCTGTGACGATCCGAGTCCTCGAGAAGACCGCTACCGCACCATCCACGACCACGCGACCACCCTATGATCGTGTGTTCGGCCGAGACCGCCCACAGCTCGCCCTGCGCCTCCCGCTCCTCGAGCATTGGCACCTGCTCTCGCTCGACGCCCCCACCCTCGCCACACTCTGGACCTGGTTCCTCGCGCGCTGCGCAGGCCCGCACGCCACTCCGTCCACGCTTGCCGCCATGTTCCTCGCCGTCTGGATCCTCTATGCAGGAGACCGCCTGCTGGACGCGCGCGCCCTCCTCACAGGCCCGGACACTGCCCTCGAAGCAAGACACTACTTCCATGCACGGCATCGGCGCAGCTTCCTCACCGCCATCGCCATCGCCCTGCCGGCGCTCGTCTTCGCTCTGGCTGCGATGCCCCGCCCCCTCCTGCTCGCATACATCGCGCTAGCTGCACTGCTCGCACTCTGGCTCGGCATCGTCCACACCAGCCCCAACCCCGCGCGCCTTCCCAAAGAAATCGCCGTCGGCCTCTTCTTCGCCATCGCTGTCGCGCTCCCCGCAACATTCGCCTCCAACATCCAGTGGTTCACTGCAATGCTCCCCTGCGACGCAATGGCCAGCCTTAACTGCCTCTTCTTGCTCGCCTGGGAAACCCGTCCTCACCCGCATCGCGCCACGCATCCGAGCTCAGCCTTCGCCGTCCGGCATCTCCGCCCGCTCACCCTCGCCGCAATGCTCGCATGCCTCGCTCTAGCCGCAGTCAATGTATCCCCTCATCAAGCTCCAGCGAACGTTCTGCCCCCGCTCGCCTGCGCCCTGAGCCTCACACTCCTGTTGCTCCTGCATCGCACTCGCGACCGCTTCACTCCCACAACCCTGCGCGCCCTCGCCGACGCTGCCCTGCTCACGCCCATCGCCGCTGCCCCGCTGCTGCGCATCCTGTCGAGATAGCCAGCGCGACAACCCAGCGCGATACCCTTGCACCAACGCATGCCTCCGCCACCCAGCTTCGATCGCGTCGCCCGCATCTATCGCTGGTCCGAGTACCTCACCCTCGGCACACTGCTCGAGCACATCCGCTTCCACTTCCTCCCCAGACTCCATGACCGCCGCCAGGCCCTCGTGCTCGGCGATGGCGACGGCCGCTTTCTGGCTCGCCTGCTACAGCAAAACACCACGCTGCACGCAACCGCCGTCGACACCAGCGCGACGATGCTCCGCCTCTTGCGCTCCCGCTGCGAGCGTTCGGCTCCAGACGCCGCCGTGCGCCTGAACACCATCCACGCCTCGGCCCTCCACATCGCAGCTTCGCCGCAAACCGATCTCATCGTCACCCACTTCTTCCTCGATTGCCTCACGCAGCACGAGACCGACGTTCTGGCGCAGCAACTCGCCGCACAAGTCGCTCCCAACTGCCTCTGGCTCGTCTCCGACTTCGAAGTCCCGCGCCACCCGCTGCTGCGGACTCTCGGAGCCGCCTACATCCGCACGCTCTACTTCGTCTTCCGCGTGCTCACCGGCCTGCGCGTGACTCGCCTGCCCGATCCACAGAGATCACTATCCGCCGCCGGCTTCTCCCGCATCGAACGCCATGAGCGCTGCGGTGGCCTGCTCTATACCGAACTCTGGATACTGGAGACATCACGCAGAACTACGACTCAGCGGTAAAATCAAACATCAGGAGCCGCACGGAATCGGCCTCGAGCCTGCTCATCGCGGCATTAGGAGAGCATGAGCGACGACTTCGAGACCGCACGTCCCGCGCCGCATCTGCCCACGGATGCCCTGCCCGATCCTGAGCCCGCAGCACCCTCGCTGCCCGCCCCCGATCCCGGCATCTTCCATCCGGACCAACCCGCCGCCGCTGAGCACACCAGCTCCGCTGCCGCAGAGAACAAGACACGATGAATCTGTACATGCTTCGCCACGCGAGCGCCGGGGTGCGCCGCCTGAATCCATTGCTCGACACCAGCCGCCCACTCGACAAGGACGGCAAGCGCCACTCCCTGCAGCTCGCCTACGTGCTCAACTCACTCAAGGTCAGCTTCGATATGGTCGTATCCAGCCCGCTCAAGCGCAGCCTGCAGACCGCACAACTCGTCGCCACCGAGACCGGCTACGAGGCCAAGGTGCTCAAGTCCACAGCGCTCGCGCCCACCGCCACCTTCGACCAGTTCCAGCGCCTGCTGCGCGAGTGCGCTGTCTACGAGAACATCCTCGTCGTCGGCCACAATCCCAACATCACGTCGTTCCTTGGCCAGCTCCTCGTGGGGCCCATGAGCGACCGCACCACCGCCCCTGTACGGTTGCGCAAGGGCACCATCGGTCGCCTGTCACTGCAGCGCGGCCAGGCCACGCTGCAGTGGCTCTTAGATCCACGCATCGTCGCCGGACTCTATGCAACTTCGACGAAGAGCGCGCGGCGGAAGACCTCCAGGAAGTAATCCGCTTCCTTGCGCAGCGACCACTGCTCCAGTTCCGCTCCACCGCGCGCTCCATGGATCTCCAGGATCACGCGCTTCGGAAACACCCGCGCCGTCATCCGCAGCGCTGCCGTAGCCTGATCCTGGTTCAACGCCTGGATCAGCCGCAGCAGCATCACCGCGCGCACCACATGCACGTGCTCTTCCAGAGGAATCGCGCGCATCGGCCGGTCCATCGAGTCCGGCCGGCTCTTGCCCATGTAGCGCGCAATCGCCGCCACAATCGAACGCTGCTCCGGCGAGAACCCAAAGATATCCGAGTTCGCGATGATGTACTGCGTGTGCCGATGATGCCCCTGGTGGTTCATGTACTTGCCCACGTTCTGCATCAGCGCCGCCGCTTCCAGCCACGTCTTGTAGTCGTTCGGCAGCTCATGCACCCGCAGCAGCTGATCGAACAGCTGCGACACCTGCAGCCGCACCGTCTCCAGCTTGCGCGCATCCACGCCATAGCGCTTGCACACCTGCAGCACACCTTCGCGGCGCTCGTTCTCGATCGTCCTGTGCACACTCGCGCGCGTGTCGACATCCGCCAGCATCTGCGCCAGCACGCCATCGCGCAGGCTTCGCGCCGAGTACCGAAATCCCTTCAGCCCCAGCCGCTCCAGCAGCATCGCATACACCTGCGCGCCGCCGACGATGATCTCCGAGCGCTTCGGCCCGATGCCCGGAAAGTTCGCGCGCTGCTCGTTCGTCATCTTCATCAGCCGGTCGGCGATCAGCCGCACCGTCGCCGTCGGAACAACCTCGTTCTTGCTGACGCTCTTCACGCGCGAGGCTACTCCGGCCCGCTTCTTTCCCTTGGCCGCAGCCGCGGCCGCAATCGACTGACTCGCCTCCGCCAGCGCTGCCGCCGTGCCTGAGGTCGCAATCACCAGCGCCACCCGCGGCTGCCCCAGCCTGCGCTCGCCTCGCTCCAGCTCCCGCCCAATGTACTTCCGCAGGCCCGCAATCTCCTCCTTGCTCGGAGGGTCGGTGTGCACAAACTCCTGCTGCAATCGCACCGCGCCCAGCGGCATACTCACCATCGAGCGTATGCGGCCCGCCTCCGACAGCGTCACCTCGCAGCTGCCGCCGCCCAGGTCGATCATCAGGCAGCGTCCCTTCGCCCCCGGCTCATGCGTCACCACACCAAGATGAATCAGGCGGCCCTCTTCAAGGCCGGAGATCACCTCGACATTCCAGCCCGTCGTGCTCTTCACCCACGCCCGAAACGCCTCCGAGTTGCGAGCATCGCGCATCGCGCTCGTCGCCACCACGCGCACCCGGTCCACCACATGCGTCTGTGTCGCCTTCTGAAAACGCTTCAGCGCCTTGATCGTGAGATCCATCGCCTCCGGCGAGATCATCCCGGTCTCGAAGACGCTCGCCCCCAACCGCACCACCTCGCGGTCCTCATAAAGCATCCTCAACCGGTGTTGCTGTACCGCGGCAATCGCAAGCCTGCAGGAGTTCGAGCCGATATCGATGGCCGCAAAGGTGGGCATAGCGAGGGCAGTCCTCCAACCGGCAACGCATCTCCGGCTCATAAGCAAGATACATGGAAGCAGTCGCGATCCTTGTGGACTGATCGCTACCGGCTTTGATGTGTCCGATATCCAACTCAGACATCGAACTCCGATATCCTAGGGAAGGCCGCAGATCTCCCGCCGCGAGGGCCCGCGAATCACCTTAACCCGAGCCATGGCTCGCTCGCGACACACACGATGGAGCATGGCAACAAACGGCCTCCAAGGCATCCCGATCCCGAACCCGCAGCTCCCTGAGCAAACGGGCCGCGCATCCCTGCGCAGCCTCGCGTTCCTGCTCCTGCTCTGGGCCGCCATCTACGCCGCGGCCGTGCGCACCCCGCCCCTGCTCGACGACGCCGACGCCACCCACAGCGAGGCGGCGCAAGCCATGCTCCGCACCCACGACTTCGTCATCCTGCACGTCGACGGCGTGCCCTACCTCGAGAAGGCCCCGCTGCCCTACTGGATCACCGCGCTCAGCCTCCACACCTTCGGCGACAGCGCGCTGGCCGTGCATCTCCCGCTCGCCCTCACCGTCCTCGGGCTCGCCCTGCTCGGCTGGCAGTGGGCCCGCCGTGCGTGGATCGAGCAGGCCGAACGCGCCAGCCTCCTCGCTGGACTGGCCGTCCTCACCAGCTTCGGCGTCTTCCTCTTCACCCGCGTCTTCATCCCCGACGCCCTGCTCGCTCTGCTGCTCGCCCTCACCCTCTATCTCTTGCTCCGTGCGATGGAATCCAGCTGCCGCACCCCGCGCCTGCACGCCTACGCCGCCTGGGCCGCCCTGGCCGCCGCCGTGCTCACCAAGGGCCTCGTCGCCCTGGTCTTCGTCGGCGGAGCCGCCATCCTCTACCTTCTGCTCACGCGCGACTTCACCCGCCTCTATCGCCTGCGCCTCGGCTCCGGCCTGCTGCTCTTCCTCGCTCTCGCAGCGCCCTGGCATGTACTCGCAGCCATGCGCTATCCCGAGCGCCCCGCCCACCACGGCTTCCTCTGGTTCTACTTCGTCAACGAGCACTTCCTGCGCTTCCTCGGCCGCCGCGAGCCCCGCGACTACAACAAGCTTCCCGCCCTCGCCTACTGGCTGCTGCACCTCGTCTGGCTCTTCCCCTGGAGCCTCTTCGCTCCCGCCTCACTGCTCCTCTGGTGGCGCGAGCGCACCACCGCAACCGACGCGCGCGAGCACCAGCTCTCCCGCATCGAATTGGCCCGCTCGACCCGGCAATCTAACAGGCCCGAACCCACCTTCACCCAGCGGACGGAAACGCTACTCACGATCTTCGCGGCCCTGATCCTCGTCTTCTTCGCCTTCTCGACCAATCAGGAGTACTACACGCTCCCCGCGTATCTCCCGCTCCTCATGCTGCTCACCGCCCCGCTCGCGCGCCTGAGCCCACAGCGCATCCGCGGCTTCGCAGGGTACGCACTCATGGCGGCCTATGCCGTCTTCGCATTCCTCGGTATCGCCGCCGCCATCGTCCTCGGCTGTGCCCTCTGGACCTCCCGACACGCGGCAGCCACCAGCGACATCGGAGCCCTCATGGCCCGTCGCGATGTCGGCGGTTACACCCTCTCCATGTCGCACTTCTTCGACCTCACCGCCGGAGCCTTCGCTGCGCTTCGCTTACCAGCTCTGCTCGCCGCGCTCGCCTTCGCCATCGGCCCCGCGATCGCCCTCTTCCTCCACACCCGCGCTAAGCGTTACGCCTCGCTCATCGCCGTAGCCCTCACCAGCACAGCCATCCTCATCGCAGCACACATCGCCTTCGTCCGCTTCTCACCGCTGCTCTCCTCCTACAACACCGCGCAGCGCATCCTCGAGCTCGAACGCTCCCATCAGCTCGAGCCCAACACGCCAATCCTCCTCTTCGGCGACCAAGCGCAGGGCTCTTCCATCCCCTTCTATCTCGCCCGCCCGGTGCAGCTCGTAGACGGCCGTTCCACCTCCATGCTCTTCGGCAGCACTCTGCCCGACGCCGCGCCCGTCTTCCTCACCCACGACCAGCTGCGATCCACCTGGGGCAAGGGCGAGCGGAAGATCCTCTTCGTACCCGACGCCGAGCGCGGCCACGTCGACGCTCTGCACCTCAGCCCACGCTTCCTCCTCATGACCGAGTCCAACAAGGCTCTCTACACGGACCGTCCGCTCCTCTCTTCCGCCGCATTGACAACCCAAGGCAAGCAAGCCGATCCTCAGACGTTCTCCCAGCACGTCAACCGGAGCATTCCATGATCCCGCCCGAAGCACGGGCTCACATAAGCTTCCCGTCTGCTCCCTTCACTTTCGTTTCCCAGCGCCGCTGGCGCTGGTCCTCGCTCGCTCTGCTCTCCGCCGTCTGGGCCGTGCTCCAGCTCGGCGGCCTCTTCACGCCCGGCCTGCTCGACGACGTCGATTCCGTCTACACCCAGATCGCGCGAGAGATGCTCGGCCGCCACGACTTCGTCACCCCCTACATCGACGGCATCCGTTTCTTCGACAAGCCGCCGCTCATGTACTGGATGGCCGCCGGCTCCATGCGCCTCTTCGGCCAGCATGACTGGGCCGCCCGCCTTCCGCTGGCCCTTGGCGTGCTCGTACTGCTCCTCGCGGTCTACACCCTGGGCATTCGCTTCTTCGCCGGCCTCTCGCCGCAGCACGCTCCCGACCGCGGCGGTCTCTACGCCGCCCTCGCCCTCGTAACCTCCATCGGCCCGTATCTCTACACGCGCTTCTACATCCCCGACATCCTGCTCGCGCTGTGGATGACGCTCGCCATCCACCTCTTCCTCATCGCGCTCGATCGCCTTCGCGAAGGCCGCTCCGCCATTCTCCCCATGCTCGGCTTCGGCGCGGTCATGGGCATCGACGTCCTCACCAAGGGCTTCATCGGCATCGTCTTCCCCGTCGGCTTTGTGCTGCTGTACCTCGCGATCACGCGCCGCCTCAAGCTGCTCACGCGCCTCAGCGTGGTCCCCGCAACACTCGCGTTCCTCGTCGTCGCAGCCCCTTGGCATGTACTCGCCGCGCTGCGCAACCCGCCCGTGCCCATGCCCCCAGGCGTTGGCCTGCCCGCACGCGCCGGCTGGGCCTGGTTCTATCTCTACAACGAGCACATCGCGCGCTTCCTCGGCAAGCGCATCCCCCACGACTACGGCCAGGTACCCATCCCGCTCTTCTGGCTCCTGCTCTTCCTCTGGCTCATCCCCTGGGCCGCGTTCCTTCCCGCAGCCCTGCGCAACGCCTGGCACACGCTCCGCGTCTCCCGCGACCTCAACAGCCGCTTCGACTCCGACCTCCACGCCGGCCACGAGAGCGCCCTGCAGGAAAGCCTCACCGCAGTCCGCCACGAAGCCGCCCTCACCTGCATGCTCTGGGCCGGCATTGTCCTCGGCTTCTTCACCGTCTCCTCGCGGCAGGAGTACTACCACCTTCCCGCCCTCCCCGCGCTTGCGCTCCTCGCCGGAGGCCTGCTCGCCGCAGCGGATCGCAAGCTCACCCACACATCGGGTGCCCCACGTCTCGACTCTGAGACGTGGGATCGTAGCGCCCCATACGCCCAGGCCCTCCGTGGCTCCCTCTACATGCTGGTACCACTCGGTACCATCCTCTTCCTCATCTGCGGAGCGCTTGCGATCACCTCGCCCGCGCCCAGGCCCGGACTCACGCTCAACGAAGCCCTCAGCTCCAACCCCGCCCTCTACAACCTCTCCCTCGGCCACGTCTTCGACCTCACGCAAGGAGCCATGGGCTTCTTCCGCGGCCCACTCCTTGCGGTCTCACTGGCAATGCTCGCGCTAGGCCCCATCGCCTACCTCATCCGCCGCAAAGGCTTCTCCTTCGCCGCAAATCTCGTCGTCGCCGGAGCCATGACCATCGTCCTGATGGCCGCACACGAAGGCCTCGCGCGCTTCTACCCCATCCTCGGCTCCAAGGACCTCGCGCAAGCCATCGCGCACGACGATCCCACCCAGAAGAGTCCCGTCCTCATCGACGGCGAACTCACCTCAGGCTCCTCGCTGCTCTTCTACCTCAACAATCCCGTGTTGCTGGTCAACGGCCGCATCAACGGCCCCTGGTTCGGCAGCTTCTGGCCCGACGCCCGCCCCATCTTCCTCACCGACGCCGACCTCACCCAGTGGTGGCGGAACCGAACCAGCCTCTACCTGCTGACCTATCATCCGGATCAGCGCATCCCCCAGCTATGCCAGGCCGGCCCGGTCTACAAAGTCGCCGACAGCGGAGGCAAAACCATCCTCCGCAACAGCGCACCCGCCACCTCAACACGCCAACGACCGCAGAACCTCTGCAATTCCTAACGATGCACTCTAGCCGAAAACCTCGTGAGTCGCCGAGAATCTCAGCGCCCGTCAGTGCTCCTTTGATGACGCAGCACGAACGGCAGGTCACGGCTTCAGCCGTGACAAAAACCCGCAAGAATCATCTGGCTTTAGATGGGATGAGACGGCTGGCCGCTGAGGGAGCGGATGCTGAGGACAGGAGCGAGCCTCCCTTGCACCACGCCCACTCCCTAACGTAATGAAATGCACTTCACTACCCCGAAGGTTTAGCGCGAAGCACCAACTCGCTAACCTGCTGACCCGCTAACGCGAAGCGCTAACCCGCAGGGCTACCTCGAAGAGCTAACGCGCAACGCTAAGAAGGCTCTTCCACCCGCCCGCCATCCTTCAGCTTGTACACCTTGCCGCGATAGTAAAAGTTCTCCCCACCATAGCTGCCCGCCCACAGGATGCCGCCCAGCAGGTCACGCAGCGGGTAGATCAACGTGTTCTTCAGCCACTGATCGTCGCCCAGCACGCCGAGCACAGCACCCGCCTGCAACCACCGGTTCGCGACCATCGCCAGCAGCCACAGCCCACCCAGCGCCGCATGTCCCGAGAGCACACCCCACGCCAGCCCAATCAGCCCATAGGGCATCGCAAACGTCAGCCCCGTGCCCAGGTGTCCCCACGGCCTCGACCGCCGCGTGCTCTGCATCCAGCGCAGTTGGTTCCGGAAGCTCAGCCAGAACGGCGAGTCCTGCACCATCAGCCGGATCGTGTGCGACGCCATGCGCACGCCGTATCCCTTCGTCGCCAGCCGGTTGCCCAGCACAAAATCGTCCGCATAGAACTGCCCCAGCTCATCGAAGCCGCCCACAATCTGGAAGCCTTCCTTGCGCAGCACCTGCGTCGCGCCCAGCGCAAACTTCGTTCCCTCCAGCATCGTCGCCACCAACACGCCCGAGGTCATCTCGACGCTCTTGCCCACCGCATCCAGCTGTGAAGCAAACCCTGCGCCCTCATGTGCCGTCCCCAGGTACAGGCACGAAGCCAGCATCATCTTCGGGTCCTTGAGCATGTTCACCACGCGCACCAGGTAGTTCGGATCCACCCGCACGTCGGCATCGCTGGTCACATAGGTCGCATACTTCGCCTCGGAGTCCAGCTTCGCCAGCGAGTACACCTTCGCGTTATGGAACTTCGGCATCGGCTCGCCGCACGTGACGTACCGCGCGTTCACCTGCGGGTAGCGTGTCCCCACCCGCTGCGCCAGTTGCAGCCCCTCGTCGCTCGCCTGCCGCGCGCAGAACAGCAGCTCGAACTCCGGGTACTGCTGCTCGAAGAACGTCTCGAGGTTCCGCTCCAGGCCCTCCTCCGTGCCATGCAGCGGCTTCAGCACGCTGATCGGAGGAAGGTACGTCGCAGGCTCATGCTCCTCGCGCTGCTTCCTGATCCCGAAGCGGATCGCCGCCACCAGCACCATGCCGCAGTAAATGGTCGAGGTCACGCTGCCAACCAGCGCCACCCAATACAAAATGTGAAGAAAAATATGCATCCGAAGGGAGACGCTCCCATCGCCAAGTCACAGCGCAGCGTCCTACCCAGTGTAAAGTAGCCCTGCCGCAACCGCTGCACCCCGGAGAAGCACCCCACATGCGCCGCTTCGTCGTCCTCGCATTTCTGTTTGCCGCCCTGGCATCAGCTCGCGCCGCCAGCTTCAACTGTGCCCTCGCAAAATCGCCGCGAGAGCAAGCGGTCTGTGCCGACAAAAGCCTCTCCGCGCTCGATTCCAAGACCGGCGAGTCCTATTCGACGCTTCTCCACCAGCTCTCTCCAGCAGCGGCGGAGCAGGTCCGCCAGGACCAGCGTTCCTGGCTCCACTGGCTCGACCGCGCTTGTCCGGCGCACACGCCACAGGAAGGCTGGAAGATCAGTGATTGCCTGGCACAGCAGTACACCCGTCGCCTCGCGGACCTCTCCGCAACTCCGGGAAACACCCCTGGCACGGTCTTCTATCCGCGCGCTTACTTCGGATTCAAACCCGATGAGGATAAGGATCCGATACCCAACGATCCGGGGTTCGGCACTTGCGAATTTTCCTGGCCGCAGATCGATTCCTCCACGCCCAACGCCGCCGCGTGGAACGCCGCGGCGCACAGAGCCGCCGTAAATCTGGCCCAGGACGAGGACAACAAGCCTCCAGTCGACTTCTCCAGCTACGACTGTGGTGGAGGAACAATCGATATCGACTACGACCTGCTCGCCGCGAACCCGCACCTCGTCGATGTTTCCTTCTCCGTCGCCACCTACGGATACGGTGCCGCCCATCCTCAGGAGAGCCGGCAGAGTTTTCTCTGGTGGCTTGACCGGAGCAGAGCCGTCACCGTCGACGACGTTTTCAGCCGCCCGGCTGCATCGGACGGTCGCATCGTTGACCTGCTCATCTCGAAGCTGGGCAACTTGAACGAGAGGAAAGAGATGGGCCTGGATGAGAAAGGTGTGGCCGGGGCTACCCGCGAAGAGCTGGCAAAGACCTCGGCCTGGACGCTTTCAAGCTCCGGCCTGATGATCACCTTCAATCCCTACGAGATCGGCCCGTGGGCCCTCGGGGCGCCAACAGTCTGCGCATCCTGGAATGAGTTGCAGCCAGCACTCAATCCTGCATTGCGTGCCCAGGATCTCCCAACGCTGCTTCCAACGCGCAACGATTTCGTCCCATCCTGCAGGAAATAGCGCGAACCCCAGCTGATCTTCGCGAACTCTAGCTGATCTTCTTGCGTGACGAAGCAGCCTTCGCAACCACCGCAAACGGCCGCTTCACTGGCACCAGCCCCGGAGGGTTCTGCGCCTGCTGCATCCGCGCCAGCATCTCCGTCCGCACGTAGTCCACAAACCCCTGCATCTGCCGGTTCATCTCTTCCATGCGCTCGCGCATCTGCAGCACCACCGCGATTCCTGCAATGTTTACGCCCAGATCCCGCGCCAGATTGAGGATGAACTCCAGCCGCTCCAGGTCCTCATCCGTGTACAAACGCGTGTTTCCATCGGACCGCGACGGCCGCAGCAGACCCTCGCGCTCATACAGGCGCAGCGTCTGCGGATGGATCTGGTACATCTCGGCAACCGCCGAGATCATGTACGCGCCTTTGGATTTACGTCGAGTCGCCACGCGAAAAGGATACCGCGCCAGCCCTGCCGAGCGCATCCTAAGAAATGTATGAAGAACGCATTCTCGTTGCTGAAGTCCCTCGCCGTGGCTGGCGCCGCCATCACCGGAGCCGGCATCGCAGGAGCCGCGGTCGGCGGAACAGTCGTCGCCGCCGTCGCATTCCAGGCCCTCCGGTCGCGCCCCCTGGCCGATGGCTCCGTCATCTTGGTCACCGGAAGCTCACGCGGTCTGGGACTCGCCATCGCCTCACGCTTCGCCCGCAACCGGTCCGGCGGAAACAAGGTCCGCCTCGCCCTCGTCTCGCGCAATCGCGCCGAACTCGAGCAGGCCCAGGCTCAGATCCTCGCCCAGCATCCCCACCTGCAGCCGTCAGACTTCTACCTCATCGCCGCCGACCTCGCCGAGCGCTCCGAGTGCGAGCGCATGATCGCCGAAACCATCGCCCACTTCGGCCGCATCGACGTCCTAGTCAACAACGCCGGCATCATCGAGATCGGCCCCATCGAGTCCCAGTCCCTCGAAGCCTTCGAGCGCGCCCTGAAGATCAACTTCCTCGCCGCGCTCTACGCCACCTGGGCCGCGCTCCCGCACATGCGCACGCAACGCGCGATTGACGGTGCCAGAACCCGCGCCCGCATCGTCAACATCGCCTCCATCGGCGGCAAGCTCGCCGTGCCCCACATGCTGCCCTACTCCACCGCCAAGTTCGCCCTCGTAGGCTTCAGCGAAGGCCTCCACGCCGAGCTCCGCGAGAAGGGCATCCGCGTCACCACCGTCTGCCCCGGCCTCATGCGTACCGGCGGCGAATCCCATGCGCAGTTCGTCGGCGACGTCGAAGCCGAAAAGAAGTGGTTCAACCTCGCCGCCACCACACCCCTCATCGCCGTATCCGCGAAGCACGCCGCCAACCGCATCTACCGCGCCACCATGTCCGGCCGCGCCGAGATCACCATCTCCCCGCAGGCCTGGCTCATGGCCCGCACCGCCGGCCTCTGCCCTGAAACCACGCAGTTCGCCAACGCGATCGCCAACCGCTTCGTGCTACCCAAGGCCCCGACCTCTGAACAAGTCTGAGCCTTGGAGGGGCACCTTTGATTTGGAGGGGCAGTTTTGAAGGGCGAGATTTGAGCTTTGAAGGGGCGGGACTTCAGTCCCGCCGTCAGTGGGCTCATTGCAATGCGGCTTCAGCCGCTGATGGCATGTCGGCAACGCTCTTCGCAACAGCAGGAGAAGCCCCTACGCCGCAGGCCCCGCAAACAGGATCAGATTCCCGTCAGGATCTCTCACGACGAAAGTCTTTGCCTGCCACGGCTCCTCCCGCAGAACCTGGGCGAAAGACACATCCGCAGCCTGAAAGTCGCCGAAGAGCTGCTCGATCTCGACCACGCTACCCAGCGTGATCGAAGCCGACAGAAGCTCCTCCCGCCCGCGAATGTCCTCGGCAAAGAAGGCCTCATCCATCGACCGCAGCGCCAGCAACGCACCGTCGCGCCTCACCTGCCCATAGAACGGAGGTTCGCCATACACAAAGTCAATCGTGAACCCAAGCTTTTCGGCGAAGAACTCAGTGGATGCGATGAGGTCGCGAACGTACAGGTGCGCGGCCACGGAGGTAAGAATCGGCTGAGAGTGTGAGGGCGTCTGGGACATGGCAAGTTTATCTTACATGGGGCACGGACTGTAGATCACGGCTTCAACCGCTGAGGGCATTTCGGCAACCTCAGAGTCTGCCTAACTCGCCTTCGACAGCTCTTCCTTCTGTGACTGTGCTTCTCTGCCGGCCTTGATCAGCAACCGCAGCGCCTCATTCACCGCCTGCGAGTCCGGAAACACAGCCTTCACATCAGCATCCAGCGAGACGAGGTTGAGCTTCCTGAACTGTCCAGCGATATCCGCATCAATGCGCTTCATCTTGGAGAAATCCACTTCAGCCGAAAGTTCATCAGGAACGTCCATCTCTTCCTTTAGAACCCTCAAAGCGAAATTGACGGATTCTTCCGTCGGAAACGCCTGCTTCAAGTCGGGATCGAGCGTAATGGTGTCGTCCTGATCGTGATATCGGGCAGCATACTTGCCGCGCACGCCTCCAGAAAAGTCATATTCCGGCAGCATGTCATCCAAGTCGTTAGTCTTCATCTCCGTGCTCATAGACTCTCCTTTCCTGGCGCGTCGGTTTACGAGCGCTGATGATGCGGATTTGCAATCCTCGTTCGGCGTGAACCACTAACAACAGTCTGCTCTCGGCCGACATACCGAGCAACAGAAATCGATTCTCCTCCGCGGAATGCAGCGGGTCCGGGACGATGACGCTCAGGAGATCGCCGAAGGCCGACGCCGCTTCTAGAAATGAGACGCCATGCTTGATACGATTGGCAGCCGCCTTCTCGCTCTCCCATTCAAAGCGCAGCCGCCCCGCGTTGAAGCGTACAAGGCTCATACGCTCTTCAGCATCTCGTCCCGAGGATCCTCCGGATTCAGCTTCTGCAGCTCCCTCAAAATCTCCTTCGACCGCTCGTCCTGCACCTTCGGCACCACGATCTTCACCTCGACGATCTGATCGCCCCGAACACCTTCATGCGTCGCATTCGGAACGCCCTTCTCGCGCATGCGCAGCTTCTGCCCTGTCTGCGTTCCTGGCGGAATCTTCAGCTGCGCCCGCCCACCCTGCGTGCCTGTGCCGTCAATCGTCGGCACATCGATCTTCGCCCCCAGCGCGGCTTCCATCACTGTCACCGGCACGGAGATGTGGATGTCATCGCCCACGCGCCGGAACAGCTTATGCTGATCCACCTTGATGATCAGGTACAGGTCGCCATTCGGCGCGCCTTCCGTGCCCGCATTGCCCTTGCCCGCTAGCCGAATGCGCTGTCCATCGCGCGTCCCCGCCTTGATGCGGAAGGTCAGCGGTTCGCGGCGCGTCAGTACGCCCGCGCCATCGCACGTCGTGCACGTGTGCTGCACCTTGCCCGAACCTCCGCAGCGCGGGCATTGGATGTTGAACTTCATGCGCCCGCCCATCTGCGTCACCTGGCCCGTCCCCTGGCACTCGGGACACTCCATGCTTCCGCCCGTCACCGCCTTGCCCTTGCACGTCGGACATTGCTCCTGGCGCTGAATCTCCAGCCGCGTCTCTCCACCGCGGATCGCCGTCCAGAAGTCGATCTCCACCTGGTACTCGAGATCGGTGCC
Organism: Bryocella sp.; assembly: GCF_058498515.1. Taxonomy (NCBI): domain Bacteria; kingdom Pseudomonadati; phylum Acidobacteriota; class Terriglobia; order Terriglobales; family Acidobacteriaceae; genus Bryocella; species Bryocella sp. The sequence continues at coordinate 84,586 of NZ_JBMHYI010000010.1, forward strand.
TGGCTGCGGCCCGCGCGCCTGCCTGCCGCCACTGCCAGAGAACATGCTCCCGAAGACATCCCGGAAGCTCCCGCCAAAGCCCTCACTCGAGTTCTGCTTGGTGCTGCCACTGAAGCCCGAAAAGTCGAAGCCGCCAAAATCGAACGGCACGCCGCCCTGCCCCTGCGCTCCCGCCGCGCCATACGCGCTCGCCGCCGCGGCCCCGCCCTGGCGCGCATAGGCCTCCGCCGTCGCCGGGTCGATGTTGTCCGAGTAGAAACCCAGCTGATCGAAGATCTTCCGCTTCTTCTCATCGCTCAGCACGTCATTGGCTTCGGAGATCTCTTTGAACTTCTCTTCCGCCTTCTTGTCGCCCGGGTTCACATCCGGGTGATACTTGCGCGCGAGCTTGCGGAACGCTTTGCGGATCTCATCCTGCGTCGCGCCCTTCTTCACGCCCAGCGTGCCGTAATAGTCCTTCTGTTGTGTTGCAGCCATCGCTATGCCACCCTGCGCTGAACTTCTTTTTCAATATTCGCGAGAAGATCCCTCTTTGCCAGCGCAAGCTCGTAGGACTTCTGCATATTCATCCAAAACTCGGCCGAGGTCCCGAAATATCGCGCCAACCGCAGCGCGGTATCGGCCGTGATGCCACGCCGCTCATTCACGATCTCTGAGATTCGCGTCACGGGCACCCGCAGTGCCATGGCCAGAGCGTTCGCCGAAAGATCAAGCGGCATCATGTAATCCTCGCGAAGAAACTCGCCTGGATGAATTGCCACCAATTGATCGTTTGCATTCCGTACTGCCATCGCACACCTCAGTGATAATCGACGATCTCGACGTCGTGAGCTTCCTGTCCTTGCCAGCGAAAGCAAACGCGATACTGGTCGTTAATGCGCAGACTATACTGGCCAGCGCGATCACCCTTCAGCTTCTCCAAGCGGTTTCCCGGAGGATCGCGAAGGTCATTCAAACTCATGGCAAACTCCAGAGCACCCAGCCGGCGTGCCGCAACCCTCGCGATGTTCCCGAAGCGGCTGCTCTTTCCCGTGAGAAACACCTGACGCGTCTCCGCGTTCGCAAAGCTCCCGATCACCGCAACATCGTATCACGCGACGCGTTATACGCTCCGCGTTCAACCCCTTTCCGCTGCCTGGCACACTGGACACCAGTACAAGGTTCGCGCCGCGACCTCGCGGCGCTGAATCATCGTCCCGCACACAAAGCACGGCTTCCCATGCCTCCGGTAGACGTAGTGCACCTCTTCCTTCAGCGGCAGCCCGGTCTTCTTCACCGGCCGGTCCTTCGGCCGCGTCGTCACAATCCTTCGGTCGACCATGCCCGCCTTCAGCAGCGGAATCGCATCCTTCCAGATCCGCTTCAGCCGCGCGACCGGCACCTCATTCCCCGGCATCATCGGATCCAGCCGCTCGCGATACAGCAACTCCGCCCGATAAATGTTGCCAATGCCCGCAATCACATCCTGCTCCATCAACAGCACGCAGATCGGAGTCTTCGCCTTCGCCATGCGCTCAAACGCCGGCGCAGGATCGTCCGGTTCCTCGCCTGCCGGCTTGCCCGTTGAGCCAAGCGGATCCGGCCCCAGCCGCTCCAGCAACGCATCCCACTGCGCATCGGTCCACACACTGCAGTCCGACGCTCCACGCAGCTCCAGCCAGTCAATCTCCTCGGGAGCGATCGTGCTTGATCCATCATCGGACGAGTACCAGCCATGCCGAGTCGTCACCGCAGAATTGGGTGCCCCATTTCTCGCGGCCTTATCGCGAGAAGTGGGATAGGGCCACATCCGCAGCCGCAGTGCACCCTTGACCTCGGCTAGTGGCCCTTGACCTTCCGTCCAGTCGCCGAACCGCCCCAGATGCACATGCAGGATGCGATCCTTCCCGAATACATACCCAAGATGCTTGCCATGCGCCAGCACCTTCTCCAGCACCCGCCCCTCCAGCCGCTCCGTATCGACGGTGCGACCGCTGGGACTCTCCACATGCATCTTCAACCCGGCAAAGGCGGAGCGATGTCGCTCCGCCCACCGGTGAATCTCATTTCCTTCAGGCACGCTTTAATTCCACACCGATGCAGCCTTGATCGCCTCAACGTTGAACAGCTTGTCCGGCTCGGCCTCGCCCAGCTTGCGCGCAAACTCCTCCGCCTCATCCTGCGTAGCGAACATCGAGGTGCTGTACAGTCTGCCGGCGCTCAGCACACGGCAACGCCACATCACATCGCTGAGGTGCTCGCTGCCAAAGCCCAACCTGTACCCGACGTGGCCAGGCCACGCCTGATCCGTCCGATCGTCTCTGCCCTGCTCGTTGAAGTTCGCCATGGTATCCACCCCTCCCGGTTCCTGTTGCCCGTTCTTCCGCGTGTAGATTCCTCGTGGGACGTACCTATCGTCCCTTGCGGACTACTTGTTCTAACCCAGATGCACCCAAATCGTTCCGGATGCAACTTGGCCCTTGACCCTGACCCCTTGCTCCTATGCAGCAAGGAGGAACCCCGCACCGTCTGCGGAATTCCTCCTCCACTGCGTACCTCTTACTACGCACCGGCCCGGCATTCGGTTCTCTGCACCTGTGCAAAGAACCGAACCAAGCCGATACGCCTTACTTGTGGTCCGCGTCCACGTACTCGGCGTCGATCACGCCTTCGTCCTTGGGCTGCTCGGCCTGCTCGGTCGTGCCGCTCGCTGCTGCCGCACCGTCCGTCGGCGCACCCGCTGCGTTCGCCTTGTACACGATCTCCGCAAGCTTGTGGCTGGCAGCGGTCAGCTTCTCGCGAGCCGCTTCCATCTCCGCCTTGTTCGGATCGCCCGCCAGGAGGCTCTTCGCATCCGCCAGCGTCGACTCGACCTCGCTCTTGTCGGCTGCGGCAACCTTCTCGCCGCCATCCTTCACCAGCTTCTCGACGTTGTACACCATGGAATCGAGCTGGTTGCGAGCCTCGATCTTCTCCTTGGCTTCCTTGTCCTCGGCAGCATGCGCTTCGGCCTCCTTGGCCATGCGCTCCACCTCGTCCTTGCTCAGGCCCGAAGAGCTCGTGATCGTGATCTTCGCGTCCTTGCCCGTCGCATTGTCCTTCGCGAACACGTTCAGGATGCCGTTGGCGTCGATGTCGAACGTCACCTCAATCTGCGGCACGCCCCGCGGAGCCGGCATGATGCCGCCCAGCTTGAACTTGCCCAGCGTACGGTTCTGGTTCGCCATCGGGCGCTCGCCCTGCATCACGTGAACCTCAACTTCGGTCTGGTTATCGGCCGCCGTCGAGAACGTTTCGCTCTTCTTCGTCGGGATCGTCGTGTTGCGCGGGATCATGCTCGTCGCCACGCCGCCCATCGTCTCGATGGAGAGCGTCAACGGAGTCACATCCAGCAGCAGCAGGTCCTTCACATCGCCCGCGAGCACACCGGCCTGCACCGCCGCACCAATCGCGACGACCTCATCCGGGTTCACGCCCTTGTGCGGCTCCCTGCCGAACAGCTTCTTCACCAGCTCCTGGATCGCCGGCATACGAGTCTGTCCACCGACGAGAACAACCTCATCGATCTTGCTCGCGTCGATGCCCGCATCCTTCAGCGCCTGCTTGCACGGCCCAACCGACTTCTCCAGCAGATCGCCAACCAGCGACTCCAGCTTGGCGCGGCTCAGCGTGCGAACCAGGTGCTTCGGCCCGCTTGCATCCGCCGTGATAAACGGCAGGTTGATCTCCGACTCCTGCGCCGTCGACAGCTCGATCTTGGCCTTCTCCGCCGCGTCCTTCAGACGCTGCAGCGCCATCTCGTTGCCCTTCGACGTCAGGTCCAGACCGGTCTCGCTCTTGAACTCCGAGATCAGCCAGTCCACAATCCGCTGGTCGAGGTTGTCGCCGCCCAGGTGCGTATCACCATTGGTCGACTTCACCTCGATGACGCCATCGCCCACTTCCAGGATCGACACGTCGAACGTACCGCCGCCGAAGTCATACACGGCAATGGTCTCGTCCTTCTTCTTGTCCAGGCCATACGCCAGCGCAGCCGCGGTCGGCTCGTTGACGATGCGCTTCACATCCAGACCGGCAATCTTGCCCGCATCCTTCGTCGCCTGGCGCTGCGCGTCGTTGAAGTACGCCGGCACCGTGATCACAGCCTCGGTCACCGACTGGCCCAAATAATCCTCAGCAGCCTTCTTCAGCTTCTGCAGGATCATCGCCGAGATCTCCGGCGGGGTGTACTCCTTGCCCTGTGCCACGACAACAATGTGATCGCCCTGCTGCACGACCTTGTACGGCACCATCTTCATCTCGTCGTTCACTTCGTTGGACCGGCGGCCCATGAAGCGCTTGATCGAGTAAATCGTGTTCTCCGGGTTCGTGATGGCCTGGCGCTTCGCCACCTGACCCACCAACCGCTCGCCATTCTTTGTAAACGCGACGATGGACGGCGTCGTGCGGCCGCCCTCTTCATTGGCGATCACCTTCGGCTCGCCACCCTCCATAACGGCGACGCAGCTGTTGGTGGTCCCAAGATCAATTCCAATAATCTTTCCCATAATTCCGGCTCTCCTGCCCCTGATCGGGTCCTGCTACTAGCTCGGATGCATGATCCGAGGAACTGGTGACATCCCTAATCTCGCATGTGAGTCAGTTACTGTCAACTTTATTGATGCAGGAAACCACCGTCGAGTTTCAGAATCTTCAGCCACAGTTCGCCAACCTCTTTACAAACGAAGCGGAGGCCAAACTCGAAGCTCACAACTCCAAGCCCCAAACTCGATCCGCCCTTTTTGTCTTTTGCCGGTCGGGTGCTGACCACCCCCACATCGCTACACGATGAATCAAACCGCTGCGGGATCCTCGGTCGCCAACCGCCGCGCCATCAACCACCCCAGCAACAGGACCGACCCCACCGCCCCCACCACGCACTCCGCTCCCGCCACTCCCCGGCCGCCAAAGTGCTCCCCGCCCCAGCCGTCCACCAGAATCATGTACTGCACCGGAACGTTCCCCAGCGAGTTGATGATGCTGTACCGCGTCGACCCGCTCTTGCCGGAGTCCCCCATGAACTCCAGGATCACCGCCGTAAAGTTCGCGTAGCAGGCCCCCACCGTGAACAGGTACAGCGTCACGCCGGTGAAGTAGAACGCCGGATCCATCTTCCCTAGCCACAGCACCGCCAGCGCGGCGCAGTTCACCAGGTTCAGCCCCATATAGAGCACCGGCGCTCGAGGCTTCAGCCCCAGCTTGCGCAGAACGAACGGCACTCCCGCGAACGTCAGAGACCCGAGCGCCACCAGCAGGCTGCCAGCAAGTCCGTTCATCCACGCCACGCTGTCGCCCGAGACCCGATACTGCGCCGCCACTCCCGGAATCAGCCCAATCGCCGAGCCACTGCCACCCGGAAACAGCATGCACAACACGTACGGCACGGCCCGCCAACACAGAAAGCTCCCCTTGAACTCCACCCCAACCTGCCGCAGCGACTCCCCGAAGCTGCCCACCGCCAACGCCCGCTGTTCGGGCGCAGCCAGCGCCGAAAGCGCCGGCAGTGAGATCACCGCATTGGCAATCCAGCCCAGGCCACCCGGCGACACCCGCGAGCTCATATAGATCAGCAGCCACGCCGACAGCGCCCCAAACCCCATCGACCCGGCCTGGTAGAAGCTCCCCGCTCGACTACGGTTCGCGTCCGACCGCAGCCCCGCCATCATCCCGCCGCACGCCGACACCACCAACTGCGAGAGTGCCGCGCTCACAAACATCAGCACCACCGAGCTGCGCGACGTCAGGTTCGACTGGTGAAAGCCGAGGTTCATCACCGCGCCGGCCAGCATCCCGCCCAGCAGCAGCCACGTACGCCGCCGCACGAAGAAGTCCGTCACTGGACTCCAGGCAAAGTACAGCCAGGTCGGAATCCCCAGGATCGCCAGGAGGTGCGATTGGCCCCCGGAGCCCACATGTTGCAGGCTCAGCAGGTACGCCAGCACCCCGCCCTGGATCACTCCATTCGCAGTCGCAGCCGAAGGCGCAATCGCAAACCCGAAGATCCACGGCCGCTCGCCCCGCACCGGAGCCACATCCGCGACGTCAGCCCCAACCTGCTGCGGCTGTGCGGCTTCCACGCCAACAGCCTCGATCTCGTTCATGCGTTGTCTCCGATTACCGGGCGAGGTTTACTTCTATCACGCGGCGGCCGCCCGCAAAGTTGCATCTCAGTTCCAAGCAACCGTACATCGTGCAGCCCGAACACGGGCGCGGGCCCGTAGCGACCCTCACGAGCGACCACAACCATTCCCCTTGGAATCCTGACGCTCTTGTTCCGATGGCAACCGTAAGCCTGGCCCCTGTGCGGACCTCGATCTCCTCCCAAACCAGACTCCGTGACCCCGCGCTGGACGGCCTCCGCGGGATCGCGGTGCTGTCCCTGCTCGTCGCAACCTTCTGCGACCCCCTCGCACCCGGAGCGGCCTCCGCACCCGCTCTCACCCGGCTCGGCGCTCCCGCGTGGGCCGGTGGGCTACTCTTCCTCGCGCTTTCCGGCTTTCTGCTTACCGGCGTCATCTGGGAGACCCTCCACGCTCCCGACAGCCCGCATCCCGCCCACTGGCTGCGCAACTTCTATGCGCGCCGCGCTCTCCGCATCTTTCCCCTCTACTACCTACTCCTGCTGATCGCGACGCCCATGGCCGTCGCCCGCGGCACCCCGCTGCACGAGACCGGAGCCATCAAGCTCTACGCCTGGTTCGTTGAAAACCTTCCCTTCCTCACCGAGCGCGCCGCCCAGCAGCCCTCGCCGCTCCACATCCAGCACCTATGGATGGCCGCGCTGATGCTCCAGTTCGCCTGCGTCTGGCCCCTGCTCCTGCTCGCCACCGCCGGCCGACGCCGCGCCCGCTCGCTGGCGCTGGGTCTGGTCCTCAGTTCCATCGCCTTCTGCTGGATCGTCTGGTCCCTGCCATCGATGCTCGGCCTGGTTCACGAGCATGTCTTCGACGAGTTCCCTCTCACCTACGCCTCCGCCTTCGGCCTCGGTGCGGCGCTCTATCTCGTCCGCGGAACCGATCAGTGGAGCCAACTCCGCTCCCGCCTCCCAATCGTTCTCGCCCTGGGCCTCATGGGTTTCGGTATCGTGGCCGTCGTGGAACGCACCTTCCAGCCCACCACGCGAGGCATGTTCCTCGCCGGAATCCCCGCAGCCGGACTAGCCGCCGCGGCCCTGGTCGGGCTTGCGCTGGAGCGAGGCAGACTCCGCCGCACCCTGGCACTCTTTCCCCTCGTCTGGCTCGGACGCCTCAGCTACGGCATCTTCCTTCTGCACCCGCTGCTCCTCGGCCCCGCCAGCAAACTCGCCGAACGCGCCACCCACTCCACCGGCGCGCTCTATGGCTGCTTCCGCCTCGTCCTCGGCATCATCTTGAGCGTCGCCCTCTCATTTCTCTCCTACGAGCTGTTGGAGCGCCCATTCCTCTCCCTACGCCGGCACTTCCCCATCGAGCCCCCGCGGACGTAGCCTGATCCAAAATTCGCCCGTAAGATTCAAGTGCGAAGATCGCGCCGAATCGAGTCGTCCACAACCCCATTGCATCCAACATGAAACCCTGAGGGCTCTGCGCCCTGCGACACCTTCCCACCTCCCCGGAGATGCCCGCAACGCCCTATGGCCGCCGCCGCCCAAACCGCGACCGCTCCACCCGACCAGTCCCAGCTGGCTGCGCAGGGCGTCAACCCGTGGCTCATTGCAGCCTCGGTCATGCTCGCGACCTTCATGGAGGTGCTCGACACTGCCATCGCGTCGGTCGCGCTGCCCTACATCGCCGGTTCGCTCTCTGCCTCCACCGACGAAGCCACCTGGGTCCTTACCAGCTATCTGGTCGCCAACGCGATCATCCTTCCAGCCTCCAACTGGTTCTCCATTCGCTTCGGACGCAAGCGCTTCCTCATGTCCTGCGTCCTCATCTTCACCATCTCCAGCTTCGCCTGCGGCGCTGCCCCCACACTGGGGTTCATGTTGCTGGCACGCGTCGTGCAGGGAGCCGGCGGCGGCGCACTCCAGCCGCTCTCCCAGGCCATCCTGCTCGAAAGCTTCCCGCCCGCCAAGCGCGGAGCCGCCATGGCCGTCTTCGCCTTCGGCGTGGTCGTCGCCCCTGTGCTCGGGCCCACTCTCGGCGGTTACCTCACCGACACCTACTCCTGGCGCTATGCCTTCTACATCAACATCCCCATCGGCATCCTCGCGCTGTACATGATCAACCGCTTCATCCACGACCCCGCCTACATCAAGCAGGCCAAGGCGCCCAGGTTCGACACCATCAGCTTCGCCACCCTCGTCGTCTGGACCGGAGCCCTCCAGGTCATCCTCGACAAGGGCCAGGAAGATGACTGGTTCGGCGCCACGTGGATCCGTTACGCCTTCGTAGCCCTCATTGCCAGCTTCACCTGGTTCGTCTACCGCTCCTGGACCCGCAAGGACGCGCTCGTTGACCTCAAGGTCCTCAAAGACCGCAACTTCCTGCTCGGCTCCATACTTATCTTCCTCTTCGGCATCGGCATCTACTCCACCGTCACCGTTCTCCCGCTCTTCTACCAGGAGCTCATCGGCTACACCGCCTTCACCGCCGGACTCGTTGTCGCTCCGCGCGGCCTCGGCGCCATCTGCGGTATGCCGGTCATCGGCTACCTCTCCAATAAGGTCGACCCACGCTACCTGCTGACCTTCGGCTTCGTCGTCTTCGGCAGCACCACGCTCTACTTCGGCTCCATCACCACCGACGTCTCGCCGACGACTCTCTTCCTGCCGATCCTCATCACTGGCTTCGGCCTCAGCTTCGTCTTCGTGCCCATCTCCACCGCCGCCTACGGCACCCTGAAGAACGACCAGATCGGCAACGCCAGCGGCGTCTTCAACCTGATGCGCAACATCGGCGGCTCCATCGGCATCTCCATCGCCACCACGCTGCTCACCCGCCGCTCCGACGTCCACCAGAACGAAATCCTCGACTCCTCAACAGGCACCGGCCTGACCACGCAGCTGCACTCGCTCACCGGCTTCCTCTCCGGCAGCTATGGAGCCGCGAACGCGACCGCTCCCGCACAGGCCACGCTCTACCGTTCGCTCTCGCAACAAGCCTCGCTGTGGAGCTTCATCGACGTCTTCCGCTGGCTCTCGCTGCTCTGCTTCTTCTGCGTGATCATCGTGTGGTTCTTCAAGAAGGTAAAGCCCGGCAAAGGCCCCGCCGGAGCCCACTAACCGCAGCAGTCCTCATAGCTCACAGCCCGTACAGCGGGCGACCTCACACCCCATCGCTCTACAGAAATCCCTCGCCGGTCAAGGCAATTGCCCTGAGCCCAAAGGCACTACCGCACGCCGAACTCCGCTTTCAAAGGCAGCTCCGCCGGAGCCCACTAGCCGCAGCAGTCCTCATAGCTCACAGCCCGCACAGCGGGCGACCTCAAACCTCATCGCTCTACAGAAATCCCTCGCCGGTCAGTCAATTGCCCTGAGCCCAAAGGCACTACCGCACGCTGAACTCCGCCTTCAAAGGCAGCTCCGCCGAACTAGGCCCCGCCGGAGCCCACTAGCCACAGCAGTCCTCATAGCTCACAGCCCGCACAGCGGGCGACCTCACACCTCATCGCTCTACAGAAATCCCACGCCAGTCAACGCAATTGCCCTGAGCCCAAAGGCACTACCGCACGCTGAACTCCGCCTTCAAAGGCAGCTCCGCCGAACTAGGCCCCGCTTCCACGCGATACACCCCGCTCGGCCGATCCCACTTCTTCGCGCTCTCGTTCCACACGCTGATCGCCTTCGGCTCCAGCTTGATCTTCAGCACCCGCTTCTCGCCGGCATTAAGTTCCACCTTCTGCCAGCCCACCAACCGCTTCCAAGGCTCACCCGCCGCACTCGGAATCGACGCATACACCTCCGCAACCTCCGCACCCTTGCGCGAGCCCGCATTGGTCAGCGTCAGCGTCGCCTGCATCCCATCCGCGCTCACATGCAGGTCTTCATAGCGGAACGTCGTATACGAGAGCCCGAAGCCGAACGGAAACAACACCGGCTTATGCTGCGACTCGTACCACTTGTACCCCACCGCCGCGCCCTCGATGTTGTAGTCCACCTTGAAGCTCAGCTTCCCATTCACCACCGGCTCCGGCGGCTGCGCAATCGTCGCGCGCGGAAGCTCGCTCTCGCTCATCGGGAACGTCATCGGCAGCTTGCCCGAAGGGTTCACGTCCCCGAACAGCACGTTCGCCACCGCATCCGCGCCCGAGCTCCCGGCAAACCACGCCTCCAGCACCGCCGGCGTCTTCGCCAGCCACGGCATCGTCACCGCGCTGCCCGTCTCCAGCACCACAATCGTGTGCGGATTCGCCGCCGCCACCGCTGCAATCAGCTTGTCCTGCCCATCCGGCAGCGACAGGTTCGGCTGGTCGTAGTCCTCCGACGACCACTGGTGCGCGAACACGATCGCCACCTCCGCCCGCTTCGCCTGCGCTACCGCTTCCGCAAGGCTCTCACCCGAAGCAAAGCTGAACTGCGCCCCCGGAGCCTTCGCCTTCAGCGCATTCAGTGGCGACGTCGGAAACCACACATGCGCCTTCCAGTGCCGTCCCGCAGGCTCGCCCGGAGGGTCCACCTGCGCTGACCCGCCACCCGAGATCATGCCCGTATCCGCATGCTCTCCAATCACCGCGATCGACCGCACAGCGCTTGCGCGAAGCGGCAACACCCCGCCCGCATTCTTCAGCAACACCGCGCTTTGCTCTTCCGTACGCCGAGCCACCTCGAAGCCATGCAGCGGGTCCACCACCGACCTCACCACCGGATCATCCACGATCCCCGCAGCAAACTCCGCCTCCAGCACATGCAGCACATGCTCATCCAGCTGCTGCATCGGCACGGCGCCGCTCTGCACCGCCGTCTTCAGCGCCGGGCCATAAAACAAATCCAAGGGCTGCTCCTGGTCCAGTCCCGCCGCCGACGCAGCAACCGTCGAGTGCGTCGCCGCCCAATCCGAAACAACAAATCCCTTAAAGCCCCACTCCCTGCGCAGCACCTCGGTCAGCAGCCATGGGCTCTCGCACGCATACAAGCCATTCACGCCGTTATAGCTGCACATCACCGCATTCGGATGCCCGTCACGAATCCCAATCTCGAACGCCAGCAGGTCGCTCTCATGCGCCGCCCGCTCGCCGATCTGTACATCCACTTCCTGCCGCCCGCTCTCCTGCCCATTCAGCGCATAGTGCTTGATGTCCGAGATCACATGCTGCTCCCCCTCGCAGCGGATGCGAGCACCCACCAGGGTACCGGCCAGTACCGGATCTTCTCCCATGTACTCGAACGTGCGCCCGTTGCGCGGATCGCGCGTGATGTTCACGCCGCCGCCCAGCGTCATGTTGAAACCCTGCGCCCGCAGCTCCTGTCCAATCAGCGCACCATACGCACACGCCGCTTCCGGGTCCCAGCTCGCCGCCGACCCCAGGTTCGAGGGCAGCGCCGTAGAGTATCGCCCATTCTCCGCGCTCGACCGCACACCATACGCCGCATCGCTCTGCTGGATCAGCGGAATCCCCAACCGCGGCACTCCCAGCACGAATCCAGCGCCACCGTTGCCCAGGTAATGGATCGCCTTGATCTCAGGAGACATATCCTCCCAGCCACGCATGCCTTCGCCGTGAACCAGCGCGATCTTCTCATCGAGCGTCAGCTCCCGCAGCACCAGCTCGGCACGCTTCTCCGCCGTCAGCGATTTGTTCATCCATGGGCGGTTAGCCGGAGCTGCAGGCTGCTGCGCGCTCAAGGACGCAAGACAAACGATTGAAGCGAATAACGGCAAACCGCGACGGAACACGAAACGTGACATGCCCGCCATGATACACACGCCATGGCCAGCCGCGCAGGACCAACGCCATCACTCGCACCTCTCCCCTGAACACCTCGCGCCTCAACAGCATTTCACCGTTGAGGCGCGAGGGAGTTCGGGAGACAAATCGGAGGCGATCCTAGCTGGGCTTCTCCGTCGTGCTCGGCTTCTCCTCATCCGTTGCCGGAGCCGCTGCCGGCGTCCGTCCGCCCGCAGGAGCCGGCGTACTCTCCACGATCGGAGGCACCACCGTCTCCGCCGTCAGTGTCGGCGTGCGCTTGTGCCAGTCCGTCGCCTGCTGATATGCATACGCCAGCGCCAGCACCCGGCCTTCCTGGAAGTGCGGAGCCGCGATCATCAGCCCAATCGGCATCCCCGCCTTCGTAAACCCGCACGGCAGCGAGATCGCAGGAACGCCGAAGAGATCGAACGCCCGCGTGTTCGTACAACCGCCGCCCGTCTCAAACCAGTTGTAGACCTTGCCCGTCGGCGGCGTGCTCCGCGCCTCCTGCGCCAGCGAGTCATTGATCTTCCCCGCCTGCATCGGAGTCGTCGGCACCACCACTACGTCGAAGTCCGTAAAGTGCGAATCGATCATCCGCCGCGTCGTCGCCAACTGCTCATGCGCCTTCACGCTCTCCATCGCCGATGCAAAGTGCGTGCCCGGAGCCGGGTTCTCCATCGCCGCAAACCGCGTCCGGTCCGGCCCCATGTAGTTGATCCCGTACTTCTGGATCAGCTCATGGTGATACTCCTCCTGCTCCCCGGTCGTGTCGCCCATCAGGCCCTCCCACAGCGGAGCCTCCGAAGTCACTCCCGCAGTCAGCCCCTTCAGCACCTCCAGCGCCGCCTTCACCGCCGCATCGATTTCAGGATCGACGTGATCGTAGTAGCTCTGCGGCGTGCTCAGCCGCAGGCTCTTCACCGGCTGATGCATCTCCTTCACGTAATCCACCGGGCTGCTAGGCACGCTGTAAATATCCAGCGGATCGTAGCCCGCCATCTGCCCCAGCATCAGCGCCACATCTTCGACCGTGCGAGCCATCGGTCCGCAATGGTCCGCAGACGCGCGGCACGGAATGATCCCGCGAATCGACACCAGCCCGATCGTCGGCATCAGCCCCACTGTCCCACACCACGCGCTCGGACAACGAATGCTCCCACCCGTGTCCGTACCCAGCGCCCCCGGAACCAGCTGCGCCGCCAGCGCCGCCGCCGAGCCCGACGACGATCCTCCCGTGATGTGATCCAGCGCCCAGGGATTCCGCGCCGGCCCAAAGTACGAGACATCCCCCGTGCACCCAATGGCGAACTCATGCAGGTTCGCCTTCGCGATGATGATCGCGCCGCTCTTCTTCAGCTTCGCCACGATCGCCGCATCCTCCGTAGGAACGCGATCCTTGAACATCGGGCTCGCCGCCGTCGTGCGCGTTCCCGCCGTGTCGATGTTGTCCTTCAGCGCCAGCGGGATCCCATGCAGCGGCCCACGGAACTTGCCCGCCTTCTGCTCCGCATCGAGCACCGCAGCCTGCGCCAGTGCCTCCCGGCCCATCACTGTCACGATGGCATTCACCTTGGGATTGATCGCATTCATGCGCTCCAGCAGGGCCTGCACCAGCTGCGTCGGCGTCACCTGCTTCGCATGCACCATGTCCGAGAGCTCAGTCAGCGTCTTCGCCGTCAGCCCCGTCGTTCCACCCGGGACATCCGCCTCCATCGGCCAGCTGTGCAGCAAGCCATTCGCCACCACCGCACCACCACACAGCCGAGTAAATCCACGACGAGTCAGCTTCATTCCTGCGCTCTCCTTCGACCTCAAAAGCCAAATAGCACCCAAGCGATACACGTCGGCGCAAAAGGCAGATAGCCTTCAGCAAGCCTCAAACATGCGGCCAACACCGGGAGAACAACGCTGCGAGTGTGGCTACAGGCTATCGGGTTGCGTTCGTCTCGGCAAGCGAGACAATCCAGCCAGCGCCTATCTTTCGCTCTTCCCGGCCCTGAGCGATACGGGTGCCCCGGGTCCCTCAAGGGACCTGGGCTAGTGCGCGCCACAGATGCTCCGCTTGCGGCTACTGTCCAACAAACACCAAGGGCCGCATGCATCGCTGCACACGGCCCTAGAAATCTGAGAGCTGGACTCTAGCTAGGAGCTAGGAGCTAGAAGCTAAGAGCTAGAAGCTCGCATTTCCCCTACTGATTCACACCACTAGCCAGGAACCCGCCGTCCACCACGATGATCTCGCCCGTCACAAACGTGCTCGCATCCGACGCCAGGTACACCGCCGAACCCACCAGCTCCTCCGTCTTACCAAACCGAGCCATCGGTGTCCGCATCAGCAGCTCCTTGCCGCGGTCGCTCTCATCCAGCAGCTTCTGATTCAGCGCCGTGCGGAACACTCCCGGAGCGATCGCATTCACCGTCACGCCCTTCGAGCTCCACTCCACCGCCAGCGACTTCGTCAGCGCACCCACCGCAGCCTTCGAGCACGCATACGCCGTCACTTCCTTCAGCGACACATACGTGTTCAGCGACGCAATGTTGATGATCCGCCCATAGCCCTGCTCCAGCATCACCTTGCCGAACACCTGGCAGGCCCGCAGCGTTCCCGTCACGTTCGTGTCCATGATCGCGTTCCACTCTTCTTCCGGGAAGTCGAGCGTAGCGGCGCGCTTGATCCTGCCCGCGCAGTTGATCAGGATATCGACCTTGCCGAACTCCTTGATCGTCTCGTCGCACAGCGTCTGCAACGTCGAGCGATCCGCGACATCCGACGTCAGCCGCAGCGTCTTCCCGCCCACAGCCTCAATCGCCTTCGCCGCCTCATCCACCTGCTCCGCGCGCCGCGACGTAGCCACCACCGCAGCGCCAGCCTCCGCCAGCCCAATCGACATCGCCAACCCAATGCCCGACGTGCCGCCCACAACCACGGCAACTTTGCCGGTCAGATCGAAGAGGTTCTTTGCCATCGAAATCACTCGCTCCTTGTATCGTCTTGCTTTGTCTTCGCTCTTAGGGACCTCTGCACCAGCCCCTGTTTTGTCAGGGCTAGCTCCCTAGTTTTGTCGGGCTAGCTTCCTGTTTTGTCAGGGCGGGACTTTAGTCCCGCCATAAGGGAGCGTTTGCAATGCGGCTTTAGCCGCTGAGGGAATGCCCGCGGCTCAATCAGACCGTCTTCACGGCGTAGCACCCAACTTGCTCAAAATCTCATCCGCCACCGCCTCCGGCGCACGGTCATTGATCACGTGCAGCGCATCCGCGGGAGGCTCCAGCGTCGCAATCTGGCTCGCCAGCAGATTCGGGTTCATGTACTCATGCTTGCGCTGCGCCAGCCGGTCCGCAATCAACTCCTTCGCTCCATCCAGCCACACAAAATGCGGCTCGCCCTCAGGCAATCCCGCGGCCAGCGTCACGCGATACTTCGCCTTCAGCGCCGAGCACGCCAGCACGCCACCCTTGCCGCTCTCCTGCCATCCCCGCATGATCCGGTTCAGCTCTTCCAGCCACGGCTGCCGATCATCATCATTCAGCGGATGCCCCGCAGCCATCTTGTCCTTGTTCGCCTTGGGATGGTAGTCGTCAGCATCGGCAAAGACCGTACCCAGCCGCTCAGCCACAAGCGTGCCCACGGTGGTCTTCCCGCTACCCGTGACCCCCATCAGAACAACGATCATTCACAACTCCAAACAAGGTGAAAATGCGGCTCCGGCAGCGCAACGGAGAATAGCAGGAAAAAGTTCGGACCGACAACAAGCCTTTCGCACCAAGGCTCCGGCTCTGGTTTCTCCCGGTCATCTCTCGCAGAGAAGCTGCTGCGCGCCAACGCACAGCAGCCCTCTACTCTCTATTCACTTGCCAAGAAACACCGGCACAATATGCCGGTCATAGAGGTTCGTCGTCACGTTCTTCGCCACGAACTCCTCGTTCGCCTCGAGCGCCTTCAGGTACTTGTCGCCCATCTTCGCCGCCACCTTGAAGCCAACATGCAGCAGCTGGCGGAAGCTTGGATTGTAGGCCGGGTTCTTCTGGTCATGCCGCAGCGCCGACGTGTACTGCTTGCTCGTCCAGCCATCCACCGCATCAGGCGAAGGCAGGTCCGCATGCTTGATGTCGATCACCGTCGCATACGGCTTGCAGAGCTCTTCCTCGTGCGCATAAGCCTCGCGGTAGACCTCCTTAGCAATCGCCAGGCCCTCGCCACCAGCCTCAGCCAGACCAATCAGCTCTTCGAGCCACGTCGTACCCGCAGTCTTCAGGTGAACACCCGCGTCGAACTTCACAATCGCGTTGTGAATCGCCTTGTAGATCGAGAACTTGTCCGAGCCCGAGTGCACGCTAAGCTTCAGGTTCTCCGGCAGCCCATAGCGCTTGATCGCAAAGTCGATCGCCGCCAGGTCTTCCTCGAACTCCTTCGTGAACTGCGGCACATCGCCCACATAGTCCACACCCTTGTTGAACCGCCCCGTAAACTTCGGCGCAATCGTCTGGATCGGAATCTTCTCGTCCGCAATCGCCGCGAGAATAATCAGCAGCTCCACAGGAGTCTGCGGCAGATCGGTCTCGTCCATCGAGACCTCAGCGACAAACTTGCCTTCGCCCTTCGCTTCCAGAATGTGGCGATAGATCTTGCCCGCATCCTGCACCGCCGCCAGGAACTTGTTCGCCACGCCCTTCACAAACGCCACGTCCGTCTTGAATGGCTCCGCGATGCGCGGAATCCGAACCTCGCCCACCAGCTCCGGATGACGCGAGACAAAGCCATCCACATCAGCCGCAGCCGCCGGCTTGCCAATCTCTTCCGCCACGTCGATCGTGTAGAAGTCGCACGGCTTCAGGAACCGGTCCACCGTCTTCAGCGTGATGTGATCCGCGTCCAGGAAGTACTCGCCCTTGAACCCGAGCTCCTTCACCGCCGCATCCGCTGCCTCACGCGTCTGCGTGGGCTCTGTGCCGATGATCGTGTGCTCACGATTGGACTTGTTCCACACGATTGCGATGTCGACGCCATCCTGCGCCGCCTTCATCACCGCCGCCAACTGCGCCTTCGCCTGATGCGCAAAACGATCACCCGTGCCGATGCTGTACTTCGGCAACTTCAATGCTTCCGCCATACCAAATTCTCCTGCTGGATCAAAACTTGAGACGAGGCCCGAAGGGCCAAGGCCACGAGAGCAACGCTCTCCAGAATATGCCCGCGCAGTCAGACCGCGCAAATGCTGCGTCAGACAGGTCGAATATCGTTGCCCTCCGGCCGATCAGCTCCCCAGCGTGAACACCGTCCGCCTCCTGCTGTCATCCACCGGCCATGCCCGCTCCACTTCGGCCAGCGGCGTCGGAGTCGTCGCGATCTTCAACCCCGCCGGCGCCGCCGCCAGCATCAACTCCCGCACCGCCGTCATCAGCCGCTCCATCGGTATGCTCCCAATCCCACTCCCCATCAGCTCAATCGCCGACGACCGCAGCACCGCCCCCGGCAGCGACACCTCCGGCCCACTCAAGGATCCAATGTGTACAAACCGGATCGGCACCGCCTCCGGTGCTGCCTTCGCCGCCGCCATCAGCACCGCCCGCGCACTCTCGCCCCACAGGTAATCCAGCACCACATCCACACCCTGGGCAAACTGCTCCTTGAGCTTCTCCTCGAATTCATCCGCGATCCCACGAAGCGGAATCACCACATCCGCACCCAGCTCCGCCATCTCCCGCAGCGCCGCCTCATCGCGCCCCGTCGCAATCACCTTCTTCGCTCCCATCCACTTCGCAATCTGCACCGCCAGCCGCCCCGCTGTGCCCGTCGCTCCATTCACCAGCACCGTCTCTCCAGCCTTCAGCCGCGCTCGCTCGCGATACGCCGCCCACGCCGACATCCCAGGATTCGCAATCGCCGCAGCCGTCACATCGTCTAACTCATCCGGCAACGCAATGCACTGCTCCGGCCGCACCGTCACCCGCTCCGCCATCGCCCCAAACGGCGCACGCGGCATCACGAAGTACACTCGCTTTCCGCTCGCCAGCCTGCCCACACCATCAATCCCCGGAACGAAGGGAAACATCCCGTTGGAATCAGAAACGCTGTAATGCGAGCCCGCCGCCCGGCTCTTCGTCACATGGCTCATCGCCGCCGCCGTCACCGTGACCAGCTCTTGCCCCTCCGCCACCACCGGCTCCGCAAACTCGCCATACACCGGCGTCTGCCCCACTCCTCGAACCATCGCTGCCTTCATCGCACTTCTCCTCGCAACACCAATATGTGTACAATGCACATATATCGGAGGCCCAGGATGGCGTCAAGAAAAAACGTGCAAAATACACATATTTCCGCCCAGCTGCGCGAACTCCATCGCGCCACCCTCGACATCGTCAGCGCGATGAACAAGCCTCAGCGCGACGAAGTCCTCATCCGCGAAGCCGGCATTCCACTCGACCGCGCCCTCTTCCCGCTGCTCGTAGGGATCGAACGCTTCGGCCCCATCGGCGTCGTCGATCTCGCCGACCGCGCCGGCCGCGACTACACCACCGTCAGCCGCCAGGTCGCCAAGCTCGAAGAGCTAGGCCTCATCAAACGCCAGCCCAGCAAGTCCGACCGCCGCGTCCGCGAAGCCGCCATCACTCCCAAAGGCAAAGCCATGACCCACCTCCTCGACGCCGCCCGCGAACGCCTCGGCCGAGCCATCTTCAAAACCTGGGAACCCCACGACCTCGACGACCTCGTCCGCCTCATGCGCCGCTTCGCCGACGCCCTCCAGCAGTAGCCACGCATAGGAGCAGCAACCAACCGGGTGCTTCATATCTCGAAGAGATATGGGCTCGCAGGATGGCCCCGCTCCAACAAACCTCACAGCTCAAGCCCGCAACGCGGGCGACCTCAACACCTCACAGCTCTACAGAAACCCGCTCCCGCCCATATCCATCCCAGCACCGGAAGCCCGCACCCCGCAGCCCGCAAAGAAAACAGGCTCCAGCCCCGTGAGGGACTGAAGCCCATGCAACATCTCGCTACCGCAAAGCGGCTAACAACGAAGCCGCTAATCCTTAAACCGTCCCCGATACGCCCAAAGCCCCAGCCCCGGGTTCGAGATATAAAAAATCTCCTCCCCATCCACCACGTTCCACCCATCCTTCAGCACGTCGGGGTTGTACTTCTTCGTGTACTCGGCGAGATCCCCATACTCAAAGTGCACGCTCTCGATCTCCTGCTGCGTCAGGTGCCCCGGGCAGTAGCGAATCGTAAACCGCCCCTCGCTCGAACCATGAATCAAATGCGCCGCCGCCGACAGATTCCCCGCCAGATCCGCGTCATTCTTCACCGCCTCCAGCGTGGCCGGCGTTCCGCAATACCCATACTTCCGGATCAGCGTATCGATCTGCTTGTCTTCGCCAAACTCCTTCACGCCCGGTGCCAGCACAATCAGCTCCGCATCATCCGCCAGCGCCATCCGCGTCCGGTAAATGCTCTTATTGCCCAGCCAAGTCGAGTGGAACTCATGCGGATCGAGATACACCACCGCCTTCTTGATCTCGCGGTCCATCATCAGGAAGTTGCACTCCAGGCTCAGCGCCGCCGCCGCCTCAAACGGCTCAGTCCCCTCACCGATGTACAGCCCCCGCAACACCAGCTCGCCCTTATCGTTCTTATTCACCACCGTCTGGATATAAACAATGGGCGGCAGCAGCTTCCCGAAGTGCTCGCTCGCATAGTCCAGCACGCGCCGCACCGGGGTATCCGCCCGCCCCATCATGCGCTCCATGCCATACACCGCGCCCAGGAAGTGCGAGCGATGAATCCCCATCACTCCGCCGGTGCCCACAAAAATGTTCTTGCTCCCATTGGCCATGCCGACCACTTCATGCGGCACCACCTGCCCAATGGAGATGATCAGATCGAACCCCCCGCCGTTTGGAGACCCGTCCCGCAGCAGCTTGTTCACCTGCGCCGGCCACGTGTAGTCCAGCTTGCCTTCGCTGACTTCCTTCATGAACTCGCCAGGCACCTCGCCCAGCGTCACAATGTCATCCCGCCAGTTATGCACCCGAAACAGCGACTTCGGCACCGCGCCGAACATCGTCGTCAGCTGCTCGTCGGTCATCGCCGTATGCGTACCCAGCGCCGGCAACACATCCGTCAACGCGTCCCCGTAGTACTCCCAAGCCATCTCCGTCAGCATGCCCGACTTCGAATGAAACCGCGTAAAGTCCGGCGGAACCGCCAACACCTTCTTCCGTGCACCCAGCTTCGCAAACGCTTCATGCAGCGCCGCACGCGTTTCATCCAGAGAAAGTTCCGTAGTAGGCGATCCAGCAGCAAACAGTAGGCTCATAGCTCCTTCATGGTAAGCCCGAAGCCTGTCAAACCACCTTATAATCCACCGGTATGAAGCAAACCGTGCGAATCTCCGCCACGCGGTGTGTGCTGCTCATGCTCTTGGGCTGCGGATTTGTGCTATCCGGACTTTTGGTAGTGCAATTTCTCCACGCCTGGCACCCGGTCACGATTGCCGTCGTCCTCTATCTCCTCGGAAGCGCTATCGCTGCAGAATCGAGATTGCGCCTGGCCGCCGGCATTCGAGGAGGCCTCTATCCGCTCACTGAAATAATTGATTTGCGTACGATGGCCGACTCGGCAGGGTGGACAGCCATCGGTCTCGTCATATCGCTGGGTTTCTTGATCGCATACCGTCAATTTTCTTACGGATCCGATAGTTGGGCATGGACGTGGATGATCCTCGCCCTCGTTTTCACCAGCGGCCAACTCCCCGCCACCCTCCGCACCCCGTATAACAATCCCCGCGCCGCAATTCAGTATCCCAAAATGTCATGGAAGACCGGATGGCTACCAATCGCGGGGGGCGTTGCATGGATGCTGTCATGGCCATCAGTTGCATTCGATGCCCGATGGCACTCTTTATTCTTGATGCTTGCCATCTTGGCCATTGGTGGAACTTGGTTCAAAGCATCCAGAATCACCTGGCCGCAGCCGGCAGACAATCCACCGATAGCTAACTCACAAATCTTCACCAGCCAGTCGTAGGCCGCGGTTCGATACGGCATCCCCCTGATCCAGAGGCGCACTCTACATGAACGCCGAAGCACCGCTCCAGCGGCCCCCATCTGAGATCCCCGCGCCTAGTGATCGCTGCAGCCGCTTTCGAGTCTGTCGCTACCTCTTTTCCGTAATCGCCCTCACAGCTCTCGCCGTCCTCTCGCGCCCGGCGCGAGCCCAAGCCCACCCCATCGACCTCGGCAAGCGCCTCATCGGTCACCCACTCTACCTCCGCGACGCCTGGCAGGAAGACACGCTCGAGTTCGACGGCCGCGGTCAGCCGGTCCATCCCACCGAAGCTCACCGTGGTCCGGTAACGCTAAGCGGCATCGACGTCTCCGACGTGTCCGTTCACGGCGACCAGCTGCGAATGCACGGCACACGCGTCGCGCTCATCGCGCCGGCCCCAGGAAGCCCTCTGCAGCGCGCCACCTCCATCGGCAGCACCACGCTGCTCGCTTACTCTTTGCGGCGCGGCGACAAGCGCTTCTTCCGCGCCACTGAGCGCGTCCAGATCACGGTCCATGCCAACGCCAAAGGTTCGTTCGACGAAGCGCTCGATGCCATCTTCGCCGACGGCCTCGCCCAGCTCGCACCGTCAGTTCCGGCCTTCTGGCGCTGCTACGCCGCAGCCTATTTCATCGCAGGCCCACCCAGCGCCCATGCCGCCGACGACGTACAGCATTGCGCCTCGACCCAGTCCCCCGCAGTTCATTTCAAAACCCTAGAGCCGGACAGCTTCCACCCACCCGAAGTCGCCCAATCCTTCGCCTCCCGCTTCACGCGAGCTGCCGCCGAGCTTCGCCTTGCAGGCGAGAGCGAAGTCTATGTCACTGTGGAACGCAACGGCTTGCCATCGGAGTTCCAGGTCATCCAACCCATCGGTGCCGGCCTCGATGAGGAGACACTCCTCGCCGCCGCGCACTTCACCTTTCGCGCTGCCAGCCTGGACGGCAAACCCGTCCGCTCCGGCTTTCTGGTGCAGATCCAATACGGCGCACATCCATGACGTGTAAAAGCCCTCCACGTCACTGGGGCCGGCGATAAATTCACGCTCACGTCGGGATTTCGGGTTACGATACCCAAAATCCATCACCCAAAGGCAGCAGAGCATGAAAGCCCAAGAGCTCTTCAAGCGCCCCGCGTCCGAAGTCGCAAACGAAATCAACCGCGGTGGACGTTTCGTGGTCTATCAGTACGTGGTGTCCCTGGTCTTCATCACCTTCCGCCGCAACGCACCCCTGGAGTTCATTCCTGCGGGAGAAAACGCCGCGACGAAGAGCCTTCCATGGACCCTCATCACGTTGCTCCTCGGCTGGTGGGGCATCCCCTTCGGCTTCATCTACACACCCATCGTCCTGAGGAAAAACCTTCGCGGCGGAACAGACGTCACGGAGAGCGTCCTCGCCAAACTTCGTCCGCCGCAACCAACCACTTCCCCGGTCGCCAACCTCCAGTTCGACAAGGCCCTCTAGACGTCCTGCTACACCGCCGTAAACCGCAGCGCCCGAAACGCCTTCCCACTCAGCCGGATCTTCGCCTTGCCGCTATGCATCCCCTCAATCGGTGTCACCGTCATCGCCATTGGGTCAATGTGCTCCGCCTTGAACGTCCCTTCCGGCAGCGGAAACTGATACCACAGCGGCTGGTGATAGTCGAAGAAGTACAGGATCGTCTGCGGCTTCCGCGTCTCCAGCGTCGACACCGTCGCATGCAGGTAATAGTTCGCTTCATACGTATTCGCCGGGCTCTCAAACCCCGTCCGCACCACCACGCCGCCATGGTTGCGATTGCTCTCTTCCACGATCTTCCGCAGGAAAGCAATCTGCGCCGGACTCGTTCCCTTCAGCTTGCCCCCATGCGACCACCACAGTGTCGGAGTCACCTCTGTATCCATCGCCGCATCAGGGTCCAGCAGCGTCTCGCCATGCGTCACATAAGCTCCCATGATCACGCCCAGCCAGAACCGCCGCGACATCTCATCGCCCGTCAGGTTGCCCCAACGCGCATTCAGGTTGCCCTCGTACTGCACCTCGTCGAACAGCACCGGCTTGTTCCAGTCGTTCAGGTACGTCCCCGCATCCTCGAACTTCGCGGACTGCATGCACCCATGCGTCACCCACGGCCGCGAGTAGTCATACGCCACATGCGAGTAATGAATCGACCGCAGATGCGCATACGGATCCTCCGTCTCCACAATGTGAAACAGCCGATCCCAGTCCGCCATCTTCTTCGCCCGCATCAGGTCATACTCATTCGCCATCGACCACCACACGTTGCGAAACGCACTGAACCGCGCCAGCACATACTTCAAATACCGGTCATCTGCCTCCGCCGACATCTTCGAGTAACCCCAGCGGTCATACGGATGAAACAGGATCAGGTCCGCTTCGATGTTCAGCGCCTGCAGGTCCGCCAGCCGCTTCTCAATGTGCGCAAAGAACTCCGGATTGAAGCGCGTCTCGTCGTTCTTCCAGTCCGCATCGGCAGGCAGCTTCCCCGTATGCGGAAATGGATAGAACGGCGGCTCATTGTGGTTGTACTCGTAGTGCTTCGGAAAAACGCACATCCGAATCTTGTTGAACGGCGCGCCCTTCAGTGTCGCCAGCGTCTCTTCCTGCATTGCCTCGGACTGGTGCATCCACGCGTAACACGTCGTGCCAAACGGAAAGTACGGCGTGCCGTCCGCATACGCAAAGTGATGCGTGTTCGCCACCCGTACCGGCCCATGAACTCCCTGCAACGCCGCAATCACGCGAAGCCTCCCCGTCTGCCCATCGAGCGCCTTCACATTGCTTCTCGTCGTAAAGCCCCACTCGCCCAGCGTGTCCGGCATGTAGCGAATCTTGTACGTACCTTCGCCGTCGTAGAAGCCCGTCACCTCCACCTCGCGATGGCCTTGACGGAAGACGGCCTTCAGTTCCACCTCGGTGAAAGGATTGACAAACGGATTACCCTCCGCCGGCCCCTTCAGAGTGTGCTCGAAGATCTCCCACAGCGGCACGTCGCCATGCGCCGCCCCAGCATTACCTTGCCCTTCAGCAGCAGAGGGAAGAACGGCAGCGCCAACGGCTGCGGAGCTGAGCTTGAGAGCATCGCGACGGCTAAGCATTTTCATGCAGGCCAGCATAAACCTATTTCCCGACCCTCAGCAGAGCATCTTTATGCGGCACGCTCAAGTCACCGCCACCAAGCCGCGCTCGCCAAGCCTCCCACCGACTCGTGCTAGCCTCCGCACATGTCCGCAGAGATCTACGTCTTCCTCGCGCGCGCCACGATGCCCACACCCGAACACTGGCAGCAGGCGATCGCCGGCGCTGGCTTCCCGCTAAAGCTCGACACCGACTTCGACCCCATCACCTTCACCGGCTTCCTCCCGTGCGACCTGCGCAGCCACGCCTCCGGCTTCGAGTACTTCTTCCTCCCCAAGGAACAGATCGCCGAAGAGTTCACCTACCTCGCCCCACGCGTCAAGGCCTTCGACAGCGTCGTCATGCTCGTCTGGGGAAGCTCGCTCGAGGAGATGGCCTGTGCCCTCATGGCCGCCGCAACGCTCGCTGCCGCAACCCCCGCGCTACTCTACGCTCCCGAAGACGACAGCGCCGTCGACAGCGCCAACGCCATCGGTTATGCGAAAGAACAACTCCGCGTCACCGAACAGTACCTGAAACCCTGAGGCTCAGCAGCCGCAAAATCAATGGGCCGCCGAATCAATTCGGCGGCCCACCGTTTGCTTTCCCTAACGCGAAGCGCCAACGGCGAAGCCGCTACCGCGAAGCGCTAACGCGCAGCGCTGCCCTACAGCTTGTACGCCTTCTTCACCAGATTCACCGTCAGGTCCTGGATCACCTCGAACGCCTCAGCCTCATCCAGCGAATGCTCCGCCACCAGCCGCCCCAGGAACGCGCAGTCAATCCGCCGCGCCACATCATGCCGCGCCGGGATCGACAGGAACGCCCGCGTATCGTCGTTGAAGCCCACCGTGTTGTAGAACCCAGCCGTCTCCGTCGCCGTCTCGCGGAACCGCATCATGCCCTCAGGTGAGTCATGGAACCACCACGGCGGACCCAGCCGCAGGCAAGGATAATGTCCCGCCAGCGGCGCCAGTTCGCGCGAGAACGTCGACTCATCCAGCGTGAACAGAATGAACGTGAAGTTGGGCTCGTTGCCGTACTTGTTCAGCAGCGGCTTCAGGCTGCGCACATACTCCGTCGGACTCGGGATATCCGCGCCCTTGTCGCGCCCAAACTTCTCGTAGACCTTCAGGTTGTGGTTCCGCACGCTGCCCGGATGCAGCTGCATCGTCAGACCATCGTCCACGCTCATGCCGGCCATCTCCGTCAGCATCTGCGCCTGGAACAGCTCAATGTCCCCGCCCCGCATCTTGCCCGTATACACGCGCTCGTACAGCGCCTTGGCTTCGCCCAGCGGAAGGTCGGCGGTCATCGCCGTCAGGTGGCCATGGTCGGTCGCGGTCGCTCCGTGCTTGATGAAGAAATTCCGCCGCTTGCGCAGCGCGTCCAGATACCCGCTCCACGTCGAGACATCCTGGTCCGCGCTCTCCGCCAGCTTCTTCAGGTTTTCCTGGAACCCGGAGTACTCTGCGTCGATTACGGCATCCGGCCGGAACGTCGGAATCACGCGCCCGCCCCAGCCCGACTCGCGAATCTGCTTGTGATACTCCAGCGTGTCGAACGCCGCATCCGTCGTCGCCAGCGCCTCGATCCGAAACCGCTCAAACAGCGCCCGCGGCAAAAACTCCGGCGTCTGCAGCTTACGGTCGATGATGTCGTAGTACTCGTCCGCGTTGTGCTCGTTCAGCCGCTCGGTCAGGCCAAACTCGTTCTCGAACGTATAGTCCACCCACTGCCGCGTCGGCGTGCCGCGGAACAGGTAATAGTGCTTCGCGAAGATCCGCCAGATCTCCCGCGGGTCGGCCGACTCCTTGCCATCCAGCTGCGGAACCCCCAGCGACTCCAGGCTCACGCCCTGCGAGTACAGCATCCGGAAGATGTAGTGATCCGGTGTGATCAGCAGCTTCGCCGGGTTCGGAAACGGCTTGTTCTCCGCAAACCAGCTCGGATCGGTGTGCCCATGCGGGCTCAGGATCGGAGCGTCCTTCACGGTTTCATACAGCTTGATGGCTACAGCGCGGGCGGCAGTCGCCGCGGGAAAGAGACGGTTCGAGTTCAGCATAGGCAGGCGATCCTTCACGCGCGGCGTTTGCACCGCTACGATTGGAAAGCCTATCAGACTCACCGAACATCGGTCAGGCAGCCCCCAAATCCGCCCAAACAGCTTGCCCTGGAATCTGGGATCTGGCCCTCTGGAAACTGAACCTCAAACCCCTGGCTCCCAGCTCACAGCTCCAAACCCACAACTCGATCAGACCCTTCTTCCCCCACGAATCGGGTGCCCCATATCTCCATATCTCGAAGAGATGTGGGTTCGCAGGATTTCAGCCGGGGTGCCGCTTCATCGTGAAAGGGTGGGGTATCGTTGCGGCAGCAAACGACCGCTCTCAGCAGCCCGCGCCTGGCTACCCGTCCCTTGGAACCAAACCCTCCCACCTGCTCTACTACCACTGCGGCCCTCCCGCCGCGCAGGAGCTTCCACCCCTTGTCCGAATACGCCGCCTCTGCCCCCATCGCCACCCACCAGCCCCAGATCCTCTCCACCGAAGCCTTCCTCCACCGCGTCCACGCGCTCAAGCCTCGCCTCGCCATCTTCGATTGCGACGGCACGCTCTGGTCCGGCGACGCCGGCTCCAACTTTATGTGGTGGACCATGGAGACCGGCCTCCTCAGCCCCGAAAAAACCGCCTGGCTCAAGTCCCGCTACGACGGCTACCGCGCCGGCGTCGTCTCCGAGCTCGCCATCTGCGGCGAAATGGTCCAGGTCTACGCCGGAATCCCCGTCGCCGAGATGCGCCGCGCCGCCGCTGCCTTCTTCGCCGACAAGATCGAGCGCCACATCTTCCCCGAGATGGCCGGCCTCCTCTCTGACCTCCAGCGCACCGGCGTCGAAATCTGGGCCGTCAGCTCCACCTGCGACTGGGTCATCGAGGAAGGCGTCAAGCGCTTCGGCATCCCTCCCGAGCGCGTCCTCGCCGCCCGCGTCGCCCCCGAAGGCACCGGCAACGCCGCCATCGCCACCAGCCGCCTGCTTGACGTACCCACCGACGAGGGCAAGGTCGCCTCCCTCAACCGCGTCGGCATCACCGCACCCGACGTCGTCTTCGGCAACTCCGTCCACGACTACGCCATGCTCGCCATCGCACGAAGCCAGGGACCCAACAGCGGAGCCTTCCCCGTCAATCCCTCCGCTGAGCTCCAACGCCGTAGCGCCGAGCGCGGCTGGCCCGTCTTCTGGCCCGAATCCGTCCGCCCCATAAGCTGACACCGTTGCACCATCGCCATGACAGATCATTCTCATCAAGGGCAATGGCACGAACGGCAGGTCACGGCTTCAGCCGTGACAAATAGCCTCCAAAACGATCCGGCTTTAGCCGCTGAGGGCACTTCGTGAGTTTTCCGGGAGCATCTTCCCGCACACCTCCTCTGCACCGCCGAAGACCTCCCGCCAGGCATCCAATCACCTCTGCGCACCCGTCCACCGATACAACCCGCTTGCCGGATGACAGCCGTCAATGGGAAGCTGGATGGTACCCTCCAGTCCTGGCATCCTATGGATTGCTGGGGGCCGGTCGCCCATCACTGTTGATTCGAGGAGCCTTGAAGGAGTCGATCCGCAAGTTGAACGCGCACCGCCGGCCGCCGCCGAAGACTCTCCGCAGGGTCGTCGCGGCAATCATCGTGCGCGGCCAGGGCCCCGACCGCGAGGTCTTTATCTGCCAGCGCAAGGCCGAGCAGCCCATGGGCCTCAAATGGGAGTTCCCCGGCGGCAAAATCGAGCCCGGCGAGACCCCCGAAGAAGCCCTCGTCCGCGAGCTCAGCGAAGAGCTCGGCATCACCGCCACCATCGGCGAGCTCGTCACCACCGTCCGCCACGCCTACCGCAACGGCCGCGAGATCGAAATCCAGTTCTTCACCCTCCGCCGCTGGGACGGCGAGCTCGAGAACCGCATCTTCGAAGACATGCTCTGGAGCAAACTCCAAAAACTCCCCGAGTTCGACTTCCTCGCCGCCGACCTCACCCTCATCCAGGAACTAGCCGAAGGCAAACTCCTCCCGCAATAGTCGCCGGCGACCAGCCCTCCCCCCCCACGATGTGTCATTTCGACCGAAGCAGGACAGCTCCATCGTCCTGCGCAGTGGAGAAACCTGCTGCTTCTCGCACGATCTGGGGTCCCTATCTCGAAGAGATGTGGGCCCGCACAACGTTGGGTGGCCCATCCTTTCGCGCTGTTTGCGAAAGGGTGGGGTATCGTTTGCGCCAGCAAACGACCCCGTTTTGTATTTCACCAAGGAACATACAACACCGACTGCCGCCGAACCGGCACGAACGGCAGGGCACGGCTTCAGCCGTGCCAATAAGCCCTTCTCGACACGCGGGCTCTAGCCCCTGAGGAACGATTACCTCTCCTCGGCCGCATGACCGTGTCAACACAACTTCCGACAAGCCGACTTCTCGTTAGTAAATCTATACTTTGACTGGGAACAGACGCCTGAAGGCGAACCGCGCTCGCTGACGGACGCGGTTCTGGCGGAACGGCTGACGAATTTCCATCCAAAAATTTCGGCGAGCGAAAAGTGGTTGGAGACGTCATTTCACTAGCAACCAAATGGACAGTGCAAACTGTTGATGCGGATATAGTGCGAACAAGTGAAATGAGGTCCCGATTATGGGCAAGCAGATCATGCAGCAATCTATTTCCGATTTTTTTCAATCATATCTTTCGTTCGCGTGGATGGCAGCACTCGTTTGCGTGGCTATTGCGCAAGTTGCCCTATCACAATCGTCCGCAGCCTCAGTTTCGTTGCAACAACAGCTAACATATTCAGCCAGCCAGACCAACCCCGCACCCACGATATCGTTCGAAGTAGCAACGATTCGACCCAACAGGTCTGGTGCTCCAATGATGCAGAAAATAGATGAACGTGGTCGCTACTTCACCACAGTGAATACATCCCTAGATGACTTGATCCAATTTGCCTACGATGTGCAGGCGAAACAAATTATCGGCGGCCCACCGTGGATAGACAAAGATCGGTTCGACGTCTCAGCGACTTCCAGCCAGGACAGCAAGCCCAGTCTCAAGGAGGTGCGCGCGATGCTGCAGAAGCTGCTAACGGAGCGCTTCAATCTGGCGATTCATTGGGATAAACGCGAGCTTCCGGCTTTCGTACTTACTGCGGAAGGAAAGCCAAAGCTCATCCCAACAAAGCTGAGCGGCACTGTGCCTGTGAACCACCTTTTCGCTGCTCACAGCGGTTG
The DNA here is from genome assembly GCF_058498515.1 of Bryocella sp. NCBI lineage: Bacteria > Pseudomonadati > Acidobacteriota > Terriglobia > Terriglobales > Acidobacteriaceae > Bryocella > Bryocella sp. The sequence goes on from NZ_JBMHYI010000010.1 coordinate 113,867, forward strand.
GACGATTACGATGCAGAATGCAACGACATCTGATTTTTCTGGGTATTTGCAAATGATCGTTTTGAACCGACCTGTTGTAGATGCAACCGGAATTTCTGGAAAGTTTGATCTCAGCGTTACGTTCTTGCCGGACGAATCCGAATTCAACGGCCATCCTCCTCTGACAGGGCCCGTCGAAGATAACGATGTTGCGCCGAGCCTGCTCAATGCGATACGAGAGCAACTTGGATTGAAATTGGAAGCGAAGAAGGCAATGGTCAATGCGCTTATCGTAGAACATGTGGAAAAACCTTCGGAAAATTGAAATGTGCGCTAACGATGGCAGGTACCGGGAAACGCCGTTCGCACCATTCAACAAAATCCCCGGCCTGTCCGCCCCTAATGCTTCAACGACGACAACGTCTGCCACATCCCCACCGCCGTCAGCCCCATCACAATGATCGACGTCGCCCACGCAATCACATTGAAGCTCCGCGAGTTCGTGTACTTGCCCATCAGCTCCTTGTTATTCGTCAGCTTGAGCATGAAGTACAACACGAACGGCAACAGCACCCCGTCCAGCACCTGCGACAGGATCGTGATCGGCACCTGGTCGTCCGGCTTCAGCAGGATCACCACCAGCCCACCCGCCACAATCAGCAGCGTATACAGCCAGTAGAAGAACGGCGCCTGCTTGAACGTCCGGTTCACACCGCTCTCAAAGCCCAGCCCCTCGCACACCGCGTACGTCGTCGACAGCGGCAGGATCGAAGCCGCAAAGAACGACGCATTGAACAGCCCAGCCGCGAACAGGATCGGCGCATACCGCTCCGCAAACGGCTTCATCGCCGCGGCAGCATCCGCGCCACTCGCAATGTTCCGCACCCCATGCGCATACAACGTCCCCGCACACGCCACGATGATGAACCAAGCCACCACGTCGGTGAAGATCGACCCCACGATGACATCCAACCGCGAAGCCTTGTACTGCTTCACCGTAACGCCCTTCTCCACCACTGACGATTGCAGGTAAAACTGCATCCACGGCGTGATCGTCGTGCCAATCACACCCACCGTCATGTACACGTAGTTGTGGTCCTTCCAGATCGACCGCGGCGGCAGCGTAATCGTCTGCATCATCGCGTGCTTCCAGTCCGGATGCGCCAGCACGCCCGCGATGATGTACGAGAAGTACAGCAGGCTCGCCACCAGGAAGATCTTCTCCACCGACTTGTAGTTGCCCTTCACCACCAGCGCCCACACGGCCGCGCCGCACACCGGCACGCTGAGGATCTTCGGCACCGCAAACAGCTGCGCGCTCTCCGCAATGCCCGCAAACTCCGCGATCACGTTGGTGAAGTTCACCAGCACCAGCAGCACCATCATGATGAACGTCAGCCGCAGCCCGAACTCTTCGCGGATCAGGTCGCTGAGTCCCTTGCCCGTCACCGCGCCCATGCGCGCGCACATCTCCTGCACCACGATCAGCGCAATCGTGATCGGCAGCATCGTCCACAGCAGGTGATACCCGTACTGCGCGCCGGCCTGCGAATACGTGAAGATACCGCCCGCGTCGTTATCGACGTTGGCGGTGATAAACCCCGGCCCCAGCACAGCGAAGAACAGCATGATGCTGATCCGCCAGCGCTTCCAGAAACTCATACCCGGCGGACTCCTTCGAGAACGCTGCCACACTCATGGTCTACAGAACGCAACCCCGCGCCGCCCCGCATCGAGGCCAGACTCCGGCCAGCGGAAGCACGCTTCCGTTGTAACGTTCCCTGCAATGTCACGGTGTCGTCCCTGCGTGTCTAGAGTACCCTGTTCAGCCCCCGCACGGCTCCCCGTACAGCCCCACCGGTCAGATGTTTACAGCGGCGTTGTGTGGTCGCTCCTGGCTCGTCACCCGCTCCAATATCCGTTCCACCTGCGCATCGTTGCTATACCCGCTCCGCAACGCGCGCTCGCATCCGGCCTTCGCAATCCGCTCCCGCGCCTCCACATCGGGCAGGTATCTGCGAATCTTCGCCAGGCACTCCTCAAAGTCCGAGAAGAACACCGCCTCCTCGTCTTCGACAAAACGCTCCAGGTGCCCCGCCGACCGCTCCGCCAACAGGAACCCGCCACATGCCGCAATCTCGAAGCTCTTGTGCACGAACTCATCCTGGTTGGAATGGGTAAGAAAGCTGAGGTTGATCTTCGACCGCCAGATCGCCTCACGGTAGTCGATGCGATACAGCTCCGCTCCCGTGAACAACGCAGCCAGCGCCTCGGCGTCGAGCTGCTCCCGCCACATCCGGTTGCCCGAGATTGCCACCGGCACGCCATACTCACGCCACAGCCGGGTCAGGAACGCGGCCCGCTGGTCATACGGCGTTCCGATGAACGAGACTCCGCGATCGCGCATGCGTTCGTTCCAGCGGGCCGGCGCCGGAAAATGAATCGTCGGCTCATACGCCGTCTGGATCTTGATCACATCCCGAGCCCCACGCGCCTTGTAGTCCAGCACGTTCTGGTCACGCTGCGTCGCATGCACGTCGAAGTGCGGGATGCACTGCATGTACAGCCGCCATCCCGGATCGCGCCGCGGCCCAAACGCGTTGTCAATCATGTAGCTGACCGTCTTGATGCCCATCGCCCGCAACGCATCCAGCGTCGCCGGCTGCAGGCTCAGCAGCTTATCCGCCCAGAACACATCCGGCCTGTGCTCCCGAGCCATCGCCAGGATGTCCCGATTCAGCCGCGCGACCCACGGCCCCATCTGCGTCCGAAACACAACCTTGCGCAGCAGCTCATTCCGCGGCCGGTACTCCAGGTCATTGATCGTAATGACCTCATGCCCCAACCGCTCCAACGCCCACCCACGATACTGCGCCGAATCATTCGGACTAAGCTGAGCTGCGTAAAGAATCTTCAAACCCTGCCCTCACCGCCCGATCGCCACGCAGCACTTCATCCCCACACCGCGGCCCTCAGCGTACTCCGCGTTCGTCGTTCCCGGGTTCGTCGTCACGCCCAGCATGCTCTCGTAGCGTACCGTCGCGTCGCGGCGTTTGCAGCTCCTTGGTGAAACCTTCGTGCCCTTGGTGTCCTTGGTGGTTTCCTTTCCCTTTTCCAAAGGCAGCGAAGAACCTCTACGCTTCGCGAAGCTGCGCAATCACCTGCTCCGCATGAATCGCCCCCGCCAGATGCCCCTTGTGATCCACCACCGGCAGAGACCGCAAATTGTATTTGTCGAACAGCTCCGCCACCTGCTTGTGACTCGCATTCAACGGGCAGCTCACAATATGCCCCTCCCACAGCGACGACAACGTCGTCTCCGGCTTCGCCAGGATCAGCCGCGGCAGCATCACCACGCCCAGCAGCTTCTCCTCCGCATCCGTCAGGTAGACCTCGGTGATCGTATCCGGGTCGCCTTCGAACGTCCGCAGCGCCTCGATCGCCTCGCCCACCGTCGCCTCGTTCGGCACACTCAGGAAGTCCGTCGTCATCTGGCCCGCCGCCGTGTTGTGCTCAAACTCCAGCAACTCCTCGACGTCATGACGCTCCTCGGGCTCCATCTCCTCGAGAATCGCCTCCGACTCCTCATCCGAAAGCTCGCTCAGCAGGTCGGCCGCCGCGCCCGGGTCCATCTCTTCGATGATGTCCGCCGCGCGCTCGGAGTCCATGCGCTGCACGAGCTCCTTCTGCATCCGCGGCTCGAACTCCTCCAGCGTCTCTGCCGCCGTCTCCTCCGGCAGCGAGCTGAACACCGCCTCGCGCTCCGCCGGTGCCAGATCTTCGAGAATCTCCGCAATATCCGAAGGATGCAGCTTCGCCAGCCGCTCCCGCCCGATCTTCAGCCGCACCCTCCGCGCCGGATCCCGCTCGATCAGGTCCACGCAGTTCCACGGGATGATCCGCGGCTTCATCTTCCCCGTAAAGTTCTCCACCGCCGCCGCAGGAAGTCCCTTCAGCAGCCGCCGGATCGCCCCACGGTTGCCCACCTCCACGTCCTCAATGCTTAGCCGCGTCGACCCCGGAGCCCCATTCCCCTGCCACGCCAGGTCCACATCGTTCACGCGGACCACCTTGCGCCCATCCACGTCGATAATCTGCTGGTCCAGCAGGTCGAAGTCCAGCAGCAGGAAATCGTTCGGCCGCTTCAGCAGCTCAGGCTGCGCAGTAGCCTCCAGCGTCGTCGCGTTCGGCTGCGGCGCCTTCAGGTCGGACATCAGCAACAGCAGATCCTTGCCGCCCATGTGAGGATTCCGCAACACCAGCCCGGCCACCTGCGTGCCGTCCTTCAACACATCGATGGCAAGATCCCGCACCCGCCCCAGCTTCGTTCCGCTGGCGTCGACAACAGTCACCCCCAGCAGGGCGGAGACACTCGTCGGAATGGCACGCACATCGCTCATCGCTACCTAACCTTACCCCATTCCGATGCAAACGAAATCAGACGCCAACCCCCGACCCCAGTACAAATCAGGTGCCCCATGCCAGCACGAAATCTCGAAAAGATGTGGGCTCAAAGGATGCGGGTGGGATGTCGGGTGGCCCATCCTTTCCCAGCCCAACCGCACACCTCAAACCTCCAGCCCGCATAGCGGGCAACCTGTTCCCCTCACACCTCTACAGAAAACCAGCACCCAAACACACGAACGGCGGAGCCAAAGCCCCGCCGCCGCACTGCATTCTGAACCCTGGGCCCTAAACTCTTGACCCTTGGCCCTATACCCTTGGCCCTACGCCGTAACCGGCTCCAGCACCGCCGCAAACGCCTTGCCTTCACGAGCCGCCGCAGCCTTCTTATGCCACGCATAGCCGGCGATCAGCGGAAACGCCATCGTCGCCTCGGCATACACCATCTGCTCGAACGTCAGATCCACCTTGCCCCACGAGCTGGCTTCCTTCAGCGTCGAGCCCGACAGCGCACCATCGCGAGCATCCGCTACCGTGATCTGGATCGCGTACTTGTGCATCGACGCATCCACGCCCAGAATGTCCGCCGCCACCACGATGTCCTGCGCGAAGTTCTTCGGCACGCCGCCGCCAATCATCAGCAGACCCGTCGTCGGGTTCGCCAGCTTGATCTGCGTCAGCTCATAGAAGTCCTTGCCCGAATCGATCGACACCACAGCCTTGCCAGCCCGTGCATGCTGGTGCGCCACGATCCCAAACCCAAACGAGCAGTCCGAGAACGCCGGGCAGAAGATCGGCACTTCCTTCTCATAGCAGGCCAGCACGATCGAATCGTTGTTGCCCTGCTCCGGCGTGCGGCCATTCTTCACCAGGTACGCGCCCATCGCCTTGATCAGCTCCCGCGATGAGTAAGCCTTCGGCTCCAGCGAGTTGATGATCCTCTCGGTCGTCTCATCGCAGATCCGCAGCTCTTCCTCATCGATGAACGTGTCATAGATGCGGTCGATCATCAGCTCGCGAAGCTCCGCGTCGCCTGCGCCGTACTTGTACTCATCGCCCGCGATGTAATGCCGGTACCCCAGCGCCTCGAAGAAGTCCTGGTCGACGATGTTCGCGCCCGTGGACACAATCGCATCCACCATGTTGTTCCGCACCAGGTCGACGATGACCTTCTGCAGCCCCGCCGAGATCAACGATCCCGCCAGGCAAAGGATGACGCCGCACTCGGTATCGCGCAGCATCATGTCGTAAATGGTGGCAGCGCGGTGCAAATCACGCGAGCTATACGCCATCGAACCCATCGCATCCACCAGCGCCACTACGTCGTGCTTGCTGATGTCGATGTGCTCAATCTGCTTCTGGAGAAGTTCTTTCTTGGTCGCCATATCGATTAACAGTTTATCGTTTTTCGCCAGTCCCCAAGCGGAAATCTGTGAATTTGGTGTTTCAATCGACCCCATGAAAACCGCGGTGCTCCTCCTGAGCCTCTCCAACGGGCAACTGGCAAACTGAGAACTGGCAACTGAGAACGAACACCGGCGATTCCCTCGCCCGCAGCCCCTTACGCCGCCCGCGCGCCCTTCACCACCACATCCAGCCGCGACGCCAGCTCCTGCAGCATCTCCGCCTGGGCCGTAAGCTGTTCCGAGGCTGCAGCGCTCTGCTCCGCGCTGGCGGCGCTCTTCTGCGTCACCGCCTCCATCTTCCGGATGGCCCGTCCGATCTGTTCGATCCCCCGGCCCTGCTCGGTGCTTCCGTCGTGAATCTGCTCGACCAGCCCCTTCACCGACGAAAATGCCGCGGTCGCCTTCTGACCCGACTCCACCAGCGCTGCAATTTTCGTGCTGCCCATATTCGAGTTGCTCGCTGAAAGCGTCGTCAGCTCCGAGATCTCCTCAGCCGCCTTCGCCGAGCGATGCGCAAGATTCCGAACCTCTTCCGCCACCACCGCGAAGCCCTTCCCAGCCTCTCCAGCACGCGCCGCTTCCACCGCGGCGTTCAACGCAAGAATGTTCGTCTGGAATGCAATCTGGTCGATCACCTGCAGCGTCTTCGCAATACTCTGGCTCGACTCTCCGATCGCATCCATCGCCTCGACGCACGCCTTCATCGCCAGATCCGACTCCTGAGAACTCTTCGCAGCACTCGTCACCAACCCGGCTGCACTGCCGGAGCTAGCCACATTCCGTTGCGCCATCGCATTGATCTCCTCGGTAGACGCCGAGGTCTCTTCGATCATCGCCGCCTGCTCCGACGTCTCTCGCGCAAGGTCCTGGCTGGCGTCGCAGACGCCGGCGGCTGCCGCATGTACCTGCTCCGCGCCCTCCCGCAACTCCGCCGTGATCGCGTTCAGGCTGCTGTCGATCTGCCGCGTCAGCCACACCGCAAATCCAATGCTGAGAACCAGGCTGAGGACAAGGACCGATCCTCCCAGCAGCGACGCCCTCACTATGCCACTCACCATGGACGTCCGCGACTGCTCGCTGAGCTTCGCACAAAGATCCTGCACCGCCTGAGCGTCCGCGACCAGCGTGGCTCCCCGCGCCGCCCACTCCTTCACCTGCGCATCATAGGCCGGGCCGCTTCGCTCCCCGCGGGCCACCATCGCCAACGCAGGCCTCATCTGGCCTTCGTAATCCGTCATCGCGCGCTGCAGCTCCACGACAGCCGGACGCACCGTCTGCAACTGCTCATCTGCATTCACCAGCGTGGCCAGATTCGTCAGTCGCTCCTGCGCCGCACGAAACCGCTCATCGCCCTTCTGCAGCGCTCCAGGCTTCTGGATCGTAAGTTGGTAGATGTAAAAGATGCGCGCGTTGAGGATCTCGCGCTCGAAGCCCGTCGCCCCCTGCTGAACATGACTGAAGCTTTGCGCCTGCGTGTCCTCGCCCTGCATCACCGTGCGCATCGTCAAACCCGACATCACCGCAAGCAGGGCCATCATGGTCAGCAATCCGGCAAAGCCGAGAGAGATCTTCCGGGAAATGGGCCAGCCGTTCACAACGCGCCTATCGGCCTCTTGCGGGAAACATTCACCGCTGACCCACAACACGTAGTTTCATATCGGAATTGGTGCGGCGCAGGTCGCCGCGAACGCACCTCTGCTCATTCATCCCCTTATCCCTTGGGATCGATGAGTCCTCGTCAGGCCGCCCGCGCGCCCTTCACAATCAAATCCAGCCGCGACCCCAGGTCCGCCAGCGATTCCGCCTGCGCCGTCAGCTGCTGCGCAGCCGCGGCGCTCTCCTCCGCGCTCGCCGCACTCTTCTGCGTTACCGCCTCCATCTTCTGGATCGCCCGGCCGATCTGTTCAATCCCGCGGCCCTGCTCCGTGCTTCCCTCGTGGATCTGCGCCACCAGCCCCTTCACCGACGCAAATGCCACAGTCGCCTTCTGCCCCGACTCCACCAGCGCCGCAATCTTGCTGCTGCCCACATCCGAGTTACTGGCGGAAAGAGTCGTCAGCTCCGAGATCTCTTCAGCCGCCTTCGCCGACCGCTGCGCCAGGTTCCGAACCTCCTCCGCCACCACCGCGAATCCCTTGCCGGCCTCTCCCGCCCGCGCCGCTTCCACCGCCGCGTTCAGCGCCAGGATGTTCGTCTGGAACGCAATCTGGTCGATCACCTGCAGCGTCTTCGCAATCCTCTTGCTCGAATCGCCAATCGCGTCCATCGCCTCGACGCACTCCTTCATCGCCAGGTCCGACTCCTGGGAACTCTCCGCCGCGCTCGACACCAGCCCCGCCGCGCTTCCCGAGCTCACAATGTTCCGCCGCGCCATCGCATTGATCTGCTCCGTCGACGCCGACGTCTCCTCGATCATCGCCGCCTGCTCCGAAGTCTCCCGCGCCAGCACCCGGCTCGCATCCGAGACACCCGCCGCTGCCATCGACACTTGGCATGCGCCCTCCCGCAGCTCAGCCGTAATCGCATTCAGGCTCGCATCGATCTGCCGCGTCAGCCACACCGCGCACACGATGCAAAGCAGCAGCGTCATGCCAAAGATCGAACTGCCGATGAGCATCGCGCGGTGCATGCCGTCCACCATCGAGGCCCGCGAGCTCGCACTGAGCTTCGAGCAAAGATCCTGCACCGCCTCCGCGTCAGCGACCAGCGTCGCTCCATGCGCCGCCCAGTCCTTCACCTGCGCATCGTAGCCTGGTCCGCTCCGCTCGCCTCGTGCCACCATCGCCAGCGTTGGTCGCAACGCGCTTTCATAGTCCTTCATCGCCTGCTGCAGCTCCGTCACAGCCGGTCGAACTTCCTGCAGCGCATCGTCCGCCTCCACCAGCGCCGTCAGCGCTACCAGCCGCTGCTGCGCCTCATGAAAGCGCTCCTCACCCTTCTCCACCGCTCCCGGCTTCTGGATCGTCACGTTGTAGATGTAGAAGATGCGAGCATTCAGGATCTCGCGCTCGAAGTTCGTCGCCTCTTGTTTCGCCGGCACAAAGCTTCGGTCCTGGGTGTCTTCTCCCCGCATCACGGTCCGCATCGTCAAGCCGGACATCACCGCGAGCAGGGCCATCATGGTCAGCACTCCGGCAAAGCCAGCCGAAATCTTTCGAGAAATAGGCCAATCGTTCACAGCGTTCCTATCGACCCGTAGTGGGAAACATTCATCCAGGGGTCACCGGTGATCGCCCGCAGGCCCTAAACGGAACGGCACCCGGAACCGCCGCCCCTCCCTCCGCGTATCAGCCTCAACACGACACTCCGGACGGAACGGACCCCATGCGCTCTCTGCACCAAGGACTCCTCGCAGCTCTCAGCCTCGCGCTCAGTATCCTCCCCGCCACGGCGCAAACTCCGCAGCCTTCCGCTGCCACCCTCCGCGCTCGCATTCAGGGCAACCTCCCGCTCTGGCTCAAGGCCAACAACGTCCCCAGCGCCGCCGTCGCCTACATCGAGAACGGCAAGATCGCCTGGACCGTCGTCTCCGGCGAACAGAGCCCCGGCGTTCCCGCCACCGACCAGACGCTCTACAACATCGCCTCGCTCACCAAGCCCATCGTCGCCGAAACCATCCTGCGCATGGCCTCGCACAACGAACTCCAGCTCGACGAGCCCATCTACCCCTTCTGGGTCGATCCCGACGTCAAAGACAATCCCTGGAACAAGGAGCTCACGCCGCGCCTCTGCCTCACCCACCAGACCGGCTTCGCCAACTGGCGGCGCATGACCAACGGCGTCCTCACCTTCAAGTTCGAACCCGGCGCCCAGACCAGCTACTCCGGCGAAGGCTACTTCTACCTCGCCCGCTTCGCCCAGGCTAAGGCCAAACGCCCCTTCGACGAATTAGCCCAGCAGTACGTCCTCGGCCCCATCGGCATGAAGAGCACCTCCTTCACCACCCAGCCGTGGTTCACCGGCCGCGTCTCGCAACCCTTCACCCACGCTCCCGACGGCACGGACGCCTTCCAGCCTCCCCACCTCACGCCCACCTGGAACGCCGCCGACCTCGTCCACACCACCGTCGGTGACTACGCCAAATTTGTCGTCAGCGTCATGCACAACGAAGGCATCAGCCCCGCTATCGCCAAACAGCGCTTCGTCATGAGCCGCAACTGGACCTCGCCCGCCGACCTCGAACTCCTCTGCAAGCTCGAAGCCCCCAATACCCCCTGCCACTTCTCCGCTGGCATGGGCCTTGGCTGGCAGGTCTTCGACCACAACGGCGTCACCATCATCGACCACTCCGGCTCCGACACCGGAGACCACACCCACGCCTTCTTCGTTCCCGGCAAACAGATCGGAGCCGTCATCTTCACCAACGGTGACAACGGCCCCAAAGTCATCGGAGAAATCGTCCGCATCCTCTACCCCGATCCCCTCTACGACGAGACCGCATCGCACTAACATCCCCTACCATCCCCTACGAGCAAAAATCCCCTCTCCGACCAACGGGAGGACCAAGCGAAGCCGTAAAAAGGCGCGGAGCGCCCGCCCCACGCGCAGTGGGAACGCACCATCACCAACGCCTACTTCAAAAACCCCTCCAGCGCCGAGTCGAACTTCGCCGGCTGGTCATACATGATGAAGTGCCGCGCCCCATCCATCCGCACCAGCGTCACGTTCGGCATCGCCTGGTAGCCGGCCTTCATCGCGGCCTCGTACGTGTCCACGTTCGGCATCTGCAGCGTGGCGTCGTGCTCATACAACACCAGCGCCGGAACCTTGATCGTCGCCACCTCCGGACGCATGTCCGTCTCCATGTCCTCGATCATCGCTTCCACCATCACCTTCCGGTCGCTCGCCACCGTATCCGCCACCACGACCTTCAGCCCCTCCGGATCCTTCACCATCATCTTCATCATCATCGGCTGCATCGCGTTGTACTGCGCATCCGGAATCCCCAGGATCTGCTGCTTCATCGCCTCCGCCTGCGGCTTCACCGTCTCCACCGTCGCCGACGGACTGAACAGCACCGAATAGAACGGCAGCGCATCCACAATCACGATCTTCCGCACGTCCCCCGGATACTTCGCCGCCAGCATCAGCGTCAGCAGCCCGCCCAGCGAGTGCCCCACCACCACCGGACGCATCTTCCCCGCCACGATGTACCCATGCAGCTCCTCCAGCAGCCCCGGCAGAATCTCGCCCGTCGCATTCACCCCCGGCGCCTGCCCCCCAAACCCATTCACCTGCACCAGGTGCAGCCTATAGTTCGGAGCCAGCAGCTTCGCCTCCGCGTCCCAGACGCTCCGCGAGCTCGCCAGCCCCGGAATCAGCACCACATCCGGAGCTCCCACCTTGCCCGCATCCACCACCGTGAACCGCACCGTCGTGAAATCCTGCGCCCGCACCGGAACGCACAGCAGCACAACGCCGCCCACCACAAACACAAGCGTCGCCAGAATCTGCAGCAGCTTCGTCATCTCCCCATCTCCTCTTTCGGTTGCAACTTCATCCTCAAGGCGCACGCCGTCCTTCGCCATGGAAGTTTCTCATCTCCCCGGCATGACATCTGTCACGTTGCCAATGTGTTTTTGCTTTACTGCACGTCCGTAAAGATCCCCTCGATCGGCAGCTCGAACAGCCGCGCAATCTTGAACGCCAGCGGCAGCGAAGGATCGTATCTCCCCGTCTCGATCGCATTCACGCTCTGCCGCGAGACCTCCAGCTTCTCCGCCAGAAACGCCTGCGACCACCCCCGCTCCGCCCGAAGGTCCTTCAACCGGTTAAGCATCGTCCCGCACCCGGTTGGTCAGGTACTGCACCAGCTCCGCAATGCCATTGGCCACCGCGAAGATCGCGAACAACACAAACGGCTCAAACCCGTTGTAGTGCGCGAACGCCCGCAGAAAATCGTCCACCACCAACGCTCCCAGAATCGCCGCCGTCCCCACCAGGATCGACCGCACCCGCTGCGCCTTCAGAAACTCGTCCGTCTCCTCCTGGAGGTACCGCCCCAGCCGCGCCATCAACGCAATAATCGGCACCGCCGGCAGCACCGACCAGAAGTACAACATCGGGCCCACCACATGCGTATGCTTCACCACCCACGACGACCCCAGCAGCAACACCGCATACACCACCATGATCCACAACACATCCCGCTCATACCGCTTCTTCGCCGGCGTACTTCCCACACAAAGCATCACGTCCTCCTCGAAACGCAACTACCATTAACTGACAAGCAAACTTTACGTCAAGCAAGCTTGTCATGTCAAGCGTCCTTGTCACATATTTATAGCTGTCAAGGGCGCTCATCCGCGCCTTGCCGTAACTCTAAGAAACCGCGCAGGAAGACAGCCACACGTCTTGCGCAATGACCACAGGGACCTACGTAAAATGGAGAGGAAGCAGAATTGAACGAACGAGCGGGGCAGCGAGCCACAAAGATCGCGAAAGAGTCTAAACTCCGAGGGCATTTTGGCCGATATGCTTATAATTGGGCACCGTGAATACCGCCTGGATCGGCCGAGCGATTGTCCTCGTGGTGGCGCTGATCGCCTATGGAAAATGGTGGCAATCCATCAATCACGGGTTGATAGTGGCTGCAAAGTGGGTCTTTCGAATCACGCTCGATCCAAAGACCTGCACTGTAGCGGAAACTTTCCTAAACGAAGCGGCTGTCCTTTGGTTCGTCTTCCCGCTGCTGGACATTATTTATGACCACAGACACCTCGATGATCCGACTCTTCATCAGGCATATTGGTTGTCGCTAGCGTGCTTCCTAGGAGCTGTCGTTTTGTCCCACGTCGCCGGAAGGCGGAAGGAGGATTAGAAAATGTCCCACATCGCCCTTTGGTCGGCCGTCGGGGTTTCAATAGTTTTTGCTCTGGGTTTGGTTTCGGCCATCGAGACGCGAAGACAGCGCAAGATTCACCCACCCATGCCGCGGGTTCGGGTATATGAGGTGGATCGTCCCGAGCAGCAGTTCTCTACCGGAGCGGCAAGGACAACCGTGACACCCACGACGGCGATGAGTATGGCCGCCAGCGGCGGGTCTCTAAATGGAGAGGAGAATCTTGCGCAAGTCGGCGGTCATTCTCGCTAGAACGCTTGGATTCATCGAACTCGCTGACCTGTTAACAGGCAGCAAGATTTCTGCGGCAGAGCTTGTGAGGCGGCTGGCGGAGAAATATGAGTTCCAGAAGTTCCCTAAAACCATTGAGGAATTCAACGCCAGCAAGGGAATAACTTTCGTAGATGGATCAACGCACGACTGGCCTATAGACAAGCTAGTCGTCTGGGATACTTTGCTGACACTCGAAACTCGGGTTAATACCGATGTATCGAAGGCCGTTCTGGAAGAAATTCTCACTTGGGGCCAAGAAGAACTGGGGCTCAACTACAAGCCTGGGGCGATAAAGAGATTTGGCTACATCAGCGATGTGACTTTTTTTAGCGATGTCCCCATCCTGGATGTCAACCCAGCCGTCAGAAGCCTTGCCACGAAGTGTGGGGAGGAGCTATCGCAAATCTGGATGGAGCCCGTGAAATATGAACCGTTCACGGTACGAGTGGGGCATGATCCATCATCTCGAAAGTATCCGATAGCTTCCTTCTCGATTGAACACAGAGCGGAGACCCGATTCTCTGAAAACAAGTATTTTTCCGAAGCCCCGCTTCCAACCTACCTACACTGGAAATTGTTAGAAGAGTTTGAGATGAATATGCAACTCACGAAGAAGGGCTGAAAACGTATGAGTCTATCAGGCAAGTTAAGGGAAGAAGAGGAACGGAATGGAAAACGAGCGGTTCTGGTTCCATCCAAAGACTTTTATCCCCTAACCGCCCTGAATAGAACACTTACAAACGAAGTCCGGGCCTAACTCCCATCGATTCAACACTTGGCTTCGAAGAGGGGGGAGGGGGTAAGCTAGTCCTCAACCCGATGAACGTTAACTTCGCCGAGCGCGCGCACAACCACAACTGGAAGCTCGACCCCATCGTGCGCTCCCTGCTCGATACCGACTTCTACAAGCTGCTCATGCTGCAGTTCATCTGGAAGAACTTCCCCAACGTCCCCGTCACCAGCGAGATCCACAACCGCACCATCAAGGTCCGCCTCGCCGACCGCATCTCCGCTGGGGCCCTACGCGACCAGATGGAGCACGTCCGTGGCCTCCGCCTCCGCAAGTCCGAACTCGTCTGGCTCGCCGGCAACACCTTCTACGGCGTCCGCCAGATCTTCTCTCCCGAGTTCCTCGACTGGCTGGAAAAGGACTTCCGCCTCTCCGACTACGAGATCCTCGAACCGCAGTCCGGGGACCAAGCCGGCCAGCTCGTCGTCCGCTTCTCCGGCCTCTGGACCGAGGTCACCCTGTGGGAGGTCTACGCCCTCGCCATCGTCTCCGAGCTCAAGACCCGCTCCGCCCTCGCCGAGCTCAACGAGCTCGAGCTCGACGTCCTCTACGCCCGCGCCAAGACCCGCCTCTGGGACAAGATCGAGCTCCTCCGCCGCGTCGAAGGCCTCCGCCTCTCCGACTTCGGAACCCGCCGCCGCCACAGCTTCCTCTGGCAGGAGTACTGCGTCCAGGCCCTCAAGACCGTGCTCAACCACGGCCGCGGCGCCACCGACTCCCCCGGCGAAGAGCGCTTCACCGGAACATCCAACACCTCGCTCGCCTACAAGCACGATCTCGAAGCCATCGGCACCAACGCCCACGAGCTCCAGATGGCCCTCGCCGCCATCGCCTCCCGCGGCTCCGACGACGACCTCCGCGCCAGCCAATACAAGGTCCTCGAGCTCTGGCAGCAGAGCTACGGTGGCGCGCTCCTCATCATGCTCCCCGACACCTTCGGCACCACCCAGTTCCTCGATAGCGCCCCGGCCTGGGTCGCCAACTGGACCGGCGAACGCGTCGACTCCAAAGACCCCTTCGAGGCCGGCGACGAATACATCGCCTGGCTCCTCAAACGAGGCCAGGACCCACGCGCCAAACGCCTCATCGCCTCCGACGGCCTCGACGCCGACACCATCGTCGGCCTGCATGACTACTTCCGCAACCGCATCCGCTTTTCGGCAGGTTGGGGTACTCTCCTGACGAACGACTTCCGCGACTGCCACCCCCGCGGCGAAGACACCCTCGAACCCATCTCGCTGGTCTGCAAGCTGACCTCCGCCGACGGCATCCCGACGGTGAAGCTCTCCGACAACCCCAGCAAGTCCACCGGCCCCGCCGACGCCATAGCCCGCTACCGCAAAGTCTTCAACTCACCCGTCCTCGAAGAAACCCCGGTGCTGGTGTAGCCCGATGACCGCAGCGCGGAGACCAACGCTAAATCTTTGGAAGCAGCATCTCGGGACGGTTCCCGAGGACGTGTGGGATCGCCACGACCTCGAAGCACTGATTCTGGCCGACAATGATCTCCGGGAGCTCTCGCCCCGCATCGGCGAACTCCGCCACCTGCGGATGCTGGATCTCGGCCACAACCAGCTCACCGAGCTTCCTGAGAGCCTCGGCAATCTGGAATCGCTGAGTGACTTCCTCTATCTTCACGACAACCACCTTGCGACACTGCCAGCCTCCATCGCTCAGCTCCGAAAACTGCGCTACCTGAACCTCAGCGAGAACGCGTTCGAGCATCTTCCAACAGCTATCTGCAAGCTCCCATCTTTGGTCGAGCTGCGAGTCACCGACAACAAGCTGGCGGAGCTGCCACAAGAGATCGCCCACGCTCGTAGCCTTCGCGAACTGCACCTGCGCAACAACGCGCTGACCACGCTCCCAGCATCGATCGCCGCCTTGACCGAACTGCGACAACTCGATCTCCGTGGTAATCCGTTGCAATCGCTGCCCGCAGCGCTCGCCGAAATGCCTCGCCTCGAGAAGCTCGATCTCCGCTGGGTGGAAACATTGGACGAACCCACATGGTTCACGACGCTCGAAGCACGCGGATGTCTCATCTACAGGTGAGCCACATCAGAAGCTGTCCGCTGCGACGAACGGCATAATCAAACCATGTGCGGTCGCTACGCCCTAAAGTCCTCGCGCAAGACCATCGCTGCCTGGTTCGGTGTCGCGGAAGACGACCTGCCTCCCTTCGGCGAGAACTTCAACGTTGCGCCGCAGACCTTCCAGCCAGTCGTGCGGCTCTCGCCCCACACCGGTGAGCGCGAGATCGTCCTGCTGCGCTGGGGACTCATCCCCGCCTGGGCGCGCAGCGCACGGGAAGGCGCCATGCGCTTCAACGCCCGTGCCGAAGACCTCGCTTCGAAGCCCAGCTTCCGTGAAGCGCTCCGCAAGCGCCGCTGCCTCGTCCCCGCTGACGCCTTCTACGAGTGGCAGAAGCTCGGCCCCAAACAGAAGCGTCCCTACGCCATCGCAATGAAGGACGGCGGACTCTACGCCTTCGCGGGCCTCTGGGAGCGCTGGAAAGAGCCACAGGGCGATTGGCCCGAAGGTGCCGAAGGCGGATGGTTAGAGACCTTCACCATCATCACCACCGACCCCAACGAGCTCATGGAACCCTTCCACAACCGCATGCCCGTCATCATCGCCCGCAAGGACTACGACTGCTGGCTAGGCTCCGAAGCCAGCGACGACGAACGCCTGCCACTCGACCTCCTCCGCCCCTTCCCCGCCGAAGAGATGATCACCTGGCGCGTCGGCGACAAGGTGGGCAACGTCCGCAACACCGAAACCAACCTGCTCGAAGAGCTATCGGCAGAACAGCTAGATGACGAAAATCTGGAAGCCGCACAGCAGCCAAAGCCCGCGAAGCCAAAGGCTACAAAAGCTCTCAAGAAGAACGATGACGACCAGCAAGGATCGCTCTTCAGCTAGTTGCAGGACCTGCTAACGGCGAAGCCGCTGCCCTACTTCAGCTGCCGCAACGGAAGAATCACGCTGCCAAGCTGTCGGCTCTCGGGCTCACGCACCAGCACCCGCATCACCGTCGTCGAAGGCAGCGGCTGCAACGTCTGCCGGAACGCCACCCCACTCTCGAGATATGCATGGTACTGCTTCTCCGTCAGCCGCAGGTCCATGCGGTGGATGGCCTGGCGCAGCACGTTTCCCGCCGCATCCTGCTCCACCAGCCGTATCTCGAGCAACGCGCTGTGGTCCGCATCCTCCGCAAGCATCGGCAGATTCGCAATGCCGATGGAACCTGTCAGCTGGAGCATGTGCGGCTTCGGCTTTTCGAGCTTCGCCGCTGTGATGTCCAGCGGAATCGCCGTCGCGTTGTACGGACTCTGGATCGCAGCCAGGATCCTCGCGTAGGTAGAGTCCGAAGGCGGAGGGTCCTTCGTCGCAAAGTAACCCCGCGGCAATTCCAATGTCACGCCCGGCTTGTCCACCTGCAGCTTCAGCTCGTGGAACTTGCCATCCACCGAAGCCTCGTCCACATAGAAGCCAACCGTGTAGCGAGCCCCATCATCCTCCGCGACCTCGCGGATGGCCTGCGAGATGCCATTGGTGTTCACGTAAGCACGGCCGCCTGTCTCATAGGCCATCTCCCGCATCGCCTCGATCCCCGGAGGTGTGGTGCCCGGAGCCCGAAGCGACGGCGGAGCTCCACCCACCGCAGTGTTCTCCACAAACATCGCCGGCATCAAGCCGCGAGCGTCGACTGGGTAGATGGCGATGTTGGCAGGTGCGACAACGCGCGCCGCAGCCTGGCCCGGGATTGGAAGGTCCGCGGTAAGCCAGAGAAGGCTCTTGCGACCGGGGATCGCCGCCACATGCTTTGCGATAACGCTGAGGCTGGTCAGCGTCGCCCGTGCCCGCGCTCCGTTGAACTGCGCCGCCAGCGCATTATTGCTGCTCTTGAGCAGCTCCGGGTCCATGGGAAGGCGATAGACTCCTGGCTCCGCGACCTCGCGCAGAGTTTTGGATGCGGGGTCATACGTATTCACCGCCGCGATCTGCTGCTCACGGTCGCAGGTGAAGTCGCACAGCAGACGCAGGCTCCCGCCCAGAACATAGATAGCAACGCGATCGGCGGGGTCCATCTGCTGCAGTGCCACGAGAAGGCGATGCTTCGCGTACAGCGCAGCGCCATCCTCCATCCACACCGGCGAGTCCTCGTAGGGCATCGAGTGCGATCCGGAAAGCGTGTTCAGATTGTCGAGCAGCAGGATCGTGATGTTGCCTCGCGCGCTGCTCGGCGCGCTGTTGGAAACGCCGCTCGCGGGAACCTCGGGTTCGCTACGATTTGAGAAGGTATCCGCCGCAGCCGGCTCCTCCGCCTTCTTGCGCAACCCATCCGACTCGACCTCGAAGACGCTGATCTTCCGCGCCTTGCCCTGGTCGCGCAGCACGAAGTCGTCCTTCGTCAGCTTTACCGCAGGCGAGCCCTTGCTATTGCGCGCAATCACGCTGATCTGCACCAGGTGGGTAGACACGGTGATCGTTGGAGTTGGAAGCGGCACATCGTCCTGCGCCCGCGCGACCATAACAGCAGCGGCAGCGACGATCCATAGCGCTGTCAGCCTTACGTTGCGGGACATCGCGCCGACCTCCGATTGAGCCTGGGATTGGCGATCAGTATACGTCCCGTCACACACGGCCTCGTATACTCCCCGTATGTCCCGCGTACCCTCTCTCTCCCGTATTGCCGTTGCCGCAGCGCTCATTCCGCTGCTGACCGCCCAGTCCGCCTTCGCCTGGGGCCGCGACGGCCACATGATGATTAACGAGTTAGCCGCAGCCGCCCTACCGGCCAGTGTGCCCGACTTCCTGCGCGACAAAGCCGCGCTCGAAGAGATGGCCTACCTCGGACCCGAGCCCGACCGCTGGAAGCAGTACGACGCCGAGCCCGAGCTTGATGTCACGCAGACGCCTGACCACTTCATTGACATGGAGTGGGCCAACCTCGCCGGCGAGACCTGCACCGACGGCAAGGATTGCGTCGATGGCTATCGCCTGCCGCGCCGCCGCTATGACTTCCTGCGCGGTCTCGCCAAGGCACAGGCCGCACATCCCGACATGGCAAAGCTCACGCCCGAAGGCGTCGGCATGCTGCCCTGGCAGGTGGAAGAAGTGTGGCAGCGCCTCAAGAGCGCGATGCGCAACTACCGCGAGCTGAAGGAGCAGCACAAGGAAACGAAGCCTGTCGAAGAAGCCATCCTCTTCTACTCCGGTTGGCTTGGCCACTATGTTGCCGACGGCTCGCAGCCGCTGCACACCACCATCCAATACAACGGCTGGACGGGCGAGAACCCAAACCACTACACCACCGAGCACAAGATCCACGCCCAGTTCGAAAGCATCTACGTCTCGGCCAACATCAAGGAGAAGGATCTCAGTCCGCTGGTCGCGGCGTCGCAGCCGCATGTCATCAACGATGAGTGGCTGCAGTTCATGCAGTATCTCGACCACACCCACTCGATGGTGGAGAAGACCTATCAGCTCGAGAAGGCCGGCGGCTTCACCGACGCAGGCTCCGCCGAGGCCAAGGCCTTCACGGAAGAACGCATCGCGGCCGGAGCCATCGAGCTCCGCGACCTCATCTACTCCGCGTGGGTACACTCCGCCGATCCGGTAAAGCCCTACACCGGCGCGCAGTAGAGCAGCAGAGTAGCTGAATAGCAGAACAGCAGAACAGAAAGAGCAAAGGACCAGCCTCGGCTGGTCCTTTGCTCTTTGCATGCAACCCCGGGAGGCTGCGATCAACCTGTTCTGCCGCCCCTCAGCTGTTCTGCTGCTTCAAATGCATATGCCGATGCAGCCTGCGCAGCATCGGTTCGAGCACCGCTTTGAGCAATGGCGCAGCGATGATCGCGGCCGCGAACCACACGATCAGCGCATGCCACTCCCAGGTCCACAGCAGGCGCGTCGTCTCCCACGGATGGCGTGTGACACCCTCGATCAGTGCGCGTTTGCCCATCGGCAGCCCCGGCGTATGGAACAGCACCGAGCCAATGTGTACCCACAGTGGGAACAGAGCAATCTGAATCGGGTAGACGATGTGGTTGCCGATCTGCGACGCCACCAGGTTGAGCCGGAAGATTCCGGCCAGTGCCAACCCCACCACGGTCGTCGAGCCCAGCAGCGGATTCACGCCCACCACCACACCAATGGCCAGCGACCACGCCAGGCCTTCCGGCGTAGCACCCATCCGCAACAGCTCCAGCAACGGATGCACGACGCGCCGATGGAAGAAAGTTCGCACTCCCGCCAAGGATAATCGCCTGCGCAGCTCCGCACGATGACCATGACGATGTGTCCGCGGATTCTGTTGTGACCGGCTCGAGCCCATCGTCCCTCAACCGATTGGATGCAGGACAGTGGGTTCCTGCGACCACAGCCCCCACCCAGCCTCCATCGGACTGAAACGCGCCCTTGCTACTCTGTTTGGAAGCTACACTCCGGTTCACAGCTACACTCGTGAGTGCATGCAACGCGGCCCTTTGCCGCTGAGGGCTACGCTTGATCTTCTTCCGCCGGATCTTCCGCCTGGCCGCCATCGGCTGGATGTTTGTTTTCTCTCTCTCCGAACTCCTGCTGAGGCGTCCGCGCACGCGTCCCGAGCGCGCCGCCTGGCTCACACGCTTCTGCGGCCGCGTGCTGCGCGCGGCGAATATCACCGTCCTGCCCCGCGGGCCCATCCCGGTGGAAGGCGCGGTTATCTGCAACCACCTCACAATCATCGACATCCTCTCGCACTCCGCGCTACGGCCCACGGTCTTTGTCTCCAAGGCTGAACTGCGCGAGGTGCCCCTGATCGGCTGGATCAGCATGATGGCCGGCACGGTCTATGTCGTCCGCGGCGGCGGCGGCAGCGCCCAGAAAGCCGCCGAGAACATGGCCAAAGGCTTTCGCGATCACCTGCCCGTCACCTTCTTTCCCGAAGGCGGCACCTTCATGGGCGACCAGCCAGTGATGCCCTTCCGCAGCGGCCTGCTGGCCGAATCGCTGGCCGCCGGAGCCGACGTCACCCCGAGCTTCCTGCACTACGAGCTCACTCCGGCCGACATCGCCCGCGGCCGCACTCCCCGCGAGGATGTCTATCTCGGCGAGCGCTCGCTTCCCAACATGGTCTGGAGCCTGGTCGGCCTCGAGAGCCTGCGCGTCCATATCCAGTTTGCCGATGGCCCCATCACCTTCCCGCCAGAGGCCTACGAGGACCGCAAGATTGCCGCCGTCATCGCCCACGACCACGTGCTGGAACTGAGCGGTACCACCAGGGGCCAACCTGGCGGAGCCGTACGATAGCCCATCGCCCATCACCAAAGACAGGGAGGGCAGCTACCTTGGTGCATCCCTGAGAGAAGAAACACCGATCCCTGCATCCTCCGTGCGATAGCATGGAACTTCGGCCAAGCATGATTACGATCGTCATCACGGTCCTTTCGGTCCTGGTGTTCCTGCTGTCGGTGGTGTCCATCACACTGGGCATCCAGCACGCACGCACTCGTCAGGTGTGCGACCGTCTGAATCTCGAACTCGCCCAGGCGTTGCGCGAGGCTCAGCACCAGCAGACCGTGCTCAAAGAGCGCCGCGAACTCGACACCATCAAGGACGAGTTCATCTCCACCGTCTCGCATGAGCTGCGCACCCCGCTGACCAGCATCCGCGGCGCCCTCGGCCTCCTCAGCTCCGGTGTCGTGGGCAAGCTGGACGATAAAGCCGCCAACCTGCTGCGCATCGCCAGCTCCAACACCGACCGCCTCGTGCGGCTCATCAACGACATCCTGGACCTGGAGCGTATGGACTCCGGCCGCGCTCCCCTGCACATCCGCCGCTGCATCCTGCAGGAGTTGGTGGAGCACGCCGTCGACACCATGACCGCGCTCGCCGAGGCCGCGCAGGTCCGGCTGGACACCGTGCCCGAACCCTCCGGCGACCCCATCACCTTCGACGGCGACCCCGACCGCTTCCAGCAGGTGCTCTGCAACCTGCTCTCCAACGCCATCAAATTCTCCCCGCCGCTTTCTTCCGTGCGCGTACTCACCGGCTCGGACGGCGAGTTCTTCGTGCTGCGCGTCGAGGACCAGGGCCGCGGCGTTCCCACCGAGAAGATCGAAGCCATCTTCGATCGCTTCAGCCAGGTCGATCCCTCGGACGCGCGCCAGAAGGGCGGCACCGGCCTTGGCCTTGCCATCTGCCGCTCCATCATCACGCAACACCTCGGCACCATCTGGGCCGAGCGCAACGATGCGCACGGCAGCGGACGCGCCGGTACCACCTTCACCCTGCGCATGCCCCGGGTCACCGCTGCAGGCGTTCCCGTCCCGGCACGCGGGCACAGGCGCGTGGAGTCCACCGTATTAGTCGTCGACGACGACGATGTCTCGCGCCGCACCATG
This sequence comes from Bryocella sp., assembly GCF_058498515.1. Taxonomy (NCBI): domain Bacteria; kingdom Pseudomonadati; phylum Acidobacteriota; class Terriglobia; order Terriglobales; family Acidobacteriaceae; genus Bryocella; species Bryocella sp. Next base: position 135,953 of record NZ_JBMHYI010000010.1, read on the forward strand.
GTGGAGCTGCTGCGCCGCCACGGCTACCTGGTGGTGGAGACTGCCTCCGGCGGCGAAGGTCTCTCCATCGCCGCCAACCAGCGCATCGACGTCATCCTGTTGGACCTCTACATGCCCGGCATGAGCGGCTGGCAGACCATCGAACGCCTCAAGCACACCGAAGCCACGGCCGCGATTCCCGTTGTCGTCATCAGCGTCGTCAGTCCCTCGGACTCGGGCGAGGAACTTCCGCTGATGGCCGCGACCGAAGGCTGGGTGAAGAAGCCGCTCAACGAAGGCCTGCTACTCACCGAGCTCGCCCGCGTCCTGGAACTGGCCCATGGCCGCGTGCCGCTCCTCGGAAAAGGCTTCTCCTACAGGCCCATTGCCCCCGGCTCGCGTCTCGGCTAGTCCCCTAACACTCAGGCCACGCCACCGCCTTCGACCGCAATCGCGATGCCTGCAGGCGTGTTTCGATTCGGCGAGTGCACTGCCAGACACGCTCCAAAGGTGGCATAGGATAGCGCCAAACGTGCAGCGTAGAATGACTTCGAAGCCATTCCGGCTTCCACTCCGCAACTCCAGGTAGAGACCGTGCGACGCATTCTGATCATTGACGACGAGGAAGATATCCGCGAGGTCGCGGCGCTGTCGCTCGAGTCCATCGCCGGCTGGACCGTGAGCACTGCCTCTTCCGGAGCGGACGGCATCAAGGCCGCGCTCTCCGACCCGCCTGACGCCATCCTGATGGACGTGATGATGCCCGCGATGGATGGGCCCACCACCTTCAAGGAGATGCAGAAGTCTCCCGAGCTCTCACAGATCCCTGTGATCCTGCTGACAGCAAAGGTCCAGGGCGTCGACCAACGGCGCTTCGCCGGACTGGGAGTCGCCGCGGTGCTCTTCAAGCCCTTCGATCCCCTCACGCTCGCCGAGCAGATGTCCGTGGCTCTGGGTTGGAACTGAACGGTACCAACCGCCGCACTTCACGCTCCGGATTTCGCGCTCGAATCACACGCGTATGTGCGTTGACCCCGCATTCGCGGGGATAGTGACGACTTTTCCTAAGTCGTACCCGCACGCAGAGGTCGTACCGCGATACCCTGAGTCAGTGACTCCCCCGAGTGAAACGCAAGACCAACTCCGCCTGATGATGATGGCGATCTGGGAGCGCAACCTGCCCCTCATGCGGGGCAGGCTGGAGATTCTCGACAGCGCCGCCGCGGCTGCAGGGAGCCGTACGCTCTCCGCGGAACAGCGCGCTGAGGCCGCCAGCACCGCGCACAAGCTTGCGGGTTCGCTGGGTATGTATGGCTACGCCGATGGAACCGATATCGCACGCCGGATCGAGCAGGATCTGACCACAATCGGCCCCGTCGAGGCAGCTGACCTGCGCATGCTGACCAATGCCCTCCGCGCCACTCTGGGTCTTTAGATAGCTTCTGCAAACGCCCTGCTTTGTCAGAGCAGGGCTTCAGCCGTAGAGATCCCGGAAATACAAGGGCTTTAGCTCCTGAGGGCGCGGGATCTTGAGCGAAGCGGACTAGCGATACCCCCTAAGGATCGCGAACCACATACTACCGCGTCGCCTCGCTTACCAGCCAATGCGTCAGCTCCAGCCCACCCGCAAAGTTATCCTCACCAAGTGGAAGCTTCCGCCCATCCGTGTACTCGTTGTAGATCCATGGGTCGACGTTGGCGAACACTAGCCCCTTGCCCACATGCGCGACGGCCATCAGCACATCGCCCTCATGTTCCGCCGTCCCCTTGTCATTGAGGATCGCCTTCGCCGGCGATGAGACCTTGATGCTGCAGGTCTCTTTCATGATCGCCTTGTGGGCCTGGTGGAAGATGCCGCCCGTGCCTGCGGGGATCGTCACCAGCGTGTTGTCGTACACGTTGTTCAGCTCGCGATTGCGCGTCACCGCGTTGTAGTGGATCCCGAAGCGGTCCATCAGCAGATCGAGATGCTGCTGATCGGCATGCTCGGAGTCGTTCTCCATCACCACCAGCGTGCCGCCGGCCTTCACCCACGCCTCGATGGCGTCCGCGCTCTCCTTGTCCATGTAATGTGGATTCGGATTGAGCGCAGGAATATCCGGCGACGCGATCATGTAGATCGACACGCCCTTCAGGTCCTCTGCGCGCGGTGCATGGTCCAGCAGTTCCGTCACCATGCCATACTGCCGGAACATCCGTCCCCATACGCTGTAACCGCTGTTCGCATCGTCGGTCCACTTGTAGTGGAAGAGCTCTTCCTTGCCGTTGGGCAGCTTGCGCCTCTGCGAGTTGAACCACGCATCGCCCAGCACCACCTTGCCATGCGAGCGCCGCAACAGATCCGCCGCACGATCCCGCTGCACGATCTCGCTGAGCGCCATCAGGTACGCTCCCATGCCCTTCGCGTCGTCATCGCCCACAGGATCATTCACGTAGTACTCATAGGTTCCGCTGCGATACGGTGTGCCGCCCAGCCCCGCTACCTTCACCGTGCCGGAGAGCGTGCCATCCGCCTTCACAAACCGCTTCTGGATTCCCTCCCAGCCGCGCGTCACCGCAGGCTCCGCATTGATCCCAACGATGCCCAGACGCGCACCCTTGGCCAGCGCATACACAAACATGCAGCTCGCCGAGGTCTCGAGATAGTTGCCCTTCTCGTTGCCCTTGTCCATCACCTGCCACCACAACCCCGTCGCAGGATCCTGGTAGCGAATCACCGCGCCGAGCAACCGCTGCGCCACCGCCTGCACCGCCGCACGCTGCGGGTCCGTCGGCGACATCCGCTCCAGCACCTCTACCAGCGCCACCGCATACCATCCCACGCCGCGAGCCCAGATCTCCGGGCTCTTGCCGTCCTTCTTATTCGCCCACGGCATCTGCAGACTGGCGTCCCAGCCATGATGCAGCAAGCCTGTGCTGTCGCTGAGCTTCGCATCCATCAGCAACAGCTGTGCCACCTCGGTGTCCATCGACGCCTGATCCTGGAACGTCGTCGCATAACCCGCCATAAACGGTCCGGCCATGTACGCTCCATCCGCCCACATCTGGTTCGGATAGATCTGCTTGTGCCAGTAGCCTCCGGCAGCGTTCTTCGGCATCGCCAGCACTTTGTCGTGCAGGAACTGCACTGCCGTGTAGTACTGCGGCTTCTGCAACACGCGATACATCGCGAGCACGCTGCGCCCCATCTCGATATCGTCCAGCGTGTGCTCATCCTCCGGGAAGATCTTCTCCGGCGTCAGGTGGATGATCCCCTGCGCATCCACCGCGCGATCGACGGCCTTATGCACATACTCGAAGTAGCGAGGATCGCCGGTGGCGTTCCACATCGCCAGCACCCCGTCGAGCAGCGTGCCTTCTTCGTAGCTCCAGTCCCTGTGGTTGCCGATGCGGCCCTCAGGCCACAGTGTCATCGCGTGATCCAGCACGGGATACGGACCCGACGGCGGCAGCAGCACGGGGATCGCCTGCGCATGCGTCGAAGCCCCATCGTTGCGAGCAGCATTGCCCTGGGCTTCGGTTCGCGAACCTGCAACAGCCATCGTCCCTACCGCCAGCGCCGCGACAAGAACGCGGCGCAGAAATGCATCGTGCATGAGCTCACCTCAACCGCAACAGAATACGTGAGAGCGCACCGGTCGACATGCGAGATGCGGAATGAGGCCTACTGGCAGGTCAGCGAGGTCCACACGCCTGCAGTTGTCCCCGAAGCTCCACTGATCTGAAGATCAATGAACTGGCCCGCAGCAATGGCTACCGAGCCGCTAACGCTGCACTGTCCGCCAGTCGTAATACAACTCAGCGCAGAAACGCCGCTCATCGAGCCTGGCGCGCCCAGCCGCAGCGTGACAGTGATGTCGTTCGACTGCCGCGAGTACACCGTCAGCGAGCTTGCCGTGCATCCGTTCGGCACCCACGCCAGCACCGCATCGCCTTCGCTGGCGGAGGAGTTGGGAGTGTTCACTGCATAGTAGGTCGTCAGGTAGCTCACCGAGTGATACATCGCGGCGAAGCTGTTGCCGCCAGTCGAACTCGTCCCGCTCGACCCACCCGCGCCCTGCGCCCCCTGCGGAATGCCGAAGTTCAGCACCGCACTCTGCGCCGTGCCCGTATTGGTGACCGTGGCCTGCGAACCGGCCGCCAGCGTCGTCACCGTGCCGAGACTCACGATCGCCGCCGCGCCCGAAGGCCCGCTCGGGCCCGTGCTCCCAGCCTGCGCCAGCAGGCTCCAGAAGCCTGGATAGAGGTCCGGCTCAAGGTTAGAGCCGGCAGTAGTCGCCAGATAGCTCGAGCCCTCGTAGGTCACCGCATCGTTCACGTTATAGAAGGTGCCCGCGGTCCATCCCCCGCGGAAGTTCATGCCTGCCGCTCCTGCGGAACCCGTAGCGCCTGTAGCTCCTGTCGGCCCAGCTGGGCCGGCTATGCCTGCCACCCCGCTGGCTCCCGGGGCTCCGGTCGCGCCCTGACCGCCATTGGCGCCAGCGGAGGCCAGCACCGCCCAACTTGACGTGGCCACATCCGGCCGCTGCCCAGTGTTGTCGGCCACCAGCGAGAGGTACGTCGACCCCGCATAGCTGACCGCATCGCCCACGTTGTAGATGGTCGCCGGAACATAGGCTCCTTGCCACGTCACGCCCGCCGAACCGGTAGCTCCAGTCGCGCCCTGCGGCCCCGCCGGACCGATTGATCCCGTCGCCCCGACAGGTCCTGCCACCCCAGCCACACCCTGCGGACCAGCATTGCCCTGCGGCCCCGTAGCTCCTGAAAATCCCAGTAGCCCCTGCAACCCCGTCGGTCCGGTCGCACCAGTGGAACCAGTCCGTCCCGACGCGGCCAGCAGCGACCAGTATCCAGCGCTCACATCCGGCTGACGGCCCGTGTTCGCAGCCACCGCAATATAACTCGACCCCAGGTAGCTGACCGCATCGCCCACGTTGTATCCCTGCGCCATCGCCCACGCCCCGGCAAAGCTCACCGGTGGTCCCGTCGCCCCGGCGGGACCAACCGCTCCCGTAGCTCCCGCGGCTCCAGCCAACCCGGTCGCGCCTTGCGCTCCATCCGCTCCGGTCGCTCCCTGAGCCGCCAGCAGCAGCCAGCTCGCGCTTGACGCCGGGTTCTGGCCGACGTTGCCGCTCACCAGCGACACATAGCTCGATCCACCGTAGCTCACCGCATCGCCCGTGCTGTAGGGTGTCGCCGCCGAGTACACCCCAACAAAGCTCACCCCCACCGCTCCAGTCGCGCCCGTAGCCCCCGCCGGCCCGGCGATACCTGCTGGCCCCGCGACTCCCTGCACTCCCGCAGGCCCCTGCAGTCCCTGGCCACCTGTGTCCCCTGTTGCGCCGGTCGCTCCCGCAGCCGCAAACAGCACCCAGTTCGTGGGCGAACTCGATGGCGTGTTGCCGGTGTTCGACCCCGTCAGCGACACATATCCGGCCCCCTGCCACTGCGCTCCATCGCCCGCCGCATAGGTCACAGCTGGGTCGTAGGTTCCGCGAAAGCTCAATCCCACAGTGCCAGTGGCTCCGGTGGCTCCCGTAAGCCCCTGCGGTCCGGTCGGCCCAACCACACCCGGAACACCCTGTGCCCCATCGCTTCCCGCCAGCCCCTGCGATCCCGTGGGGCCGGTCGCTCCCGTAGGACCCGCCGGGCCACTGAGCCCCTGCGCTCCGACCGGCCCCTGCAACCCCTGCGCTCCCTGCACCCCCGGAACTCCCTGCGATCCCGGTGGACCCACAGATCCAGTAGCCCCAACCGGGCCGGCAATCCCCTGCGGCCCCACGGCTCCCACCGCGCCCTGCGCGCTCAGCAAGCCCCAAAACGCGGGACTCTCATCGGGCGTCTGCCCCACATTCGAAGACACCAGCGACGCATAGCTGGACCCAGCCCACACCACCACATCGCCAAGCGCATAGTTTGTGGTGGAGCTATACGCCCCGCGATAGACCAGCCCCGGTGTCCCGGTAGCTCCCACCGCTCCAGTCGCTCCCGTGGTTCCAGCGAGCCCATTCGCTCCGGCCGGCCCCTGCGCACCCGTTGCACCAGCCACCCCCGTAGCACCCGTCGCGCCGTTGCTCCCGGCAGCCGCAAACATCGCCCACTGCCCAGGCGATTGATCCGGCGCATGACCGGCATTGCTCGCCGCCAGCGACACCCACCCCGCTCCCTGCCACTGCACGCCATCCCCCACCCCATAGTTGACCGTGGAATCATATTCCCCGCGGAAGCTCAGCCCAACCGGTCCTGCCGGACCGACTGCCCCCTGCGGACCAGCGGAGCCCGTGGCACCCGTTACCCCGGGAACGCCCTGAGCTCCATCGCTGCCCGCAATTCCCTGTGTGCCTGTCGGGCCTGTTGGTCCAGCGGTGCCGGTCGCTCCGATCAAACCCTGCGCACCCGCCGGTCCCTGCGGACCCGCGACTCCCTGCAAGCCCTGCGGCCCCGCAGGACCGCTCAATCCCTGCAGCCCGGTCGCGCCCGCGACGCCCTGAGGTCCGGCCATTCCCGCAGGCCCTGCACCTCCCTGCGACGCCACCAGACCCCACGCCACGGGGTTCACCCCCGGCGTCTGCCCATAATTGGAGGCCGTCAGCGAGACGAAGCTCGCGCCCTGCCACGCCACCACATCGCCCAGGTTGTAGTTGGTGATCGAGTTGTACGGTCCCTGATAGGCCATGCCCACGGCTCCCGTCGCCCCCGTCGCACCGCCCAGGGCAAACATCGCCCACTCCGCCGGCGACTGGTCCGGCGTGTTCCCCACATTGCCGTTCGCCAGCGAGATCCACCCGGCGTTCTGCCACAGCACGCCATCGCCCTGCGCGTAGCTCGCGGTCGAGCTGTACGCTCCACGAAAGCTCATCCCCACCGCGCCCGCAGCCCCGGTCGCCCCAACTGGCCCTTGTGGCCCGGTGGCGCCTGCCGCACCGGGAACTCCCTGCGCCCCATCCGTTCCCGCTAACCCCTGCGGTCCAGTAGCCCCGGCCGGGCCAGCCGGACCAATGGCCCCCGTAGCGCCCATCGGCCCCAGCGGACCCGTAGCTCCCACAAATCCCTGCGGCCCAGTCGCTCCCTGCAGGCCCGCCGGGCCGGTAAGTCCCGCTGGCCCCACGGGACCGGCAACGCCCTGTGTTCCGCTAGCGCCCACAGCTCCCACCGCTCCCTGCGCCGAGAGCAATCCCCACGAAGCGGGACTCGCGTCGGGCGTCTGCCCGAGGTTTCCCGCCATCAGCGAGGCATAGCTCGCCCCGTTCCACACCACCACGTCGCCGACACCATAGTTATTGGTCGCCCGGTACGCCCCCTGGTACACGAGTCCCGGAGTTCCGGTCGCCCCCGTGCCCCCGTCGCTCCGTTTAGGCCGTTGAGCCCCGCCGGTCCCATCGCACCCACGGCACCCGTCGCGCCGATGTTTCCCTGCAGCCCGGTTGCGCCCGTCGACCCCGCCGCAGCGAACATCGTCCAGTCGCCCACGGTGGTCCCGGGCGTGTTCCCATGGTTGGTCTCATGCTGCGAAACCCAGCCCGCGCCCTGCCACAGCACGCCATCGTTCGCCGCATAGTTGATCGTCGAGTCATACGCTCCGCGAAAGTTGAGCCCCACTGGCCCCTGCACTCCAGCCGGCCCCTGCGCTCCAGCCACCCCGGTCGCGCCCGTCACTCCCGGAACGCCCTGCGCCCCATCGCTGCCCGCGAATCCCTGAGGGCCCATCGCACCCACCGGTCCCACGGCGCCCGTTGCCCCGGTCAGCCCCTGAGCGCCCACGGGCCCCTGCGGTCCCTGTACCCCTTGCGATCCGAGCGGACCAACAGGCCCCTGCAAACCGATCGGACCCACCGCACCGGTCGCACCCGTCGCACCCACCGGCCCAGCAGGCCCCGCGTCACCCTGGGCCGCCAACAGCCCCCATGCCGCCGGATTGACACCCGGCGTCTGCCCGTAATTGGAGGCCGTCAGTGACGCATAACTCGCGCCCTGCCACGTCACCACATCGCCAAGCGCGTAGTTCACGACCGAGTTGTACATTCCCTGATACACCAGCCCCGGCGTCCCTGCACTGCCTGCGGCGCCGGTCGCGCCCGGAGCTCCCGTCGCCCCGGTCGCTCCATCGAGACCCGCCCGTCCCGTCGCTCCTGTCGCGCCGTCCGCACCGGTTGGCCCTGTAGCTCCGCCCGTCGCCATCAGCCCCCACGATCCTGTCGGCAAGCTCGGCGTGTTGCCGTGGTTCGACGCAATCAGCGACACATAGCTCGACCCCTGCCACAGCACCACGTCCCCGAAGGCATAGTTCACCGTCGAGTCATACCCTCCCTGGTAGGTGAGCTTCGTGCCCGAAGCGCCGTCGACCCCTGCAGCTCCAGTCGCGCCGGTCAATCCCGTAGCCCCCGTAGCTCCCGTCGCGCCGGCAGTACCCGAGGCACCCGCCGCACCTGTAGCGCCGGGCAAACCCGCCGGGCCCATCGCACCTGTCGCTCCAGTCGCCCCGGCAGCTCCCATCGGCCCCGTTGCCCCCGCAGATCCTGTAGCCCCGTTGGCTCCTGCAACTCCTGCCAGCCCCACGAGTCCCTGCGGTCCCGTCGCACCCGTTGCGCCCGCCGCACCCGTCGCTCCTGTGGCTCCAGTCGCTCCCGTAGCCCCGACAGCCGCTGACCCACCCGTCGCCAATGCAATCTCCAGCCGCGGCTCGTGCGAAGTCTCGTCATTCTCCTTGCTGTCGAACTGAACCACCGCGGTGGCCGCCGTCAACGCCACACCATCGTTGCTTGCCGGAGAGCTGATCCACTGCTGTACCAGGCCCGTAATGTCGAAGGTCACGAACTGCCCCGGCGTCGCCGCCTGAGCTGTCTGTACCGCGCTGCCGATTCCCGGCAGCGTCGCATACGTCACGGCCGATTCGCTCCATGATCCCAGCAACGGCGCGACGGATACAGTTCCTCTGCTGTCCGCGCGGTTCAGATAGACCTTCAGGGTGGCGCGCGTCACCTGGCTGGCCACCGTCCCCGGCGGCAGCGATCCCAGGTCGAACTGGAGCAGCGCGGTGTAGCCGCCCCCCACGTTCAGGTTGCTCAGGCTGCCCGCGTTCACCGTGGGCTGCCCGCTGGAGACGTGCGCATCCCCGACCAGGGTCGCTTCCTGCGCCCATCCCTTCATCGCAGCGACCGTCAGCGCAAGCGCAAGTACGGCCCGCAAGACACGGACCCACGCCGCCTGCCCTAGACGCAACGCTGCGTCTCGCCTCACTCCACTTCCCTCAGCACCGAGTCCTGCTCTGCGTGGCCCTATCCGGAAGTCGACGCCGCAGGAAATGCTCTGCCGCGGAGACTTGGCATCCGGAGTACGAAAGGTTCGCTTGGTCGTTCAAAGAATTGTTACCCGCGATGCCCGCATCCGAGTCAGCCTCCAGCCCAAAGTGACACTGGAGTTCCCGTTTCGGAACATGAGGCGTCGCCTGTCGCCCTGTGAGACGATGCTGCCAATGCCCGCCCCGCCCGCGTCAGCAGTCCCCATGCCTCCCGAACCACGCGAGACCTCCGAGCACGGCCTCCGCCGTCAGCTCAGCCTCGGCGATCTCGTCTTCTCGCAGGTGCTAGCGGTCGTCGGCAGCGCGTGGGTGGGAATTGCCGCGGCCCTCGGCCACGCTCAGACCGTCGTCTGGCTGCTCGCGATGGCGTCCTTCTACCTTCCCATGGCCGTCGCGGTCTACTACCTCAACCGCGCCATGCCGCTCGAAGGTGGCCTCTACACCTGGGCCCGGCACGGCTTCGGCGACCTCATCGGCTTCCTCGTCGCGTGGAACGTCTGGACCTACGCCCTGCTGGACATCGCCACGATCTTCTCGCAACTGCCCAGTGAGTTCGCCTTCATGGTCGGCCCCCGCATGGCCTGGCTTCCCGAAAACCACGCAGCGGTCCTCACCAGCCTCATGCTCATCGTCGTCGCGATGGCCGTCGCCGCGTTGCTCGGGCTCGGCCTCGGCAAGTGGATCCACAACCTCTCTTCCGCCGCGATGATCCTCGCCTTCGCCCTGCTCATCGCCGCTCCCATCTGGGTCAAGCTGCACCACGTGCCGTTGGTCTATCACCCGGTGGAGTTCCATCTGCCCGCTGCGTCCGCGAAGAACCTCGCCCTCATCGCCCAGACACTCATCGCATCGAGCGGCCTCGAGTACCTCGCCATCCTTGCCGGCGAGACACACCATCCGCAGCGCAACATCAGCCGCTCCGTCGTCCTCGCCTCGCCCATCATCATCGCGATGTTCGTTCTGGGCACCTCGTCGGTCCTCGCCTTCCACGAGTACACCGGCGTCCCCATCAACTTCATCGCGCCCATCCCGCAGACGCTGACGCTTGCCTTCGGCGACCACGGCATGGGCTCGCTGCTATCGCGGCTCGCCATCCTCCTGCTGCAGATCCGCATCCTCGGAGCCGCCAACTTCATGTTCGCTGGAGTCACTCGCCTGCCCATGACCGCAGGCTGGGACCACCTCGTCCCGTCATGGTTCGCACACCTGCATCCCCGCTTCCGCACCCCTTCGAACGCCATCCTCGTCGGTGCTCTCGCCGTCGCTGGCCTGTTGCTTCTCAGCTACGCCGGCTCCCACGCCTCGGAGGCCTTCGCCCTGCTCAACAACGCCTCCAACGCCTGCTACGCGCTCGCCTATGTCGCCATGTTCCTCATCCCCATCGCCGGAGCGGTCGCCATCCGCAACCAGATCCCGCGCTGGGTCAAGTGGGTCATGGTCCCCGGCGTACTCGCCATGATCTTCTCCGTCTGCCTCGAAGCCTATCCCTTCCTCGACGTGCCCAACCCCATGTCCTTCGCCGTCAAGATCGTACTGACGACGCTCGCGCTCAACGCGCTCGGCTTCGCGTTCTACCGCATCCGCAATACGCGCCGCCTCACCGTAATTTGATGATCTCCTCCCGAGGTCCCTCGCATCTCATAGTCGGCAGCGCGCAGGTAAGCCCGAGCCCTGCCAAACTTTGCGCGAGGTGTATTACCCTTCCCCCATGTCGACCGAAGCCACGCAGAATCAAGACCCGCTGCTGAACACCCCCGGCCATCTCTCCTCGCCGGACCGCCTCACGAATCTCCCGCGCTTGGTAACCGCCTACTACGCGAACCACCCCAATCCGGAGAATCCCGCCGAGCGTGTCAGCTTTGGCACCTCAGGCCATCGCGGCTCGTCGCTGAACTCCAGCTTCAACTACGCGCACATCCTCGCCATCACCCAAGCCATCTGCGAGTACCGCGCCGAGCAGGACACCACCGGCCCGCTCTTCCTCGCGATGGACACCCATGCGCTCTCCGAGCCCGCCTTCGTCACCGCACTCGAGGTCCTGGCGGCCAACGGCATCACCGTCTTCATCGACAGCGGCTATGGTCAGGAGGGCAACAACGTCGGCTACACGCCAACGCCCGCCTGCTCGCACGCCATCCTCACCTACAACGCGGCCAACGCCGGTAAGCCCCTCAGCGATGGCATCGTCATCACGCCCTCGCACAACCCTCCCGAGGATGGCGGCTTCAAGTACAACCCACCCTCCGGAGGCCCGGCCGATACCACCGCCACGAAGTGGATCGAAAACCGCGCCAACGATCTCATCGCCGCCAAGCTGCAAGGCGTGAAGCGTCTCAACTACGCCAAGGCCCTCAAGGCCGACACCACGCAGCGCTACGACTACATCAGCGCCTACGTCGGCGACCTCTCCAACATCATCGATCTCGAAGCTCTCAAGGGCTCGACCCTCAAGCTCGCCGTCGATCCTCTCGGCGGAGCCGGCGTAGCCTACTGGCCCCGCATCGCCGACCTCTTCTCCCAGATGGGAGTCAACCTCCAGGTCCTCAATCCCTACGTCGATTCCACCTTCCGCTTCATGACCCTCGACTGGGACTCGCGCATCCGCATGGACTGCAGCTCGCCGTATGCCATGGCCAGCTTGATCTCGAATAAAGCCAAGTACGACGTCGCCTGGGCCTGCGACACCGACCACGATCGCCACGGCATCGTCACCGCCAGCAGCAGCCTGCTCAACCCCAACCACTACCTGGCCGTCTGCATCGAGTACCTCTTCACCCATCGCCCGGGCTGGAGCGACAAGGTCGGCATCGGCAAGACCCTCGTCAGCTCCTCCATCATCGATCGTGTCGCCAAGGGCCTCAATCGCCCCATGCTCGAAGTGCCGGTCGGCTTCAAGTGGTTCGTCGACGGATTGATCGGTGGCACCCTAGGCTTCGTCGGCGAAGAGAGCGCCGGTTCGACCTTCCTGCGCCGCAACGGCCAGGTCTGGACCACCGACAAGGATGGCCTCATCGCCGGCCTGCTCGCCGCCGAGATGACCGCCGTGACCGGCAAAGATCCCGGCGTGCTCTACGCCGACATCACCGCCCGCTACGGCTCGCCCGTCTATCAACGCATAGACGCCGAGGCCACGAAAGATCAGAAGGCCAAGCTCGCCAAGCTCTCCGCCGCGCAGGTCACCGCCAGGGATCTCGCCGGTGAGCCCATCACCGCGATCCTCACCGAAGCTCCCGGCAATCACGCCCCCATCGGAGGCCTGAAGGTAACCACCGAAGACGGCTGGTTCGCCGCCCGCCCCTCCGGCACCGAAGACGTCTACAAGATCTACGCCGAAAGCTTCAAAGGCGCCGACCACCTGAAGCAGATCCAGGACGAGGCCAAAGCACTGGTCACTGCAGCCATCGCGTAGACGCTCCACTTTCGAACAAGATCTCATTGGGGCTCCTCACAACTTTCTACGGAAAGGTCGCGAGGAGCCCTCGGTCCGAGCAGTGCGTCACATCATTCCTTGGTTTCACGAAACCGATGTTCATCACATCGCGCAGCCCCACGCCTGGATGATCAACGCACGGCGCCCCGGCTCCATCCAACTTCCCGTGAGCGTCCAACCGCAGAGCACGAAGGCGCTCGCTTGATCTTAGGAATCCCGGAGGATGGCCATGCCCGCAACACGCAAGAGCACGAAATCCCACAGCACGCCCCACGCCCTCGATACCAATGCGCGCAAGCACGTCGCGGAGGATAACTTCGCCTATCCCGAGCAGCGTAAAGAGCCCCTCAACGACGCGTCGCACGTCCGCAACGCCATCGCCCGCTTCGACCAGGTCAAGGGTGTCAGCGATGATGAGCGCAAGTCCGCCTTCCGCCGCATCAAAGCCGCTGCGAAGAAGTTCGGCGTTGAGATGAAAGAGACCAGCTGGAAGCAACTTGGGCGTCAGCCTCACACCGCAAACTCCGGCAGCTGATCGCAGCCGTACAGGCCGCAAGGAAGATGCCGCGTGAAAGAATAAGGCCATGGCAACTGATGTGCTCCGCGGCTTCGTCTGCCGCGTGTGTGGCGAGCGCCACGACCTTCCCTTCAGCTATAGCTTCAAGGCACCCATCGCCGCGGCCGCCGTGCCGCCGCACGAGATCGACGCGCGCGTCATCCTCACCAAGGACCAGTGCGTTGTCGACCAGCGCGACCTGTTCCTCCGCGGCCGCATCCTCGTGCCCATACACGGCATGGACGAGCCCTTCATCTGGGGCGTGTGGGCCGAGGTCAGCCCCAAAAACTTCCTGCGCACGCAGGAACTCTGGAACACCCCCGGCCGCGAGTTCGAGCCCGCCTTCCCGGGCTACCTCAACTCGGAGATCCCCATCTTCGGCAACACCCTCAACCTCCAGGTCGATGTCCAAACGCAGATCGTAGGCCGCCGCCCGCACTTCTTCGTCAAGGACGCCGACCACCCCCTAGCCCGCGAACAGCGCGAAGGCATCACCCTCGAACGCGTCGAAGAGATCGCCGAAGAGTTACTCCACCCCGACGATTAACGCGAAACGCTAACTCGCTGACTCGCCAACGTGCGCAGCACACTACCGCGAAGCGCTACCTCCCGCTACCGCGAAGCGCTGCTACCCACAACATCCGGCCCCAGCTCCACCGCCGTACGAACCAACTCATCCGCCACCATGCGGCCAAACACCTGCTGCCCATGCGGGTTCAGGTGCGTGCGGTCGAGCGCCGGCTGCGCCTTCGTCGCGTTCTCGGCTTTCGCATCCGGGTGGCCCTGCATATCAAACCCATCCGCCTGTTCCTGCGTCATCGTGTTCAGCAGCTTCGTCGATGACCGGTTGAGGTCGACGCACGTGAGGTCCTCGTCTGCGGCCACCTTGCGCGCGGCCTCGGCATACTCGTTCAGATCTTCCTTGACCTTGCCGTCAACAAACGTTCTCCGGCTCAGAGACGTAACAATCACCGGCACGCCACCGATCGCCCGCACGTCCGCGATCATGCGCTTCAGATACGCAATGTAATCCGGAATGCTCGCATAGACCTTCGGGCTGTTCACCTTCTGGTCGTTGTGTCCGAACTGAATCAGGTAGTAGTCGCCATGCTCCGCGATAGCCTTATCCCATAGGCCTTCCGCAAAGAAACTCTTCGTGCTACGGCCATTCTTCGCATCGTCGATACATGTCACGTTCGGCGTCATCACCGCGCAGAAGCCCGGTCCCCATCCGCCCTCGCTGGCTACGGTCGAGTCGCCGATGAGGATGATCTTCACCGGCCCACCCTCGATCACCTTCATCGCCTTCACGCCCTCAGGAGGCAGCGTCGCCACATCCTTGCGCACATACTTCGCGAGCTTCGGCTCAGCCTTACCAAGGTCCACGGCCACCATCCGACCGAAGACATAGCTGCCCGCCCAGTCAAGATGCGTCTTGTCGAAGATCGTCTTCCCATCCGCATCCTTCTTGGTGATCGCGAGCTTATTCCCTTCCGCCTCCCCGATCTTGTCGAGGTACGCAATGCTCTCGTTCTGCAGCTCGATCAGCGGAACGTGCATCTCCTTCGCCACGCCACGCATGGCATCGCTGTACACGGTCAGGTCGGAGTGAATCTTGCCATCCGCGCCGAAGTAACGCCGCGTCAACGGCGTCACCAGCACCGGCGTAATGTGCGCCGCGCGAGCCTCCGTCACATAGCGCTTCAGGTTCGCGATATAGTCCGGCAGAGTCACCTGCCGGTCGGCATGATCGGCCGTCACGAGATCGTTGTGCCCGAATTGAATCAGCGCGTAGTCCGGCTTCGTCGCCAGCACGCGGTCCCATAAACCCTGCTCGCGAAACGTGCGCGTACTCGCGCCGCCCTTCGCCATGTCGAGGCAATCCACCTTCTCCGTGAGGTTGGCGCAGAAACCCCGCCCATAGCCCGCGTTCTGCGTCTGTGTCGAATCGCCCACCAGGTCGATGCGCACGGTCGTACCCGGCTTACGCGTAGCCGCAGTCGCTGCGTCAAAGGCCCGAGCCGGATCGCCCTGTGCCATTGCAGCACCAGCGCAACCAATCATTACTCCAGCCACCATCCACCAACCCGCGTTCCACATGCCTGTCCTGCCTCCTGGATATCTCAGCCTGTCCGCGAATGAGTGTACGTGATTCAGCCACCGCAGCTTTCACGCAAGACAGCATCAGCATTCAATCCGCGGAAACATCCTGCCGATAAGGTCAACTCGCTGCGTCGCCGAGGGCGCAGCAAGCATCCGATCCGCATCGGGATTCTTGACACCGCGAACCCCTCCCGATAGGCTCAAACCTGATGAAGCTGTCTCTCACCGCCGCGACCTGTTGCATGTGTTGTTGCATGCCGTGTTGTTGCGCCGGTGTTTGTACGCTCTAGGGTTCGCCTCACAAGCCGACTTGCAAGCCTCCAAAGCACCCACGCAACAGCCGAATGGCAGCGTGGGTTTTGTGTCTCTGGAGCCTGCGCCGCACCCTCCCCGCACGACAACACAGTTGCAGCACGAGGAATACCCTGATGGCGCACCCCACCCAGACCTCCAAGGCTCTCCCCCACGGCAAGCTCATCTTCAACGCCGACGCCGCGGCGATTGCCATCGCGCTATCGTTCGCCGCACTCATCCGGCTGAACATCATCCACCGCATCGGCTGGTAACTCCCGCCCCTCCCGAAAACGAGAGCCTCATCCTGTCCACCGCAACCATGCCGCTCCACAACACGACCGCCGCGCGCCGCCTGCCCAGCCCGCGCGAGATCGCTGGTCTGTTGCCCGGCACCGCGCTGCTCTTCGCCATCGGCCTCGCCGGCAAGGGGCTCGAGTCGCTCGGCATCTACCTCCGCGCGCATCATCATTACTTCCCGCATATCGAGTACGTGCTGTGGGCCATCATCCTCGGCCTGCTCGTCTCGAACCTCACCACCGTCCCGCAGATCTTCCGCCCCGGCATCGCCACCTATGAACTCTGGCTGAAGCTCGGCATTGTGCTCGTAGGCGCCAAGTTCGTCTTCTCCGACGTGCTCCGCCTCGGCAAGATGACCATCGCGATGGTCGTCATCGAACTCGCCCTCTCGCTCACCGTGATGACGCTGCTGGGCAAGCTCTTCAAGCTGCCGCCCAAGCTCACTTCGCTGCTCGCCATCGGCAGCTCCATCTGCGGCGTCACCGCCATCATGGCCGCGCAGGGCGCCATCGAGCCCGACGAGGAAGACACTTCCACCGCCATCGCCGCCATCCTCACCCTCGGCGCCATCGCCCTCTTCACCTTCCCCGCCATCGGCCACTTTCTTGGAATGGGACAACAGTCCTACGGCATCTGGACCGGTCTGGCGGTCGACAACACCGCCGAGGCCACCGTCACCGGAGCCCTCTACGGCGACGTCGCCGGACGCTTCGCGATCCTCGCCAAGACCGCCCGCTCCGCCTTCATCGGTTTCGTCGTACTGGGATACGCCATCTACTGGGCCTCCCAGGGACAGGCCGCCCGCGTTGAAAACAAAGCCCTTTTCCTGTGGCAGAAGTTTCCCAAGTTCATCCTCGGCTTCATGGCCATCAGCGTCCTCGCCACCGTCGGCTTCTTCTCGGCGGGCCAGCTCACCTCCCTGGCGAACCTCTCCAAGTGGGCGTTTCTCCCCGCCTTTGCCGGCGTCGGCCTCCGAACCCAGCTCAAAGACCTCGTCAACCAGGGCTGGCGGCCGATAGTAGTAGGCGTGCTGGGAGAGATCTTTATCGCGTTGGTGACGCTGGCGCTCGTGTTTTTTGGCTATCATGGAGGTAGACCATGACGCATTGCCTCCCCGCGTTGCTGATGGTGTTCCTCACGAGCGAAGCCGGTCACATGGCGACGCTCGCGATGATCGTTGTGGCCGTGATGCTCGCTGCCGGAGTCGCAATCTGCGCTCTCCGCAGCCGCCGCGCCGCAAGCCGCCTAGCTCCCACCACAGGAGCCTGTTCCTCCGTAACCGGTTGTTGTCGCCGCTAGTCTCCTTCTGATCTAAGCGCGAGAACCCAAACTCTTCCCCCACAACGCAACATCCCTCAGCACCCATCCGCGAACTCGTGCGCCCTTTGTTCCAACGAAGAGAAACGCGCAGGAGCGCGGCGCTGCACACTTTCCGGAGAATCCCATGACGCACTTGTCTTCCTCGTCCTCTTCAGACGCCCGCCGACGATCGCATTCGATCACAGCCCTCGCAGCCTCTGCCTTCCTTCTGGCACTCGCTTCGCTCGCACACGCGCAGGTTGTCGGAGGCACCATCTCCGGTGTCGTCACCGACTCCTCCGGAGCCGTGATCCCCAACGCCACCGTCATCGTGCGCAACGAAGATACCGGCACGCAGCGCATCCTCAAGACCAGCGGCTCCGGCTCCTTCTCCGCGCCCTCCATCCCCGTCGGCTCCTACGACGTCTCCACCGCAGTCGATGGCTTCGCGCCCTACGACCGCAAGAACATCGTGCTCACCGTAGGCCAGTCTCTGCCGCTCACCCTCGCCCTGCATCCCGCCGGCTCAACCTCCGTCACCGTCGACGGCAACGACCTCAGCCCGGTCAACACCTCCACCGAGCAGATCTCCGGCCTCGTCGACTCGCGCCAGGTCAAGGAGCTTCCGCTCAACGGCCGCAGCTACGACCAGCTCATCCTGCTCAACCCCGGCACCGTCAATTACACCAACCAGCGCTCCGGAGGCACTGGCACCTCGAACAGCTCCGTCGGCAGCATGTTCTCGGTCTCCGGCCGCCGCCCGCAGGACAATCTCTACCTGCTCAACGGCGTCGAGTACACCGGAGCCTCGCTCATCAACGTGACGCCCGGTGGAACCTCCGGCCAGCTCCTCGGCATCGATGGCATCCACGAGTTCAACGTCGTCAGCGACACCTACTCCGCCTCCTACGGCAAGCGCGACGGCGCGCAAATCTCCATCGTCACGCAGCAGGGCACCAACCGCGTGCACGGCTCCGCGTATGAGTTCCTGCGCAACAGCTTCTTCGACGCACGCAACTACTTCGACGGCGCACGCATCCCCGAGTTCCAGCGCAACGACTACGGTGCCTCGCTCGGTGGCCCGCTACGCAAGGACAAGTTCTTCCTCTTCGGCAACTACGAAGGCTATCGCCAGAATCTCGGCCTCTCGCTCGTAACGCTGGTGCCGGACAACGCCTCCCGCGCCGCAGCAGCGCCCTCCGTGAAGCCGTTCCTCAACCTCTGGCCCGTGCAGACCATCGCGAACGATGTCCAGCCCGGCATCAGCGAGTGGATCGGCACCAGCCCGCAGCACATCCGCGAAGACTTCGGCACCACGCGCTTCGACGCCAACCTCACGCCCAACGATCTCCTCTTCGCCGTCTACACGGTCGATGACTCCACCGCGCACACTCCTTCGCAGGATCCTTACTCCGTCGTGGACGAGTTCCTGCGAGAGCAAGTAGTCAGCGTGCAGGAGCAGCATGTCTTCTCGCCGCGCATCCTCAACACGGTGCGCTTCGGCTTCTCGCGCGCCAGCTTCCTCTTCCTCGGCTCAGTCCCCGCCGACGTGCAGGCCAACACGCCGACCTTCATCCCCGGCCTGCCCACCGGCGCCATCGTCATCTCCGGCTCTACCGCATCGAACGGAGCCTCGGCCATCACCACCGCCGGCGCCAACGTCGGAGCGAACAACGCCATCACCCGCAACCTCTTCACCTTCGACGACCACATCTTCTACACCATCGGCCGTCACCAGATCGAAGGCGGCGTGTGGCTGCAACGCCTGCAGTCGAACGACAATCTAGCGCAGGACCAATACGGCCAGGCCTCGTTCGCTTCGCTCGCCACCTTCCTCACCGGAGCCATCAAGACCTTCACCTACGCCCCGCAGGTCACGCCACTCGGTTGGCGCTCGCTCTTCGTCGCCGGCTATCTCGAGGACTCCTTCCACCTCACCCCACGCGTTGAAGTCCGCGCCGGCGTGCGAACCCAGTCCTCCACCGGTTGGAGCGAATCCCAGGGCCGTGCCGGCATCTACACCTTCAGCGCGAGCAGCAACAACAGCCCCGCCGGCGTCATCAGCACCAACCCCACTGTCGTCTCCAACGCCCTCACCGACAACAAAGCCCTCCTGCTCGTCGAGCCGCGCCTCGGCGTCGCCTGGGATGTCTTCGGCAACGGCCGCACCAGCGTGCGCGCCTCCGCCGGCTTCCATCACTCGTTGCTCGACGCCCTCGACTATCGCCTCGATCAGGCCGCTCCCTACAACACCGTCTATACCTACACGGGCGGCAACGTAAGCGCGCCCTTGAGCGGCGCCAAGGCTGTCTCGCCCTCCACCGTCGCCACCAACATCAACACTCCCGCACTGCTCGCCTACGCGCTCAAGGTCGAGCAGCAGATCGCTCCGCACACCTCGCTCACCGTCGGCTACGACGGCTCGCACAGCTACCACCAGATCCTCTCCGGCGATCTCAACGAACCCGCCTTCACGTTCGTCAACGGCCGCGTCTTCTATCCCCAAACAGGTGGCCAGACCAACAACCCCAAGGCCAATCCCGCACTCGCGAATACCACCTCGTGGTGGTCCGGCGGCTCCGGCAGCTACAACGCCCTCATCGTCGATCTCCGCCAGCAGCTGACTCACGGTCTCCAGCTGCGCGGCAACTATACCTGGTCGAAGAACCTCGACGATGGCTCGGCCTGGAACACCTCCGTCTCGGCCAATACACCCGCCTTCGTCGCGGTACCGCAGCTCCCACATCTCGACTACGGCCGCGCCGCTACCGACCTCCGCAACACCGCCTCCATCAACGCAACCTGGGCTCTGCCCGTCCGCCAGCTATTCTTCGCATCTAGCATCTCGCATCTAGCATCTGCGATCGTCGACGGCTGGTCTCTCTCCACCATCGCCAGCCTCAACTCCGGCTTCCCGTTCTCTCCGCAGCTAGGCTATAACCCCACCAACAGCGGCGATTCACGCAACCCTGTGCGGCCAGACCTGAATCCCAACTTCAACGGCCAGCTCTACACCGGAGAAAGCACAGCGCAGCGCGTCGCGCAGTACTTCAACTCAGCAGCGTTCCTTGCTCCCGCAACGGGCTACGTCGGCAATGCCTCGCGCGACTCCCTCACCGGCCCCGGCTACGCGGACTGGGATCTCTCGCTGCTCAAATCCACCCGCATCACCGAAGGCACACGCGCCGAGTTCCGCGCCGAGTTCTTCAACGTCATCAACCACACCAACCTCGCTCTGCCCAACGAAGTCGTCTTCTCCAGCGCCACCGCCCTCGGAACGCCCGGAGTCATCACCTCAACCGCGGGCACCAGCCGCCAGATCCAGCTCGGCGTGAAGGTGCTCTTCTAAGCCAGCTCATCTGACAGGCAAACGCAGGGACGCAAAAGACGCCAGGTCCCGCAGCGATCTCCGTTGCGTACCTTGGCGTCCTTCGTGACCTTAGTGTCTTCCGTTGCCCTTGCCGTTGCCCTTGCTGTTGCCTTTGCTGTTGCCTTTGCTGTTGCCTTTGCTGTTGCCTTTGCACTTGCCTCTGTCTCTGCCTCTGTCTCTGTCTCTGTCTCTGCAGCGCCCTTGTAACTAGCTCGCTCTCCGCCACAGCCCCCTGTGAAAAGCGAATGCAGAGACGCAAAGAACGCCAAGGCCCGCAGCGATCTCCGTTGCGTACCTTGGCGTCCTTCGTGACCTTAGCGTTTTCCGTTGCCCTTGCTGTTGCCTTTGCTCTTGTCTCTGTCTCTGCCTCTGTCTCTGTCTCTGTCTCTGCAGCGCCCTTGTAACTAGCTCGCTCTCCGCCCCACCATCGCGAAGTCAATAAACGCATGCTCCGGGTCGGTATGGATCAGCTTCACGTTGACCTTGTCGCCCACATCCAATCCCTCGCCGCCATGCACCACGCGGCCTTCGAACGGCGGCCGGATCACGCGCACATAGACACCCTTGTCACTCGCTCCCGTAACGACACCCGCGAAGATCTGGCCGATGCGATCTGCCATCGCCACCGCGGCGACGCGCTTCTGCATATGGCGCTCGATCTTGCGCAGCGCCTTATCTGCAACGTTGCAATGCGCCGCGATCGCCGCAAGCTCATCGTCGCTGTACGGTGCCGGTTCGTTCCGCACCATCGCATGCAGCACACGCTGCGTCACGATATCCGGAAAGCGCCGATTGGGCGCGGTCGAGTGCGTGTAGTCCCGCGCCGCCAGCCCAAAGTGCCCCGTAGGATCATCGTCAGGACGCAGCAGCATGTACTGCCCCGGTCCCATCAGCTTGATCACCGTCAACGCAATATCCGGATAGTGATCCGGATCGCGCTGGCGCAGCGTCTCCAGCACATCATTCAGCGCATGCGAGTCCGGAGTGATCGGCAGATCGAACCCACGATCCTTCGCCAGCGACACAATGCGGTCCCAGCGCTGCGGCACGATGACCACACGCTGCAGCCCCGAACGTCCACCCTTGCGCAGCGCCCGCGCCATCACACCATTCGCCGCAACCATCAGGTCTTCGATCAGCAGCATCGCGCGGTTCTGCGTAGCCTCCTCCACATCGATCACGCGCCCATCGACGACCACCGGATCGGCCTCAGCCTTGTGGAACTCCAGCGCACCCTTGGCCACGCGTGCCTTGTGCAGCGCCTGCGCGGCCTCATCCTGCAGCTTCAACTGCTCCTGCAACCATCCGCGATGCAGCGGCCCCGTCGCCGGCTCCGGCGTCTGATCCAGCTCCCCCACACCAATCAACGTCGGATCAGGCTCATGCTCACGCGCCGAATCCGAACGCAACGAAAGCTCATCCGGGTCGCTGATGCCCGCAGCTGTCTTCTCTAGCCACGGTCCCACGCGTGAGTACGCCAGCTGCGCGCGATTGCGCACCACCGCACGCGAGATCACCTCATCGACAATCTCACCCTCCGCCGTCACCGTGAAGCTCATCATCACCGCGTAGCGATCGGCGTTCTCGTTCAAACTCGTCAGCCCAGTGGAGAGCTCCAACGGCAGCATCGGAAAGTTCTTCACCGCCGTATAGATCGTCTGCGTCTGCGCCTTGGCATGTTCGTCGATCGGACTGCCCTGTTCCACCGCCGCGGCTACATCGCCGATAGCGATATGCAAACGCACGCCCTTGTCCACGCGCTCCGCCACTTCGATCTGATCCAGATCGCGCGACGTATCGTTGTCGATGGAAGACCATCCAAGCCCACGCAGATCCTCAACTCCAGACGAAGCGGCAAATGTCGCATAGCGCGCCTCAATCTCGCTCACCTGTTCCGCCACGCCCGGCCCAAACTCCGGCCGAAAGCCCGCCTCATGCATCTCGTCCAGCGCAGCCTGCGTCAGGTCGAAATGACGCGCCGACTGCGCATCATGCGTGGGCAGTTGGTGCGATCCCTGCCCTTGCACGGGACCGCCGTCCGCGTGGCTGCCATGCGCGTGGCTCTCGTGCTGGCGTCCGTCGTGCTCGGGGTGGCCATGCTCGTTGTGGTGGTCCCCCTGGTGCGTGAAAGACGAAGGCCGGTGATCGCGAGGGGAACTTCCAGACATGCCCCGCAGACTACCACGTGGAGGGAAGCATCGGATAACTGCGGCGACGGCCAACGGAGCAACCGACGTCTGCGTCCAAGCTGAAAGCCGTATTGGACCAGAACCTGATCGACGCTCTCCGGGCCTCGTTTCGCTTCGCCTACACTGGAGTTCCGTGACGCCGCTTCCCGAGTTCGACGCAGTATTCCCCGAGTTCGATGCAGCACCCGTAGCCCCGCAAACGTACCGTATGCTGCTTGAGCTTGCCGAGTCGCTGCCCGATGGCCTCGTGGTCATGGACCGCGACTGGCGCATCGTCTACGCCAACCCCACCGCAAGACGCATCAGCCGCCTGCGCGATCAAGACATCAGCGGCCCCACGCACTGGGAGCTCTACCCGGATACCGTCGGAACCATCGTCGACCAGGTCTACCACGCCGTGATGGCAGATCGCGAACCGCGGACCCTGCCCACCTTCCACTACCAGCCCTTCGACCTGTGGGAGACCATCCACGTCTTTCCCGTCAGCACCGGCATCGCGCTCTACTATCGCGACGTCACGGAAGCCTATGAGGCCGAAGAGGCGCGCGCCTCCGCCATCGCCGAGATCGAGCGCCAGCGCCACGAAGCCGAAGCTATCTATCGTGGAGCTCCCATCGGGATGGCCCTCTATGACGCGAAGACCTTGCGCGTGCTCCGCATCAACGATCGCCAGGCCGAGATCTTCGATGTCGATCCGAAGCAGGCCATCGGCATGCCCTTCGAGGATCTCGTGGCGGGCGTGCCCACCGGACTCCCGTCCCTGCAGCGCGCAGCCACCGGCGAGCGCATCCTCAACCTCCCCATCGATGGCGTGTTGGCCCGGCGTCCCGGCGAGCATCGCCATTGGAGCGTCAACTACACGCCCGTCTTCGGTGACGATGGCGAAGTCCGTGCCGTCGCCACGGCCACCCTCGAGGTAACCCAGCAGAAGCGCGCCGAAGCTGCGCTCATCGAAGCCGAGAAGCTCGCTGCCGTCGGCCGCATGGCTGCCTCCATCGCGCACGAGATCAACAACCCGCTGGAGTCCGTCACCAACCTGCTCTTCCTCGCGCGCTCGGAGAGCACCAACCCCGCCGTACGCGAGTACCTCGACATCGCCGACCAGGAGCTGCGCCGCGTCTCCATCATCGCCAACCAGACCCTGCGCTTCCACAAACAGCCGACGGCCGCGCGCGAAGTCTCCTGCGGAGATCTCTTCGACACCGTGATGAGCTTGTACGAGGGCCGCCTGCGCCACTCCAGCGTGCACGTCGAGCGGCGCAAGCGCAACACCCGCAACGTCACCTGCTTCGAAGGCGACATCCGCCAGGTGCTGCACAACCTGGTCAGCAACGCCATCGACGCCATGCCGACCGGCGGACGGCTCATCCTTCGCTCCCGCGAAGCCACCGACTGGACCTCCGCCCGCGATGGACACACGCCACGCCGAGGCATCGCCCTGACCGTCGCCGACACGGGTTCCGGCATGGACGCCGCAACCCGCGCACGCATCTTCGAAGCTTTCTTCACCACCAAGGGCCTCTCCGGCACCGGCCTCGGCCTGTGGATCTCCGCCGGCATCATGCAGCGTCACCAGGGCAGCCTGCGCGTCCGCTCCAGCACCAACCCCGCCCACCACGGCACCGTCTTCACCCTCTTCCTTCCCTTCGACGCAGTGCTCACCGACTAGCCGCGCTTGCGCAAGGAGCGCGAACGAACCCCTGCACAAGTCTTCTCTTTGTCAGGGCGGGACTTCAGTCCCGCCATAGAGTCTGTAACGACAATGCGGCTTTAGCCGCTGAGGGAATACCCGGGTAGGATCAAGCCTTCACTACGCCAGCACCCGCTCCCGTAACGGCCGCAACCGCGTCTCTTCCAGCCCATCGCGATAGAACATGTTGTACGTGTCGAACGGAATCAGCCGCTGCCCATCCGGGTGCGCGATGTGCACACAGGTCTTCTTGATCGACCGCAGATCGAAGCTCTGCGCATCGATGAACTGCACGATCAGGATGCGAAACAGGTTGTCGTAGTCAAGCTTCCGAGGCACGAGCACCTGCGGCAGGCAACACAATAACTCGCGCAGCGTACTCGCCTGCGACATCGGCGAGTGGTTCGTCGCGAACAGCTTGAAGAGATGGCCGCGAATCGCCTCGTCCTGCTCATACACAATCGTGTTGCGGCCCGCGTTGATCAGCACATCCGGCTCGATCATGCCCGTCAACGGGACGACCCTGCCCTCCAGCTTCATCGCATACGCCATCGCCAGGCTGTCCGGATGACACGGCACTGGAATCAAGTCCTCCAGTCGAAACACACTTGTCTGCTCGAGGATCCTGCGCCGCACCTCGCTCAGCGTCAGCCGATGCTGCTCGCGGTCATAACCCTGCAGCCGCCCCGCCTGCTGCACAGGCTGAAACGTCACGCCGCGCACACAAGGTTGCTGTAGCGCAAAGTCCACAATCGCTCCCAGTTCGTCATCGTTGACGCCGCGCTCGACGGTAACCACCAGCGTCGTCGACAGGTTCAGCCGATTGAGTTTCTCCAGCGCCTTCATGCGCACGCTGCGCAGGTCCGCGCCGCGCAACTGCATCAGCGCCTCGCGTCCCAGCGAGTCGAACTGCAGGTACAACTCGAAGTGCGGCATGTACTCCGCAAGCCGCTCCGCGAAGCCCTCCTCCATAGCAATCCGCACACCGTTCGTGTTCACCATCAGGTGTTTGATCGGCGTGCGCTTCGCCGCATCCAGCACCTCGAAGAACTGCGGATGGATCGTCGGCTCACCACCGGAGATCTGCACCACGTCCGGCTCCATCTCGTTCCTCACCACCGCATCGAGCATGCGCTCAATCTCTTCCATCGTGCGAAAGGTAGTGCGATGCGTTCCGCTCTCCGCATAGCAGACCGGGCAGTTGAGGTTGCACGCGTCGCAGATCTCGATCAACGTCAGGCACGAGTGTTGCTCCCAGCGACTCGAACAGCGGGTGCAGCGCGGGATGGAAGAGCTCTGCCACGGGGATGAGAAGAAGTGCAAGCAGTCTACCTGCTTCGGCGCCCCGTTTCTCCTTGGCACGTCCTACCCTCGATTCCCAACCGTAACCTCACCCCTTGCAGCACTTCCCTGCACGCGCGCCGCCTGCGCATGAAGCTCAAACCAAAGACCGCGAAGCCCTGATCCAAGCCTCGGCCGCGACCCGAAACGACGTGCGGAAATCCGAACGTAACGCTCGAATATCGCACGCAGCTCGTCAACCCTCTCCACACGGGCTTAACATAATGAGTGCCATGGCTACCTCGTCCGCCACACGCCCTTCCAAGCCTTCCCAGCCCCGAGCGGAGTCCCTGAGAGACGACCTCGTGCGCCAGACAGTGTTCGATGTCTTCCGCCGCTGGGGCTTCCTCCAGGCCTCGCTCGATCCGCTCGGCCAGTACCTCGCACCCGAGCCCTTCCCGCTCTCCATCCCCGACGGTCCCGAGTTTGAAGCCGCCGCTGCCGAAGCCCGCCGCGTCTACTGCGGCACCATCGGCGCCGAGTTCATGCACATCGCTTCGCCGGAGAAGCGCGCCTGGATCCAGCAGCGCCTCGAAGGCCCCGCGCCTGCCGTCGATCAGAAGCGCATCCTCTCGCTGCTCATCAAGGCCGACCTCTTTGAGCAGGTCGCGCAGCAGCGCTATCTCGGCACCAAGCGCTTCTCGCTGGAAGGTCTCACCGCGCTCACGCCGTTCCTCGATCAGCTCTTCGTCACCTCGGCCGAGCTCGGCGTCACGCGCAGCCTCTTCGCGATGGCTCACCGCGGCCGCCTCAACGTCATGGTCAACACCATCGGCCGCACCTCGAAGGAGATCTTCACCAACTTCGAGGACGTCGACCCCCGCTCCATCATGGGCGGCGGCGATGTGAAGTACCACATGGGAGCCACCGGCGAACTCGTCACGCCCGCCGGCAAGACCATCCACCTGCATCTCGCGTCGAACCCCTCGCACCTCGAGGCCGCGAACCCCGTCATCATCGGCCGCGCTCGTGCCTGGCAGGAGCGCATAGGCGCAGAGGGCACCACGCAGGTCCTGCCCATGGTCATCCACGGCGACGCCGCCTTCGCAGGCCAGGGCATCACCGCGGAGACCCTCAACCTCGCCTCGCTCGACGGCTACAACGTCGGCGGCACCATCCAGGTCATCACCAACAACCTGCTCGGCTTCACCGCGAATCCCGAAGAGTCCAACTCCTCGCGCTTCTCCTCCGATCTCGCCAAGCGCCTGCCCATCCCCATCTTCCACGTCAACGCGGAAGACCCCGATGCCGTGGCGCGCATCGCCATGCTGGCCGCCGAGTATCGCCACACCTTCGGCTCCGACGTCGTTATCGACATCATCGGCTATCGCCGTCACGGCCACTCCGAGGTCGATGACCCCACCGTCACGCAGCCTCGCCGCTACGCGCTCATCAAGGATCACCCCCCGCTCTACAAGCTCTACGCCGAGAAGATCGGCATCGATCCGACCGCTGAGGCAACGGAGATACAGCAGCAGTTCTTCGAGGACCAGAAGGCCGCCAAGCAGGCCACCTCCAAGCCCCGCCTGCACGAGCTCCCTCCCTACTGGAGCGCATTCTACGGCGGTGCACTGCGTGCGGAAGACAATCCCCCCACCGGCATCGGTGCGGAAGAGATCGCCTCGCTCACGACGAAGCTCACCACCGCGCCCGAAGGCTTCCACGTTCATCCCAAGGTAGAAAAATTGCTGGCCCAGCGCGTGGAGATGGGCACAGGCAAGAAGCCCCTCGACTACGGCATGGCTGAGCTGCTCGCCTACGCTTCGCTGCTCAAGACCCGCGTCCCCGTTCGACTCACTGGCCAGGACTCGCAGCGCGGCACCTTCAATCAGCGCCACTCCGTGCTCATCGATACCGAGACCGAAGCGCGCTGGTCGCCGCTCAACAACATCGCTCCCGAGCAGGGCCGCTGGCAGGTCTACAACTCCATGCTCTCCGAGGCTGCCTGCCTCGGCTTCGAGTACGGCTATGCCCGCGACTTCCCCGAAGCCCTCGTGCTCTGGGAAGCCCAGTTCGGCGACTTCGCCAACGGCGCGCAGATCATCATCGACCAGTTCATCGCCGCGGGCGAAGCCAAGTGGGGACTGCTCTCCGGCGTCACCATGCTCCTTCCGCATGGCTACGAAGGCCAGGGCCCCGAGCATTCGTCGGCACGCGTCGAGCGTTATCTGCAGCTCGCCGCCCAGGCCAACATCCAGGTCACGCAGCCTTCCACCGCCGCACAGTACTTCCACCTGCTGCGTCGCCAGGCCCTGCGCAAGTGGCGCAAGCCGCTCGTCGTCTTCACGCCGAAGTCCATGCTGCGTCATCCCGACGCGATGTCGCCCGTCGCCGATCTCGCCGCGGATCAGTTCCAGATGGTCATCCCCGACACAGCCGTGCGCGCTCCGCAGCGCGTTCTGCTCTGCTCCGGCAAGATCGGCCACAACCTCCGCGTCGAGCGCGCCAAGCGTGGGCTCGATGGCAAGCAGGAAGGCAAGCCCCGCGTCGCCATCATCTTCATCGACCAGCTCTATCCCTGGCCTGAAGCCGAGTTGCAGGCCGCGCTCGACATGCACGGACGCGCCCAGGAAATCGTCTGGGTTCAGGAAGAGCCCGGCAACATGGGAGCTTGCAGCTTCGTGATGCCGCGCCTCAAGCGCCTCTCGCGCGGCCGCCCCGTACTCAAGATCACGCGCACCGCATCGGCCAGTCCCGCCACCGGCTCCGCGAAAGCACACGAGATGGAAGAGAAGACCCTCATCGATCTCGCCCTCGGCAGCGCGTATTAATTTCCGGCAATTACGAACGGGATGCGTTACTAACGCTTGATGTTAGTAACGCATCCCGTTATCCTTTTCGTGTGATCGTTAGCTTCCGCGACGCCGAGGCACAAAAGCTGTGGGAGACAGGCAAGAACCGTACCCTGCATGCGGCGTTGCGCATTCCGGCATGGAAGAAGCTTGCGATTCTGCACGCTGCTCTTGCGCTCGAGAACCTGCGGGTCCCTCCCGGAAATCGGCTGGAAGCATTGAAAGGCGATCGGCGCGGCCAACATAGCATCCGGATCAATGACCAGTTCCGCATCTGCTTCGTCTGGAAGGACGGCAATGCGCATCAGGTTGAGATCGTCGACTATCACTGAGGAAAACCAATGGCGAAAACCTTCGCGATCCATCCCGGCGACATCCTCCTGACGGAGTTCATGGAGCCGCTGGGCCTGACTGCCTACCGTCTGGCGAAGAATCTCCAGGTTCCCCTGCCCCGCATCAATGACGTCGTCCGCGGCAGGCGTTCCATCAGTGCAGATACCGCCGTCCGACTCGGAATTTATTTCGGCCTGCCCGCACAGTTCTGGCTGAACCTGCAGAACGAGTACGACATCCGTCTGGCACAAAAGGCCCTCACAAGCAAGATCAAACCGCGCCTCGCCGCATAACTTGGAGCCCATGAGCGACCTCACCGCAACCGTCCCCGTCACACCGCTCCCCATCCCCGTGGGAGCTTTCAAGGCCTATCTCTTCGACCTCGACGGCACACTTGCCGACTCCATGCCGCTGCACTATCGCGCCTGGATGCAAGCCGTGACTGAAGCCGGCGGCCAGTTCCCTGAGGATGTCTTCTACGAGCTCGGCGGCGTGCCCATCGTCAAGACCGTGGAGATCCTCAACGAGCGCTTCGGTACCCACATGCCTCCCGAGAAGACCGCGCACGACAAGGAGCAGCTCTACTACGCCATGCTCCCCGACCTCAAGCCCATCGCTGCGGTCGTCGCACATGTGCACGCGATGCATGGCAAGATCCCACTCGGCATCGTCTCCGGCTCACCGCGTGCGTCGATCGCGCAAACCCTCGAACGCATCGGCCTCGGCGGCGAGTTCGACATCATCGTCGGTGCCGAAGATTACACCCACGGCAAGCCCGACCCTGAACCCTTCCTCACCGCGGCGAAGAAGCTCAACCTCGCGCCCGCCGATTGCCTCGTCTTTGAAGACGCCGACGCCGGCATCGCCTCCGCCGTCGCAGCAGGCATGCAATATGTCCGCGTCCCACGCGGCAAGGTCACAATCTAGCGACTCTCTGATCACGTTGCACGACGGCAGGTCACGGCTTCAGCCGTGACAAATCCTCTGTCAACACCATGGCTTTAGCCCCTCGGGAAAGTCGGGCATGGTTCAGACTCTCGGTAGCCGGCCAGCGCATTCACAAACAACGAATAACTGACAACTAATAACTGACAACTAATAACTGACAACTAATAACTAACAACCGCCCCTCACGCTTCATCCCGCGGATCGGCCGGTCCAACCTCCGCCACCCACACCTGGTGCGAGACCCGCGGTGGCTCATCGCCCACATGCATCTCCCACACCCGCTTGCGTAGCGCCTGGTCATCGGCCGTCGTTCGCTCGCGTGAGCGCAAATAGTCCAGCCAGCTCTCCATGATGAACGTCTCGTTGATGTGCTCCGGGTCCGCTGCATCGCGATAGATCCCCCAGCGCACTGCGCCGTCGCGCAATCGCGCGCCCTTCAGCTCATGGATCGCCACCGTGAAGTCTGCATAGTTCTTCGGCGGAATCCTGTAGTGAACCGAGATGCGCACCGGCCCATCGTTCGGCTCCGGCGCTGCAGCCAGCGTCGGCAGCGGGCGCTTCCACTCATACGGCGTCAGGTCCGGCAACGATCCCTTGAGGATGTGGATGCGCGACGTGAAAGGAATGCTCACCGCCATCCCCACCGCGGCACATAGCATCGCCACCTTCACCGAACTATGCTCCGCGATCAAGCCCCACGTCACGCTGCCCAGCGCCAGGCCCCCCTGGAACGTCATCATGTACGTGCCCAGCGCGCGCGCATACACCCAGCCCGGCACCGAAAGCTGCACGCTCACATTGAGCGTCGACATGGTGGACGTCCACGCAAAGCCTGCTCCCAGCAACACCGGAATGATGATCCACGGCTGCGGCACCAGCGCCAGCACCAGGAACACAATCACGTAGTACACGCCCGTGCTCGCAAGCAGCGTGTCCGCATCAATGCTCTTACGAATGCGAGCCAGCGTCCCCGCAGCGAACACCGCGCCCAGCCCCAGGCAGCCATTCAAGATGCCATACCCCATCGCTCCGCTCAGCGAGCTGCGATGCAGGTCCTTCTTCGCCAGCACTGCCAGCAACGACCATACCGCCGACACGAAGAACGCAAAGATGAATGCCCGGATCAGCGGCCCCTGAACGTTAGGCGCGTAACGCAGGTACCGCAGTCCCGATCGCACCGAGCCTGCAATGCGCTCCGCCGGCAGTGCCGACTTGAACAGCGGCTTGCGCTTCCATCGCCACAGAATCCAGATCACTCCCGCGAACGATACCGAGTTCAGCGCGAAAACCCACGCCGCGCCGGTATGCGCGCGTGTGAACGCTGCCACCATCAAGCCGCCGAACGCCGGTCCCAACGCACGAGCAATGTTATTGCTCGCAGCATTCAACGTCACCGCGTTCGGCAGCTCCTCATGCGGCACCAGCTCCGGCACAATCGCCTGCCACGCCGGGTTGTTCATCGACGACCCAATGTTGAGCAGGAACGTCAGTACCAGCAGCGTCCACGGCGTGATCACATTCGCGAACGTCAGCACCGCCAGCAGCGCCACCGACGCCAGCATCCACCACTGCCAGATCAACAGCAGCCGTCGCCGATCGAAGATGTCCGCGGTCGCGCCCGCCAGCAGCCCGAGGAACAACACCGGCAAACTCGCCGCCGTCTGCATCAACGCAATCAGCAGCGGCGACGACGTCAACGCCGTCATCAGCCACGTGCCCGCCGTGTCCTGCATCCATGTGCCGACGTTCGAAACCGTCGCCGCAATAAAGCGGTCGCGAAACAGCGGAAGCCTCAGCGGCCCGAACGCATCGCCGGAATGATCCGGTGGCGGCGGCGCGGCCGAGGTGCCAAGGTCAGTCGTATCTACGTGCGCTGTCTCTCCCACGCTTGCTTGGATGCTCCTCCGGTCCAGGTCGCGATGGCCACGCTGCAGCAGCACCATGGCCAGCCTCTAGAATCGCAGACATGGGATTGCGTGTCGCGCTGCTTTTGGTCCTTGCCAACATGACCCAGTCCCTGCACGCGCAGAGTGGGACAGAACCCGCGCCAACCGAAGCTCCCTTCCCTCCGATCCGCGACCTCATGCTCGCAGTCGAGAGTAACCAGCGCCGCTTCGAGGCTGCTCGCCGCGACTACATCTATCACGTGCACACCGTGGAGGAGGACTACGACAGCCACGAGCACGTCAAGAAGACCACCGTCACCGACGCCGAGAGCCTAAGCATCAACGGCGTCCGCGTCGACAAGGTCGTCGCGAAGAATGGCCATCCGCTCACTCCCGACGAGCAGAAGAAGGAAGACGAGCGCGTCGACAAAGAGGTCTCCAAGGGACAGGCGAGGCGCACGAAGAACGAGGATAAAGGCCGCGAGACCGACCAACGCGGCAACGAGATCACGCCCGTCTCACGCATTCTCGAGCTCGGCAGCTTCACCAATCCCCGCCGCGTTCAACTCGACGGTCGAACCGCCATCCTGCTCGACTTCGCAGGAGATCCGCAGGCCAAAACGCACAACAGCTTTGAGGGAATCGTGAAAGACCTCGTCGGCCAGATCTGGATCGACGAAAAGGATCGCGTGCTCGTCCGTGGCGAAGGCCATTTCCTACACGACTTCAAGCTCGGCGGGGGTCTGGTCGCGGATATCCATCAGGGCCTTCACTTCAACTTCCGCTCGACGAAGGTCAATGACGAGGTCTGGCTGCCGGCGCATATCGAAGGCGAAGGTTCGGCGCGGGTGCTGCTCTTTGTGCAGATTCGCGGGCACGTGACGGTGACCACCTCCGATTACCGGAAGTTCCGCACATCCTCCACGATCATCCCCTCCAACCGGGTCATCGGAGCCGATGGAGAGCCGCTGCCGAAACAGCCGGAGCCAGATCAGCCCGGTCAGGAGAAACCAGCCTCATCGCCCCCGCGCACAACGCCGCCCCGACTCTAGGTCCCATGTTTTGTCAGGGCGGGACTTCAGTCCCGCCATAAATGGACTGAGGACAACGCGGCTTCAGATGGGATGAGACGGCTGGCCTCACGGAGGAGCTAGGCTTTCCGTACGCACTCGAGGGTGCAGAAGGAGACCAGCCATGGGACAGGGTATCAAGCGTTGTCAGCCTGCGA
>NZ_JBMHYI010000011.1:0-120740 GCF_058498515.1 Bryocella sp.
ATCTCCAAGGCAAAGGCCATCAAGTTCAAGCTCGGCGGCCGCATGTCTCACGTCGAAACGCCGCCGGACCGCAGCGCAAGGCTCATCCCCATGGTCCGCAAAACCTTCGGCGACAGCATGGTCATCTCCGCCGACTCCAACGGTTCCTACACCCCCGAGCAAGCTATTCCCATCGGCAAACTCATGCAGGAGTACAAGTACGCCTTCTACGAAGAGCCCGTCCCCTTCGACGATTATGACGGCCTCCAGAAGGTCGCCGACGCGCTCGAAATCCCCATCGCGCTCGGCGAGCAGGAGCCCTCCACCTTCAACTTCCGCCACGTCCTCGCTAACAACTCCGTCGGCATCGTCCAGCAGGACATGTTCTACTTCGGCGGCATGGTCCGCTGCATGAAGGTCGCGCGCATGGCCGCCGTACTCGGCAAGCAATGCATCCCGCATATCTCCTCGACCGGCCTGGGCTACGTCTACATGATGCACTTCGTCTCCGCCATCACCAACTCCGGCCCCTACCACGAGTTCAAGGAGTTCAATAACGACCTCCCTTACACCTGCCCTACCAGCACCCTACGCTCCGACGACAACGGAGTCATCACCGTCCCCACCGGCCCCGGAGTAGGTGTAGAAATAGATCCCGACTACATCAAAAAACACGAAGTCATGAAAGTAATCAAACCCGCCAACTTCAAAGACGCCGAGTAACGACTCGTCCTATTTGCCTTTGCCTTTGCCTTTGCCTCTGCCTTTGCCTCTGCCTTTGCCTTTGCCTTTTTTCCTGTTCTTGAATTTCCATTCCGAGCGCAGCAAGGAACCTGCTTCTCGCCCACAGCGCCACACCTGCCAAGGGCGTCCCCTACCAATCCGCCGCCAAATCCTCCCACGTCGGATTCACCTTCTCGATCAGCGCCACCTTCTTTGCCCGCGTCCAGCTCTTGATCTCATTCTCCCGTGCGATCGCCCGGTTCACATATTGAAACCGCTCGAAATAAACCAGCCGATGAATCTCATAGCGCGCCGTATGCGCCCGCGCATTCACCTTTTCCCGATGCTGCCGCACCCGCACTCGAAGCTGCGTAGTGAATCCGGTATACAAATTCCGCGACCGGCTGCTCAGGATATAGACATAAAACTCATAGGTGTATGCCATGTCGACGAGTCTACTCCGCTAACAATCCGTGACTTGCAGAGGAATCGCCTCGTCTTCCAGTTGCTCCTGCTTGCGCTATTGCTATTACTTTGCCTCTGCCTTGCTCTTGCCTCTGCTTTGCTCTTGCTCTTGCCTTTGCCTCTTTTCTTGTCCTTGCCTTTCCATTCCGAGCGCAGCGAGGAACCTGCTTCTCGCCAGTCGATTGCACCGCAGCAAAAGGGGAAGGAACCGCTGTGGCCGTTGTCGTTGGCCTCTTGTTTCCGTTCCCGATGAAAATCCGCGTTTCACAGACGCATCTCTCCCACCGCCGGCCTACGCACCAAACTCCGTCGTCCTGAGCAAAGCGCCTCGCGACACGCGCCGTCGAAGGACCCCGAACCTCCACGCCCCGCCACAACCTCCCAAACCGTCCCGCCACCCGACCACCAGTTGTCATTCCCGAAGGGGATCCGCGTCTGCACTTGCAGCGCATAAGGACGGGAAGCGCGTTGATGGGGTCTTCAGCGCCATCGGCCCGACCCTATACCAGCCTGGGGTGAAGCGAAGCGCAGCCCCAGCTGCACGCCCACCAAATCTCCCGAGCGCTGAAGGCGCGACCCATCGCTGCCTACGAAGCTGACGGGAACGGCGTTTATCATTACTAATCCGATGAGGCAAGCCAGTGCCCACGGCGCGAAAGAGGGCAGCGATTTTATTCCAGCATATGGACGCAGTTGGAACGCTAAGAGGGAGGCCTCTAAAGGTATCCGTTCTTGCAGGCGCAGCTACCGTTTTCGTCTGCAGAGGAGCGGATCGAATTTACGTACCTGTTCCTGACAGTGAAACTCACGATCGGGCGGCGCGAGGTATTGAAATGTTACCCCTAGAACGCCGAGGGCTCGTCTCCTTAGTAGATCGCGAGGGTGAGGTATTTGCGCGAGTCGTCGACTACCTCAGGCCTCTCGGTTTGCAGGCGAAGAAGTGGCCAGAAGATGCGTTCGTTCAATTTGCAGCGGAATTTCTCTACGAAGTAGCTTTAGCCTCGAAGTACAAATCTCCGATTGCGAGCGGCAGCATTCAATGTGTGAGAGAGTTTGTGCCCATTATCGATCCTCGTGCGTTCACCGGCGAGGCGCGGTTTCGGCTGGCCGAATGCATTTCGCTTATCTGCGACTACGATACGGATGTAATCGCGCACGGGAACCTTCAAATTGACGCGCCCGGTTCCCTATCGAAGTCGCCTGACATTTGGAAGCTTCTGGATTTTGCGGAATTTCGCGAGATCGAAGCAGCCACAGGGGCACTGGGGTATCTCAAATCTCCCGCCGCCGGACTTAAACGACTACGATACGCAATCAGTAAGTTCGTTGAGCGTCCTGACGCCAAGGCCTTACTCTCGACTGCGGCGGTTGTAGCAAATCTCGCAGGTGTGAAACGGGCCGAGAAGGTAGGAAAATTGGCCGAAAGCTTGAGCATATTGAACATGCAGCACTTCAGGCCTCCGTTCATACCCTTAGGACCAGTCGAACTAGGGTTATACCGATCAACCTTGGCGGAAGTTTCGCCAGAAGCGGAGCCACCGGAAGGAACGACTCTTGTCTTCGAGGGTAAGCGAGGGACCTCGTGGCTAAGCGTAGGCCAGGAACTCAAACTTGCGACAGAGGCAGCCGATGTCGCGGGCGCTAAAGCTACTGTAGACGCAGCTCGTACCTCGATGGCACGATTCTATTGAGACCATTCATCGTTCTATGTAGCGAGGAGCGTATGTGAAAGTGAAATTCGACCAAAAGACGAAGGATAGCCTATTGAAGCTCTTCCTTCGCTCAATCCCTTTCTTTTCGGCGGGCCCAGAACTGTTCGATGTCATGCGAAATATTCAAAGTTCGCAAACTGCCTTTGACCAGCAAGTGACGGAAGCGGTAAACGCATTGCAGAACACGTCCGCTTTAGTGGCAACATTGCAACAAGGCGTCACGGACCGGATGGCGAAACTCGAGGAACTGCAGAAGGAACACGAAAAGTACTCGCAGCTAGCGCAAATTGAAGCAAAGCAAGCAGAGGCATTAATCAACCAGGTAAAGGACGCTCTGGGTGAGGAACAGACGAAGGAGAGGTGGATTGCTCTGGCGATGCATCTTGGCGTTGGAGTCTTATTTTTTGTGCTGGGGGTTTTAGCGAGCGATCCCTTCAAGGCCTGGTGTGAACGTCTTTTGAGCAAGCTCCCTCATTGATATTTGAGCTGCCGGCACGCCGGAGCATGATCGCTACCGATAAGTCGGCTTATAGTCCGTGACCCTCGCCGACGCGGTCGGCGGACTGACAGCATCGCCAAATCCTCTCCTGCCCGCACCGCATATCGCCCACGAGCCCACCATGCACCCCCTCATCAAACGCATCATCATCTGGCTCTTGATCCTCGCCACGCTCCTGCTCCTCTGGAAGTTCGTCGTCTCGAGCATGGAACGCTCCCGCAAGCACGACGCCGCAGCCTCCGAGCGCACCTTGGACACTACGCACCCACCAGCGTCCTGATCGCCCCGGGAAACGTCCTCCCCTTCACCGGCGGCGTTCCCAGGCGGCCCACGGCCCGGCATCTGGAACACTGGCATCTGGCAACTGGAACTCGAAACCCCCGACGCAAGGCTCGAAACTCGATGCAGACCTCTTTCGAAACCCTCCCGGCCAAAATCTCACCAGACCTCACCACCAAGTGGCAGACTTCCCAGCCCAAATCTCTACAATGGATTCAGAGGCCGTCTCGGCTCACTGGAAAGCGCAGCCACAATCCTCATTCCGAGCCCACTGAGGAACTCCGGCACCCCGGCAGTCCAGCCAAAGCTGTGCGCGAGAGGTCCGGAGCTAAAGTCTTTCCTTTGAACACTTCCACCAAAAGAGGGGGAGGGGGGGTACCCGCCCTCGCCGCCGCAATTCTGCTGTTCGCCAGCCTCGCCGCGTCGGCGCAAACCGTCTCACGAGCCCAGCTCGAGCAATGGCGCGAGCAAGGCATCCACGCGCTCTCCATCGATAGCCCGCTGCCTCCGGTAGCAGCCCACAGCTTCGGCTCCCAACCCGCCGCACCCGGCGTGCACATCGAGCACGTCACCTTCGCGACCCAGTTCGGCCGCCGCGTCCCGGCCATCGTCTACGTGCCCGATCATCCACGCACCCATCTCCCCGCCATCGTCGTCGTCAACGGCCATGGCGGCGACAAGAGCTCCTGGTACGCCGTCTACACCGGCCTGCTCTACGCCACCGGCGGCGCCGTCGTCGTCACCTACGATCCCGTCGGCGAGTTCGAGCGCTCCACATCTCGCGGCTCCGAGGTCGGCGAGCACGACAAGCCCATCCCCGGCCTCACCCACCCCGAGCGAGTCGGCGGCCTCATGATCGAGGACGCCCTCCAGGCCCTGCGCTACGCCGCCTCACGCCCCGACGTCGACCGCAGCCGCATCGCCCTTGTCGGCTACTCCATGGGCTCCTTCCATGCCGCCCTCGCCGCCGCGCTCGCCAGCAAGGACGTACCCCGCATCCGCGCGCTGGTCCTCTCCGGAGGCGGCAACCTCGACGGCAACGGCGGCAGCTGGGACAAGAGCACCGCCATCAACTGCCAGGGTGCCCCCTACCGCGCCCTCAGCTTCATGCCCGACAAAGGCGCAGACCTCTACGCCCTGCGCTCCGAAGCCGGCCCGACGCTGGTCATGAACGGCTACCTCGACCACGTCGTCTCCAACGAGCACGAGTTCGAGCCCTTCTTCGAAGACCTGCGCCGCCGCATCGCCGCCATCACCGGCTCAACGCAGAACCTGCCCCAGAGCGTGTGGTTGCCCAACGTCGGCCATCGCCCCAGCTTCATGACCCGGCCCGCCGCCATCTTCCTCGAGTACCAGCTCCACTTCCCCAACTGGACACCCGAGCAGATCGAGCAGATGCCCACGATCAAAGCCGCCGACTGGGTCAAACGCACCGGCGTCCGCATCTCCAAGGGCTACATCGTGGACGTCAAGGAAGGCGGCATCCCCATCCTCGATCTCAACCTCCCCGGACTCACCCGCGAACAGCTCACCGCCGTGCCCCGCGCCGAATGGGACAAAGACCCCGGCACCTACACCCTGGCAGGATGGATCCCCTTCGCCCTCAAAGCGGATGAGGCAGCGAAGTAGCGCGTGCCCACAGTACTTCCGCTCTCGATAGAATGAAGTTGCATGCCCTCCGATCAACTTCAGACCTCCATCGAGCACTTCTTCTCACTTGGCTCCGCAGCCGTAAGCAATCCCGACGCGCTCAAGGCCTTCCTCGAACTCCGCGACGCCCTCGAGGCCGGTCAGCTCCGCTCCGCTGAGCCCGACGCCTCCTCACCCACCGGCTGGCGCGTCAACGCCTGGGTCAAGCGAGGCATCCTGCTCGGTTTCCGCCTCGGCCATCTTGAGAGCGTAGGTTGCGGCGTGCTGCACTGCGTCGACAAGCACACCTACCCCACCCGCAAGTTCACGCCCGAGCAGAACATCCGCATCGTCACCGGCGGCTCGGCGGTACGCGCTGGAGCCTACCTGGCGTCGGGCGTGGTAGTCGTTCCGCCCGCCTACGTCAACACCGGAGCCTACGTCGACGAAGGCACCATGGTCGACTCACACGCCCTGGTCGGCTCCTGCGCGCAGATCGGCAGGCGCGTACATCTCTCTGCGGCAGCACAGATCGGCGGCGTGCTCGAGCCCGTCAACGCCTCGCCCGTCATCATCGAGGACGATGCCCTCGTCGGCGGCAACACCGGCGTCTACGAAGGCACCATCGTCCGCTCGCGCGCCGTGCTGGCCGCCGGAGTCATCCTCACCCGTGGCACCCCGGTCTTCGACCTGGTCCACAACACCGTCCTCAAGGCCACGCCGGAGATGCCGCTCATCATCCCCTCCGGCGCGGTAGTAGTCGCCGGCTCCCGAGCCATCACCAAAGGCCCCGGCAAAGACCTGGGCCTCTCGGTCTACACTCCCATCATCGTCAAGTACCGCGACGAGAAAACAGACCTGTCCACCGCACTCGAGGATGTCCTTCGCTAACTCGTCTGCCGCTCTCCCTTCAGGTAAACCGAGCCCGCCTGGAACTCATTCCGGTGGGCTCTCGTATCTCTGATCGCGAGGTTTGTGACCCATGATCAACTTCCTTCTCTTCCTGATTCTCCTGATCCTCTGCTGGCCGCTGGCGCTGGTTGCAATCGTCCTTTATCCCATCGTGTGGCTCATCATGCTTCCCTTCCGCATCGTGGGCATCACGGTCAAGGGCGTTCTGGAGCTCATCGCGGCGATCTTCTACTTCCCCGTGCGTGTGCTGCGCGGAGTCTAGCCATCGAGTCGCGCAGCCGCCGGATTTCCGTAAGCTCCGGCGGCCGTCTCTGCTACCCTGTCCGCAATGAACGCCCTGCATGAGCACATCGCGCGGGACGGCTTTCGTCTACGGGGCGTCTCGATGTCCCGGGTCGACGGCTTCTCCGATGTCGTATTCGGCTTCGCGCTGACCCTCATTGTCGTCTCGCTCGAAGTGCCCCGCACCTTCGACGAGTTGCATCAGCTCCTGCTCGGCTTCTTTCCCTTCTCTATCTGTTTCGTACTCTTCCTGCTGGTATGGTGGACCCACTTCCGCTTCTTCCGGCGGTACGGCCTGCATGACCCCGCGACCATCGTCATCAACAGCCTGCTGCTGCTCACCGTGCTCTTTTACGTCTACCCGCTGAAGTTCCTCTTCACCATCGCGGTAGCCTCCGGAGCGGCAGATCACGCCTTTTCCCGACCAGAGCAGCAGCGCGAGTTGATGGTGGTGTTCGGCCTCGGCTTCACCGCCATCTACCTGTGCTTCACCGGCCTTTATGCCAACGCCTGGCGGTTGCGCGGGATGATGCACCTCAATCCGCTCGAAGTCTCGATCACGCTGGGACAGCTCTGGTACAACGTCGGCATTGCCTGCATCGGGCTCCTGACCTGCGCGATCGCCTGCGTGTTACCTGTAAACCGGTCGGGCGAAGCCGGATACTTCTTCTTCACGATCATGATCTGGACGTCGGTCCAACGCCGCGTAATGGCCAAACGCCTCCGCGCCGCACGTGCGCGGACCCCGCCCGACGAGCTCACCATGCCGGCCCACTCCGCCTGAATCGAAACACCCAGCAGAGCAGCCCTCCCGCGGCGGCGGCCAAAGTGAACTACACTGGTAAGTGATGCCTTCTGAGAAGCTGCAACTAATTCCGCTCGGCGGCCTGGGTGAGTTCGGCATGAACTGCCTCGCCCTCCGCTTCGGCGATGACATCCTCGTCATCGATGCCGGCCTTATGTTTCCTGAAGAGGAGCTGCTGGGCGTCGACATCGTCGTTCCCGACATCAGCTACCTCGTTGAGAATCGCGACAAGGTGCGCGCCATCCTCCTTACCCACGGGCACGAGGATCACATCGGCGGCCTGCCGTGGATCCTCTCCGAGCTGAACGTGCCGGTCTACGGCACCGAGTTCACCCTCGCGTATGTCGAAGGCAAGCTCGATGAGCACCGCCTGCTGGACGATGCTGACCTGATCGAGCTGCAGCCTGGCCGCCGGGTCACCATCGGCCCGTTCTCGGTGCTGCCCATCAGGGTGACGCACTCGCTGGTGGATTGCGTCGCGCTGGCCATCCACACACCCGTCGGCATCGTGCTCCACACCGGCGACTTCAAGATCGATCTCTCCTCGCCGGACGGCCACCCCTTCGATCTGCAGGCGTTCGCGGATCTCGGCAAGCAGGGCGTGCTCTGCCTGCTGCAGGACTCGACCAACGTCGACCGCCCGGGCTTCACGCCCGGAGAAAAAGCCGTCATCCCGCGCCTCGACGACATCTTCGCCGCCGCGCCGCGCAAGATCTTCTTCTCCTGCTTCTCGTCTTCCATCCATCGCATGAAGATCGCGATGGACCTGGCGCACAAGCACAATCGCAAAATCGCCATCATCGGCCGGTCTATGGATAACAGCGCGGAGATCGCGCAGGACCTTGGCTATCTCGACCCCCAGCCGGGCCTGCTCATCAACCCTGGCCAGATCCGCGACTACGCTCCCAACCAGCTCTGCATCCTGATCAGCGGAACCCAGGGCGAGCCGATGTCCGCGCTCTCGCGCGCCGCGGTGGACAACCACAAGCACGCCAAGATCGATTCCGGCGACACGGTCCTGCTCAGCTCGCGCATCATCCCCGGCAACGAGAAGGCCATCTATCGCGTCATCGATCACCTCGAGCGCCGCGACGCGCGCGTGATCTCCGACGACGGCAGTAACGGCCTCATCCACGTCTCCGGCCATGGCTCGCAGGAAGAACTGCGCATGATGATCAACCTCGTCAAGCCCAAGTTCTTCGTTCCGGTTCACGGCGATTACCGCCATCTGAAGCGTCATATCGAGCTGGCCAAGGCGACCGGCATTCCCGAGAAGGCGATCCTGCTCGAAGACGGCGAAGTGCTGACGCTGGACAAGGATCACGCCGAGAAGACCGGCAAGGTGACCACCGGCCGCGTCTGCATCGACAACAACTCCACCGCCGATGTCGTCGAGGACACCGTCATCCGCGACCGCAAGCACCTCGGTGCGGACGGGCTGTTCCTTCCGATCATTGCCATCAACAAGGCTACGGGCACCGTCGAGGGCATGCCCGAGATCACCACCCGAGGCTTTGCCGCGGACGATCCGGAACTGCTGCGCAACGCCCGCGATATCGTGGCCCGCACGCTCGAGACCTCCAGCACCGAAGAGCGCCGCGACTACGGTGTGATGAAGGACAAGATCCGCAGCGATCTCAAGCGATTCCTGCAGAAGAACGCGAATCGTCGCCCGCTGATCATGCCCATCATCCTCGAGATCTGACGCTCGCATTCCCTGCCGTCAAAGCCCGTGGCGTTCGCGCTGCGGGCTTTGCGTTTCAGCCCTGCCGGCCCATTGGCTCCGTTACCGCAGGGTCGCCGAGCTCCGCCTCCACGTTGGCCAGCCACCGCATCAGCAGAATCTCCAGCGTCTCCAGGTCTCGCGGGCTGAATCCGTGGCTCGCCACGGCAAACCCGCTCTCGAGCTCCTCGCGGATCTTCGGCATCGTGCTCTCCGCCAACGGCGTGAGATGGATGTACTCGCTGCGACCATCGGCTGGATTCGGGCTGCGGACGATCAGGCCATCCCGCTCCATCCTTGCGAGCGTCTGCGCCATCGTGGGCTGCTCAGTCCCAATGCGCCGCGCGAGCTCCCGCTGGGTCATGCCGTCCTGAATTTTGAGCGCTGCCAGCACAGGCACAGCGGCGGCGGCGACCCCGAGTGGCGCCAGCCGGGTCTCCAGCCAGCGCTGCCCCAGCCGGGCGCTGCGGTTGATGAGCATACCGAGGGTAAGCGGGGCTTCGTGGAACATGCTGAAATTTTACATTGGATCCTATTCATTTGCATTGCATCCTATTTACCTATATTGCATCCTATGTACATATACATAGGAGCCTATACAGATGACACAAGTGCCTCATATCGCGATTGTTGGCGCTGGACCCGGAGGCCTGGTGCTGGCCAACATCCTTCACCGTCACGGCGTCGCCTCTACCGTCTTCGAGGCGGATTCCTCATCCGAGGCCCGGTCGCAGGGTGGGGTGCTGGACATGCATTCTGACGGCGGCCAGTACGCCATGCGCGCAGCCGGCCTCTGGGAGGAGTTCCAGAAGATCGCCCGCTACGACGAGCAGGACTTTATCGTCTACAACCGGGACGGCGAGACTGAAATCTTCCATCCGACGCGACCGGAAGACTACGAACCAGCCCGTGCGCGCCCCGAGACCGACCGCCCTCAGATCCGTGCGGTGCTGCTGAACGGGCTCCCGGAGGGTGCAGTCCGGTGGGAGCATGCCCTACAGGAGATCGCTCAGCCGGTCCCAGGCGGCCCGGTGAGCCTGCGCTTCCGCCACGGCGCAGAGGAGGAGTTCGACCTCGTCGTCGGGGCGGACGGCACGTGGTCAAGGGTGCGCCCGCTGCTGTCCAGCGCCGTCCCGCAGTACACCGGCGTCACGTTCTTCGAGATGCACCACTCGGAAGCTGCAGCGCACGATCCTGCCAGCGTTGCCACGGTCGGCAAAGGCAACATGTTTGCCCTTGGGGAGCGGCGCGCCATCAACGGACACCTGACCGCCTCGGGCGGCTTACACCTCTACGCGGCGACGAGGACGGAACTACCGGCACGCGACGCGATGGTGCATCGCGATGAGGTGCTGGCGCTCTTCCCCGGCTGGTCACCCAGGTTGCTGCATCTGCTCGCCACCGCGGAGCCGGAGGTGACGCCACGACCGCTCTGGGCGCTGCCGGTGGGGCACGCCTGGGAGCACCGCGCCGGCGTGACGCTGCTGGGCGACGCCGCGCACGTGATGTCGCCCTTCTCCGGCGAAGGAGCCAACCTCGCCATGCGCGATGGTGCGGACCTTGCCCATACGATCCTGCGGGGCATACAGGCTGGAGCGGATCTCGACGTCCAGATACGGGACCACGAGGCCACCATGCAAGCCCGCGCTGCCGTAGCCGCGGAAGGTGCGCTGCAGGGACTCGAAGACGCGTTTTCAGAGGACGCAATCGAGCGGCTGCGTGCCGAATTCGCAAGGCACGCAGCCGGGTAGGAGCGAGCCGTTACTTGCCGCTGCTGGGTGAGGTCTTTGCCGGGGTCTTAGGAGCGGTCGACTTGGGAGCCGCAGGCGTCGTCTCCTTCAGCTGCCTCAGGAACTCCTCGGACATCTCGCGCATCCGCGGTT
The DNA here is from genome assembly GCF_058498515.1 of Bryocella sp. NCBI lineage: Bacteria > Pseudomonadati > Acidobacteriota > Terriglobia > Terriglobales > Acidobacteriaceae > Bryocella > Bryocella sp. The sequence continues at coordinate 10,892 of NZ_JBMHYI010000011.1, forward strand.
GCAGCGTCACCATCCGTTCCTGCACCACCTTCATCGTCTGCTGGCCAATCTCCGGGGTCTTGTCGAGCAGAGCCTGCCCGGCATGCGAGGCGTAAAAGGTCGTCACCGCATCAATCTCTGCCTCGGAGAACTCAGCCGCGTAGATCTTTGCGTACTCGGGCTCCATCGCCTTCCAGCCCATGGTCTCGTTGGCCAGCGCCATGGCCCGCTTCTGATAGTCAGCGACGAGCTTTTGCTGCTCGGGCGTCATGGCGTCCATCCCTGGCGAGCTCTTGAAGCTCTGCACGATCATCTGCTGCATCATGCCCATCATCTGGTCCATGGTGCGCTCAATATGCATCACGGCGAAGAGCTTCTCGACCTTGGCAAGCTTGGCGGGATCGACCGGAGATGCCGGGCTGGACTGTTCGCTGGTGCCGAGACGAACAGACGGCGGGGTTGTCTGCGCGGCAGAGGCGAGAGAGACGACGGCCAGGGCCGCGACTGCGAGAAGGCGCTTCATGGGAACTCCGATTCCTTGTGGCGGTTGTCCGATTTCTTGTTGCGGTTGAAAGACACGAGAGGAAAACTACTCCGGCCGCTGGCCGTCCTGCTCCTCTACCTGCTCAAGGATAGCCTCGGCGGGCATAGGCTTGCGGGCGAAGTGGTAGAGGCTGAAGCCGAGCAGAGCGAAGCACAATACGCTGACGCCGGCGTTATGCAGAGGATTGTCCGGCGAGAAGTGCGGGAAGGTCTTGTCGAAGGCCTGGAAGGCCACGCCGACGAGGCCCATGATGCCGCCTGAAGCAATGAGCCCCGAGGCGAACAGACTTCCGGGCGAGACTTCGCTCTCGGCGTCGGTCTGCGGAGCGTTGCCCGAGCGAGCGATGGCTTGATCCGCGAGCCAGCGCACCGCGCCGCCGCAGAAGATCGCCAGCGTCGTGCCAATGGAGAGATACGCTCCGACGGCAAAGGTGAGCGACCGCACGCCGAGCAGCTCGATGCCGATGACCAGCGCGACGCCGAGCAGTACCAGCCCCCATGGCAGCTTGCGGCTGAGGATGCCGTTGATGACCGTGGCCATCAGGCGGCCCTGCGGCGCGGCGGCCTTCTCGCTGCCGATGCCCTGCGTCCACTGCACTTCGATCTGTTGTGTGGCAGGGTTGTAGAGATACTTGCCATCTTCCAGCGTGGGCGAGCCAATGGCGTTGAGCAGGATATAGCTGTGCGGGTTGGTGAGATCGCCGACGACAGGCGCGCTGGACGAGGCCGCTGAACGCAGCTTCACCACATCGCGCGTGAATGCGCCCTGGTTCTGCACGCCTTCAGGTAGTGCGGAGAGCGAGAGAGTGCGCGGCTGCGGAAGGCGGCTGAAGCTCTCAAAGCCCTTGTTGACGAGGTTGAGCGTGAGGCCGATGACCAGCGTCGAGATCACTACACCGAACATCACCGCGACCTGCTGCTTCCACGGCGTCGCTCCGATGAGGAAGCCCGTTTTAAGGTCCTGCGACGTGTCACCCGCATTGGACGCCGCGATGCACACGACGCCGCCAATCGTGATCGCGAGAGCACCGAACGCAGGAGCGGTCCAGCCTTTGACGAGGAAGATCGCCGCGGTCGCCATCAGCGTGGCGATGGTCATGCCGCTGACCGGCGAAGCCGACGACCCCACGATGCCAACGATCCTTGCGCTCACGGTGACGAAGAGAAAGCCAAAGACAATGACCAGCAGTGCAGCGGCGAAGTTCGCCAGCGCTCCCACCTGCGCTCCCGGGACAGGCTTGAACTGCAGGAAAACGAACATCAGCAGCACGAGCAAAAGGCTGCCTCCAGCGACGACACTCATCGGCAGGTCATGCTCGATGCGAGAACGTGTAGTAGCGAGCTTGGCCTCGGCCTTGGCTCCCATGTTGGCGAAGCCCGAGGTCAGCGCGCCGATGATGGTCGGTGCGGTGCGCAGCAGCGTGATGAGGCCCGAAGCCGCAACCGCTCCCGCGCCCATGGGCCGCACGTAGGTGCGCCATAGCGAGCTCGGGTCCATCATGCTGATGGGCACTGTACCGGGATACAACGGAGTGGTGAGATGTTTGCCGAAGAAGATGATCGTCGGCATCATGACCAGCCAGGAGAAGACGCCGCCAGCGAGCATGATCGCGGCCACGCGGACGCCAATGATGTAGCCCACGCCGAGATATTCGGGCGTGACGTCGGCGCGGATGGCCGCGCCCTTCATGATCTGCTGGCCGTTGGGATCGAAGTTGAAGTTCTTATTCGGCGTCGCAGGAAACAGTGCCGTCAGGCCTTCGTTCTGGAAGAGCGCATAGAGCGCGCCAAAACCAAGGCCGAGGAAGACACGGCTCGCGAACGAGCCTCCACGCTCACCGGCCTTCAGCACCTCGGCGCACGCAGTGCCTTCGGGATAAGTCAGCGTGCCGTGCTCTTCGACGATGAGCTGACGTCGCAGCGGGATCATGAACAGCACGCCCAGCCATCCGCCAAACAACGCCAGCGCGAAGATGCGGAAGCCCTCGAGGTCGAAGCCGAGGAAGACCAGCGCGGGCAGCGTGAAGATGACTCCGGACGCAATCGACTGACCTGCGTTGCCGGTCGTCTGCACGATGTTGTTCTCGAGAATGGACGCCCTGCCGAACACGCGGAGGATCGAGATCGACAGGACAGAGATGGGGATGGACGCCGCCACCGTGAGGCCGGCCTTGAGGCCGACGTAAACCGTCACCGCACCGAAGATGATGCCGAAGATGGCTCCCAGGAACAGCGCCCGGAAGGTGAGCTCCTTGGGGCTCTCGTCGGCGGAGACAAATGGGCGATAGGTGGACGGTGCGGCCATGCGGCGGCTCTCCCTTACGCGCAGAGATGTGGAGACTGCGGCTCGAATGGGAGTGTATCAGTGGGGACGCGGAGGCAGCGGTGATGCGGGCGCGAACGGCTGCGCTTCTACTTGCCCTTCATGTGACGCCCATGGCGGCAGACGATAGCCAGCGGCTCGGCGGCGAGAATCCGCTTGGCCTGCTGGCGCGCATGGCTGGCCCAGGGGCCGGTGGGGTCGAGCTTGGCGTAGGCCGTCCAGTGGCGGAGCGCCTTGCGCGGCTCCTTCATGCGCTCATACGCCAGCGCGATGTTGTAATGCGCATCGGCATAACCCGGAACGAGCTTCAAGGCCTGCTCATACGACTCGATAGCTTCGGGCAGGCGCTGCTGCTCATCCAGCACATTGCCGAGATCGAAGAACGCCAGCGCGTACTCGGGATCGGCGACGGTGGCCTGGCGGTACATGCCCTCGGCTGCGGCGAAATCGCGCTGGTTGTAATAGATGGTGCCGAGGTTGATGGCCGCAGGAGCATGACTGGGCTGCAGCTCAAGGATGCCGCGGTACATCTCAATGGCGTCAGCCACCGTGCGTGCGCTCTCCTCCAGCCGCACCGCGCGCAGGAACATGTCCTGCGCCTGCGCTGCTATCTCGGGATTGGCCGAGAACGTGCGCCTCGCCGTCTCCATCCCTGCGCAGGGTGCCAGTTCAAAGTCGAACGCCATCTGCCGCGAGATCGGATTCACCAGAGCCCCCCATTGGCGAAAAACTACACCAGAACCCACCCGCAAGGCAGCCGACTGCACCAGTGGGTTGGCCAGCCCGGAGACCTTCTGCATCGCGTCCACCGAGCGGCGAATGCTGGAGACAGAGATGCGGGTCGAGGTCAGGTCGCGGAGCTTTCTGAGCTGAGCGAGGTCCTGGAAGCTGTACTCTTCCGTGCTCGGCACCAGGCCAGCTCGCTCCCACGTGGAGAGCTGACGGCTCGGCAACCGAAGGATGCGGAGGACGTCTTCTCGGCGGTAAGCGGTCACAGGTCCGGGGCTCTCGTTCTAGGAAGCTCGAGCGCAACACAACTGGCTCTTGAGCCGAGTATGGATTGCAAGGCCTGTGGCTTCAAGGCCCTACCCCGGGGTAACGCAAGTTTTCAGTGGATATCGGGAACCAAACGAGGTTCAACCGTTACGCGGCCGTCACAAACGGCGCCTTGAAGCGGTTTGGTTATGCTTGACGCGCCGCGCCGCGGAGAGAGAAAAGGACCCGCGCCATGAGGGTGACGCGGGCCTTTTTCGGTGCGATGGTAGCCGCACCGAACTTGATTTATTGAAACCCTCCCTGCTCCTACAGCTCCGCCCATTGCCGCAGCAGGTTGTGATACACCCCCGTAAGCTGCACCACGCTGCGTTGCACCCCGCCCTCGGGATTGGAGGCGACACGCTGGATCGCGTTGTCCAGGTCGAAGAGCAGCGAGCGCTGCACGTCCTGGCGGATCATGCTCTGCAGCCAGAAGAAGCTGGAGACGCGGGCGCCGCGCGTCACCGGCGTAACGTGATGCAGGCTGGTCGAGGGATACAGGACCATGTCGCCCGCGGGCAGCTTCACTTCCTTGGAGCCGTAGGTGTCCTCGACGACGAGTTCGCCGCCGTCGTACTCGTCCGGCTCGGAGAAGAAGAGCGTGCAGGAGAGATCCGTGCGGATGCGGCCACCGCTGGCCGCATGCGTGCGGATCGCGTTATCCACATGCGTGCCGAAGGTCTGTCCGCCGGCGTAGCGGTTGAAGAGCGGCGGAAATACCTTGAGCGGAAGCGCTGCCGAACGAAACAACGGATGCGTTCCCAGCGCGTGCAGGATGCGCTCGCCGACTTCACGCGCGACGGGATGATTCTCCGGGATCTGCGAGTTGTTCTTGGCCTGCGCGGACTGGTGACCGGCGGTGACGCGGCCATCCACCCACTCCGCGGCGTCGAGCTTGGCGCGCAGCTCGCGCACCTGGCCTTTGGTGAATACCTCGGGGATAACGATGAGCATGGTGCTTCCTTTGCTTCGCGCGTGCGGGCCGCTCCCGCGCAGCCCGCACGCACGTTGATGGTTGTAGCTAGAACTTGTAGTTGATCCCGAACTGCGCGTTGCGGCCTTCGCCGGGTACGAGGTGGTTCGGGTGTGGCTGGTCGATGAAGAAGGCGTTGGTCAGGTTCACGATGTTGACCTGCCCGCTGAAGTGCTCTCCAATGGACCGCTTCACCATGAGGTTCAGCGCGGTGTAGCCGCCGACGACCTTCGGAACAAATGCCACCGTCGAGGGATCGAGCAATGCCTGCGTGTTGTACACGCCGACAAGAGCGGTGGAGCTGGCGCGACGGGCGCCCACGTAATTGCCGCCAAAGCCTCCCACGAAGCCGTAGAAGAGCTTGTGCGTCACCCAGAAGTTGCCGGAGTTCTTCGGCACGTTCGCCAGCGGATAGCCCTTGGGGCTGACGAAGAACGGCGCGGTATTGGCCCGCGGATCCTTCGCCGCAATCAGCACCGTATTGACCGCAACGAACGGCGACGCATTGAGGATCGACTTCTCCACCTCGCCATCGAGGTATGCATAGCCAACGATGAGGTCGAAGCTCGCCGGCATGTGGCCCAGCGCTCCAATCTGCACACCGCGCACCAGCTGATTGCCGGAGTTGACGATGTTGTTGGAGTTGGTGGGATCGGTCTCGCGTGCGTTGAGTTTCTCGGTGCGGAAGATGCTGCCGTTGAGGTTCAGCTTGTCGTGCAGGAACTCCCACTTCGCGCCCAGCTCGAAGGTTTGGTTGTACTCCGGCGGCGAGGTCGCGTTGTTGCCGCTGAGCGAAAGCGATTCGGCTGAGGGATTGAAGGACGTGCCCCAGTCGAAGTAAACACTTCCCTCTGTCCTGGGCTTCACGACAACGGCCGCGCGGTAGGTAGGCTGCTTATCCAGGCGCTCGCCGAAGGTCGCCGCTGTAACCGGCGATGTCCCATTGTTCACCGGGCTCTGCGAGGTGGTGCTGAAGTAATCGAAGCGAACGCCACCGGAGAGCTGCAGCCAGCGGTTGATCTCCATCGTGTCGAGGAAGTCGATGCCGTAGCTCTGCGAGGCCACATGCGTGGTCACGCCAGGCGTTGTCACCGTGGGAGCAAAGGCGTCGTAGGGATTGGGATTCAGCGCGGTGACATAGGGCAGCGTGTACGCGGGCCGGTTAGGGTTGGAGCGCTCGCGGCCACCTTCCACCAGCACCACAGCATTATTGGCGATGTGATGCACGCTGAAGTGCAGCGCCGCGCTGAGCTGATCCCACAGCATGTCCTCGGTGGAGATGCCATTGATCTGGTTGCGTTTGACGAAGACCTGACTGAGCGGCGTGTTGAAGGGATAACAGGAAGACGCGGCGGCGGCCGCGATGGCGCACTGCACCAGGATCTTCGTGCTCGGCCCTTCATACGCATTCTTGCCGTCGGGGTTGCTGTAGACGACCGTCGCCACCGTGTTGATCTGCGGCTCAGTAATGCGGAAGATGCGTGGATAGTTCGCCCAGCGAAAGGAGTTGCGCACCGAGATTCGCGAGCCAAAGTCATGATCCACACGAGCGGTCAGGATGTCCGGCGTGGTCTTCAGGAAGTTCGCATTGGCCAGGCCGTAGTAGGTGTTGTGCGGCACCTTCGCATAGCCCGCGCCAAAGTACGGCAGGCCGTAGTCGGGGATGTCGTTCTCGGCCTCATGCAAATAGCTAACGGTGACGCGCGTCGGCGTCTCCAGCCCAAAGCTCACCGCCGGCGCGATGCCGAAGCGCTTCGCGTCGGTGATGTCGCGGCCAGCCACTCCCGTCTCTTCACCAACGATGTTCAGGCGTGCAGACGAATCGCCCATCACATCATGGAAGTGGCGATTGATGTCCAGCGTGCCGCGCCGCATGGCATTCGTGCCGAACTGCCCGCTGGCGATAGCGAAGTTGCGAGCCTCCGGCTGCTTGCTCTCCTGGTTCACCACGCCGCCGGTCGAGCCGCGGCCAAACTCCACCGATGCCGGGCCTTCGAGCACATCCACCGCGCTGTAGTTGAAGCTGTCGCGATAGTAGGAGCCGAAGTCGCGGATGCCGTCCAGGAAGATATCATTGCGCGCATTGAAGCCGCGGATCGTCAGGCTGTCTCCCTGCGACCCGCCCTCTCCGGCAGCGATGGAGATGCCCGGAACGTTGCGCAGCGAGTCGCGCAGCGTGGTGTCGGCCTGCTCGCTGAGGATGTACTGCGGGACCACGCTGACGCTCTGCGCGGTGTCCAGCAGCGGCTGCGGAAACTGCTGCAGCGTGACCTGCGACGCTTCGCCCGTAACCTCAACGTGTTCGGCATTGCGGATGGCTACCTCGACGCGATCGGGAGCGGCAAACCAGCCATCGAGGCCAGTGGTCCCGAGCAGCTCATGCAGAGCCTGTTCTGGCGTGTACTCGCCCTGCACCCCCTTCGTCTGGAAGGTCGCGAGCTTGTCTGCGGGAACAGCCGTGTGCACGTGGATGCCGGTAGCTTGCGAGAACGCTTCGAGCGCCGGGCCGAGGTCGCCGGCAGGAATATCGAAGCGCTGGGGATGCGGATCGAGACCCGCAGTTGCGGCTGCCAGCAACGCCGGGCCGGCGGCCGGAATCTCCGCGGCAAGCAGGGAGTCTGCATTTTTCCCAGCTTCGCCCTGCGGCGAGGGTCCGGACTGCGCGCTCGCGCCCGCTCCCAGCACGCTCATGGTGGATAGCACGGTCGCCTGCGCAACCTTGCGCCATCGTGCGGGGCTCTCTGCGTTGCGACGTGTCTTCTGCCTCTTCGTAGCCTTCATCGTTCCTTGCTTCCTCTCGTGCTGGTTCCTGGGTCGCGACGCCCCCTCAAACGCCGCCGGGCCGGTTTGGAGACGCACGTCTGCCTGCGACGCAGGACGCGCGCCCTCTTCGTGGGCTAATGAAATGTCAGGGAGTTATGGGCTGCCCCGCAGACGAGTCCTGCGGGAGGAGGGTATTCGGCGCGCACACAGCCCGGTATGCGGGCGCGGCGCCTTCAGAGAAGCGGTCATCGTACTGGCTCCAGGGTACGGTCGAAACGGGCCCCTCAACCCATCTACGACCAATTGAGTCTCATATCTGGAGATAGCATACCGCAAATCTCGGACTACGCAAGTCCGAGATTCGATTTTCATGCGCGAAGCCAGCAATGCTCGCAATTCAGGACGAGAAGACGGTCTTGACGTACGCCGTCAGAGCCCGCTTAAACTCTTGCACCACGAGCGCCTTGTCCGCCTGGCTGGCCGCGGCATAGGTCTCCACCATGCCGCGCACCAGCTGCAGCACGACGCTGGCGCTGATCTCTGCCGCAGTGAGGCTGAGCTTGGGCTGGCGGCGTCGCAAGGCCTCGAGGAACGTGGCGCGGAAGGCGCGCTTGGCCGCGGCGCTGCGGCGCAGGCGAATGGGTGCGGCCTGCAGCTGAAGGTACGCCGGGTTCGCAGCGAGGAAGTCGAGAAAGCGGTCCATGAAGCCCACCGAGAACTCCTTTGCGGAGAGCTTCGTGATCTCGTCGAACAGCGGCTTCCAGTGCGCTTCCATCTTGCCGGCATAGGTATCCAGCAACGCGACCGCGAGCACCTTCTTGTCCGGGAAGTAGCTGTAAAGCGCGCCGATGGAGGAGCCCGCCCGTTCGGCGATCGCGGTCATGGTCGTCGCCTCGAAGCCGGATTCCGCGAACAGCTCTTCCGCCACCTCCAGGATCGCGGTGACGCGTCGCGTCGAACGATCCTGCTGCGGCGAGCGGCGGCCTGGAATTGACGAACGCGAGGGCATCCTCATATTCTAGATCTACGAATGTGAGGATGCTCTCACATTTGTCTTTTGAGGTGATGATGAGCGAGACACTGAAGCTGGACCTGGCAACTACCGCGCTGGTGCTGATCGACCTGCAGAACGGCATCGTCGGCCGCGACACCAAACCCTATACGGCGACCGAAGTCGTCGAGCGCTCCCGCGCGATGGCGGACGCGTTCCGCGCCAAGGGCGCGACGGTGGTCTACGTGCGGGTGGACATGAACGACTTCCACACGTTGCCGTCAGATGAGCCCATGAATGTGCCGAAGGATGTTCCGGCAGCGATGAGCGAGATCGTGGAATCCGCCGGCATGCAGAGTGGCGACCTTCTCATCACGAAGCGGCACTGGGGAGCCTTTGCGGGAACGAACCTCGAAGCGGAGCTGCGCGCGCGCGGCATCGAGACGGTGGTGCTTGCCGGCATCGCCACCAACATCGGAGTAGAAAGCACGCTCCGCCAAGGAACGGGTCTGGGCTTCGCGTTCGTCACCGTCGAAGACGCCTGCACCACCTTCTCGCCGGAGATGCAGGCGTTTGCCTTCAAATCGATCTTCCCTCGGCTCTCGAAGGTCCGGACGACGCAGCAGGTGCTCGAGGCTATCGCCTAGCGCGGCGAAGACTGGCGGGCGCGAGCGATGGCTCCCTGCACCACGGTGACTAGGTGTTCCACGTCGATCGGGTAGCTGAGGAAAGATGTAGCTCCCAGGTCGATCACCCGTTCGCGAGCCGACTGCGTGTCGTGCGTGGCCGAATGAAAGATGACGGGGATGCGGCGCGTCTCCGGATTCTGCTTCAGCCGCTCGCAGATATCAAAGCCGGTCATGTCCGGCAGATTGATATCCAGCAGGACGACATCAGGCTGGTGCGCAGCCACGAGTACGAGGGCTAACGCCTGGGCTCCGGTCTCGGCATGAAGCACCTCAAACCCGGACTCTTCCAGGTGTCGGCCCAGGGAATACTGGTGTGTGCTGTCGTCATCCACGAGCAGGACGGAGTGCTTCTTCACGGGGGCCGGCGTTCTGTAGCAGGATTTGATTCTGTGAAATTCATTTTAGCCCCGGGAGGCATGCAGGTCTATGCCTTGCACAAGAGGCTTAACCAGCTGATCTCAGAAGCGTTAGTTCCCGGCACGAACCGAAATTCGCTATACTCCGAGCAAGTATTCCGCTGATCAAACAAGACCGAGGGCCCGTGACGACATCTCAAATTCCTGAAATCCTCCGCAAATATGAAGCAGACCTGCTGGACGATTGGACAACCGCCCAGTCTTCCATCGGGAACCTCAGTGTCCGGCTCTCCACATCGGAGATCCGCACCCAGTCGCGACGTTTCATTGAGCTTCTCCAGGAAGCGGTGACGCGAGGGGATGTCGCCAACATCGATACCGAGGCCTTCCGCGACCTGCGCAAGTTTCTGGAAGAGATCTCCGCGAGCCGCGCGAATCTCGGCTTCAGCCCCAGCGAAACCGCGATGTTCGTGTTTTCGTTCAAGCAGCCGCTGTTCGGAAAGCTTCGCTCCGCCGTCGAGGATCCTGCGCAGCAGGTAGCCGAGATCTGGAACGCGACCGTACTGCTCGACAAGCTTGGCCTCTTCACCATGGAGATGTACCAGAAGTCTCGTGAGTCGGTGATCCGGCGTCAGCAGGAAGAGATGCTGGAGCTTTCGACGCCCGTGGTGAAGCTCTGGGATGGCGTGCTCGCGCTGCCGATCATCGGCACCCTGGATTCCAGCCGCACGCAGACCATCATGGAGAACCTGCTGGAGAAGATCGTCGAGACCGGGTCGGAGCTTGCCATCATTGACATCACCGGCGTTCCGACGGTGGACACGCTGACCGCGCAGCACCTGCTGAAGACTGTCACCGCAGCTCGCCTGATGGGCGCCGAGTGCATCATCAGCGGCATTCGCCCGCAGATCGCGCAGACCATCGTGCATCTCGGCGTGGAGCTGGGCGACATCGTCACCAAGGCAAGCCTCGCCGATGCGTTCCGTGTCGCGATGCAGCGCACCGGCCACGTCGTTGTTCGCAAGAGCGTCCTCACCGGCAAGGCCTAGGAGCAAACCGTGGAACATATTCCTATTCTCAGGATGGGAGAATTCCTCCTGATCACGGTGCAGGTCGACATGCACGATCGCCTCGCGCTGCAGCTGCAGGACGATCTAACCGAAAAGATCGTGAAACACGGGTCCCGCGGAGTTCTGATCGACATCTCCGCACTGGAAGTCGTCGACTCCTTCATTGGAAGGATGCTCGGCAATATCGCCTCCATGTCCCGTGTGCTCGACGCGCAGACTGTCGTCGTCGGCATGCGCCCCGCCGTCGCCATCACCCTGGTCGAACTGGGCATGTCCTTGCCCGGGATTCGCACCGCCCTCACCGTGGAGCGCGGCATGGAGATCCTCCGTGCCGATGTATCCCGCGCCATGGAGGACTTCGAGGTGCAGGAGCTGGAGGAGACGGCGGATGGAAGTTCTCAAGTCTGAATCTATCCCCGTCCGAACCTCGGAAGACGTGGTGACGGTGCGCACCTCCGTGCGCAAGCTGGCAGCGGAGCTGCGCTTCGGCATCGTCGACCAGACCAAGATCGTCACCGCGGCCAGCGAGATTGCCCGCAATACTCTGGACTACGGCCGTGGCGGCGATCTTCGCATGGAGGCCGTCGACAACGGCATCAAGAAGGGCCTGCGTCTGATCTTTGCCGACAACGGCCCCGGCATCCGCGACATCAGCCAGGCGCTGACGGATGGCTTTACCAGCGGTAACGGCATGGGACTCGGGCTGGGTGGAACGCGCCGTCTCATGGACGAGTTCGATATTGCATCCAAGGTGGATGAAGGGACGACCGTGACAATCACCAAATGGAGCCGCTGACCCAAACCTCGATCATCCCTATCCAGGATTCCTCGCAGATTGCCGTTGCAAGGCGAGCTGCGACCGCCATAGCGCAGCACCTGGGGCTGGATGACCAGCGCATCTCCGCGATCAGTGTGGTCGTGGTGGAGCTGGCGAACAATCTCCTGCAACACGCGGGCGGCGGCGAGCTCTACATCCGCTTGCTGGAGCCCATCGCGGCGCTGGACATTGCTTCTGTCGACCATGGACGAGGGATGCCGAACGTCGAACGCTGTCTCGAAGACGGCTTCAGCACAAGATCGACTCCTGGTCTGGGCTTGGGTGCCGTCCGCCGGTTCGCAACGCGGTTCGCGGCGTACTCGATCCTAGATCGCACAACGGTAATCGCAGCGCGCATGGCGGAGAAAAAAACATATCCCGACTTCTCCGTGGTCTGCACAGCCATCCATGGGGAGACCCTCAGCGGCGACTCCTGGAGCGTCTCGGACGATGGCAACACGATCCTCGTCGTCGATGGCCTCGGCCACGGCGTCTTTGCCGCGGACGCTGCACGGTGTGCCGTGGATGTCTTTCAGAAGCACCAGTCCTCTTCGCCTGCGACGATCATCGAGAGGATGCACGCCGCTATGCGGTCCACTCGCGGGGCCGCTGCCGCGGTGGCGAAGATCAATCCCGAAACCCGGACGCTCGAGTTTGCCGGCCTCGGCAACATCGGCTGCTCCATTCTGAATAGCACTCGCAGCCAGAGCCTGGTCTCGCACAATGGGACGTTGGGGCATCAAATGCGCAAGGTCCAGCAGTTCTCTTATCCCTACCAGGCGGGAGACCTGTTGCTGATGCAGTCGGACGGGCTCACGACCCACTCCAAGCTGGGGATTCCGCCTTCGCTCGTGTTGCAGCCTCCCATGGTCATCGCTCCGCTTCTCTTCTCCGAGCAGGTGCGCGGACGCGATGACGCGACCTTACTGGTAACCCGCCTTGGCTAAGACCACCACATCCCGGCTCCTCTCGGTCACGCTCGCGGCCGAGACAGACTTCCTCCTCGCGAGACAGCGAGCCAAGCAGGTCGCGGGCATCCTCGGCTTTGAGAATCAGGACCAGACCCGCATCGCGACTGCTGTTTCGGAGATTGCGCGCAACGCGTACGAGTACGCCGGCGGCGGGACCGTCGAGCTGCACTTCGATCGCGAAGACAGCCCTGCCCTGCGCATCGTCGTCAAGGACCAGGGTAAGGGCATCGCGAAGCTCGATCAGATCTGGGATGGAACTTACGTCTCGGCCTCCGGCATGGGTCTTGGGATCACCGGCTCCCGCCGCCTGATGGACGACCTGCAGATCGAGAGCGAAAAAATCGGGACCACCGTCACGCTGCGCAAGTTCCTTCCTCGTGGCACAGACGTGCCCACTCCGAAGTCCCTCGCAGATCGCCTCTCCGCGGTCGCCAAGGAGGATCTTGGCACGGCAGCCCATGCGCAGGATCACGAGATGATCCGCCTCCTGAACGAGGTCCGCGAACGCGAGCGTGAGCTCTCCCAACTCAACCAGGAGTTGAAGGAGACCAACCGTGGCGTCATGGTCCTCTACGCCGAGCTGGAAGACCGCGCCCTCGAGCTGCAGCAGGCCTCCGAGATGAAGTCGCGCTTCGTCTCCGGCATCACGCATGAGCTGCGGACGCCGCTGAACTCCATCGTCTCGCTCGCAGGCTTGCTGATCCGCCGCATCGACGGCGAGCTCTCCGCTGAGCAGGAAAAGCAGGTCCTGTTCATCCAGCGCTCCGCGCAGAATCTTACCGAGATGGTCAACGACCTTCTCGATCTCGCAAAGATCGAAGCCGGCAAGGTCACGGCGCGGCCCAGCGAATTCACGATCTCCGAGTTCTTCGCCGCCCTGCGCGGCATGTTCCGCCCGCTGGCCACGAATGAAAATGTGCAACTGATCATCGAAGAGAGTTCCGTGATCGGGGCGCGTCTCTACACCGACGAAAGCAAGCTCGCGCAGATCCTGCGCAACTTCATCTCCAACGCCCTGAAGTTCACGGAGCGAGGCACCGTCCGCGTACGCGCCCACCTCACCTCCGACGGCGGGATCTGCTTCTCGGTCACCGACACGGGAATCGGCATCGCCGAAGAGAACAAAGAGCTGATCTGGCAGGAGTGGGGGCAGATCGAAGCTGACCAGCGGCCTCGCCACAAAGGCAGCGGGCTTGGGCTTCCACTGTCGCGGCAACTGGCTTCCATCCTCGGCGGTCGGACGTGGTTCGAGTCCGAGGCCGGCAAGGGATCGACGTTCTACGTGGAGATCCCCACCGCCGTGGCGAAGGGACCCGAGGTAGCAAGGTCCGATGAAGAAGAACAGACCATCCTCCTGGTCGATGACGACGAGGTCGCGCGCTACATCCTGCGGAGGAACCTGGTCACGCTGACCTCCGCGCGTCTGATCGAGGCTTCGTCGCTGGTTGAAGCCCGGCGATGCCTTGCTACGACTCGCCCCAGGCTTGTGTTCCTGGATATCGTCATGCCGGAAGAGAATGGTCTCGACCTGGCTGGCGAACTCCGCGCCGCGCCCGACACCGCGGACCTGCCAATCGTGCTGGTGAGCTCCAAGACGCTGACGCCGGAGGAGCGGACCTTCATCCAGGATCATGGGCTAACCCATATCGATAAGGATCGCGGCGATGCCGAAGACCAGCGCGTCGCGCTTGAGCGGGTGCTGCTCAATCTTGGCCTCAGCGATCGGCATCAATCGGAGAGCGGCGGTTGATCAACCACACGAAGAGGCCGATTCTCTACGTCGATGACACGGTCGAGCAGCGCTACGCCATGCGCCGCATCCTGGAGACCGAGGGCTTCGACGTGCTCGAGGCAGGAACCGGCAAGCAGGCCCTTGCGATGATGGACAAGCATCCTGCGCTGGCGGTCGTCGATGTCCGTCTTCCCGACATCAGCGGCTACGACCTCACCCGCAAGTTGAAGGGGTGCGATCCCTTCCTGCCCGTGTTGCAGGTCTCTGCGAGCTTCAGCGATCCGGACTTACGCATCGCCGGATTCTCCGGGGGAGCCGACGCCTACATCGCTCAACCCGTGCATCCGGCTGAGCTCGTCTCCCTCATCCAGAGAATGTTGCGCATCTCGGAGGCAGAAGAATCCCTCCGTTTTCTCGCCACGATTGGTCCCCGCATTAGCTCTTCCCTCTCGCTGGTGGAGACGGTCGAGAATATCCGCCATGCCATGATTCCGCAATTCGCAGACAAGTGTGTGCTGTTCCTGGGAGAATTTCCCGGGCACTCCTCATCCTTCTGGCCTGCAGATGTAGAGGCCGACGGCGACCTGAACGAAGCGTTGAAGAGGGCAGCAAGTTCGACCTCGCCTCTCATGGAGACCTCGGGTCCGCTGGCGAATCGGCTCCTGGCTGTGCCGCTCTCGCCGCTCAGGAAGGGCTTTGGTTCGATCGCCTTCGCACTGAACAAAGACCGCGAGTACACCGCAACGGATGTTGTCCTCGCCGTCGATCTCGCCAATCGAGCTGGACTCTCGATCCAGAACTGCACGCTCTTCGCGTCGGAGCAGGCGACGAGATCGGCGCTGATCCAGGCGGAGAAACTTGCGACCGCCGGCCGCATGTCGGCCGCGATCGCGCATGAGATCAACAACCCGCTCGAGGCGCTCACCAACCTCATCTACATCCTGGAGCAATCTCCAGAAGCATCGACGTCGATCCGGGAGACGGCCAGCGCGGCGCTCGCGGAGGTGACGCGCCTGGCGCACATTACCCGGCAGACGCTGGGCTTCTATCGTGAACTCCGCGCGCCCTCCGATCTGGATCTCTCCGAGAGCGTTCGAGAGACGTTGGAGCTGTACAAGAACCGACTGGCAAGCAAGACGATCACAGTCGTTCTCGATCTCCAGGACGGCTTGAGGATTCGCGGCATCAAGGGTGAGATCCGTCAGGTCATTTCGAATCTCGTCGTGAACGCACTGGAGTCGATGGAACAAGGCGGACAACTGACGATCTGCACACGCACCGAGGGCGACAAGGTCACGCTCGAGGTCGAAGACACCGGCCCTGGTATCCCGGAGGCTCTGGTGCCCCATGTGTTCGAAGCGTTCTTCACGACCAAACAGGGCACGGGCACCGGCCTCGGGCTGTGGATCACGCACTCCATCGTCGAAAAGCACGAGGGAACGATCACGCTGGAGACGCGGACGGCCCTTGACGATCATGGAACCACCTTCCGGCTGGAGTTCCCGCTGGTTCGGGACTGACGCTCCCTTCCGAGTGATAGAGTCCTTACGCCGTCGCCTCTCCGCGGTGGCTTCGTGTTGCATCGCGAACCCAAATTCAATAGCTTGGTCACATCTCGAAATTCAGAAGATGTGGGCCGGCCTGTGGTTCGGTTAGGCGCGCCCTTCCTGTCGATCCATGGCCCCAAAACCAGGCCTCATCTTGAAAGGGAAACTATCGTGAGCTCGCTTCGCTTCAGGTTGGCTGCCGCCGCCTGCACCCTGACTCTGTTCTTCACATCGATCGCGCCGGGCCAGGAACAGAACGGCGACAAGGTTGATCTGGCTGCTCTGAACCAGATCAAGAATGAAGCCTTCCAACATTCGCAGGTAATGGAGAACCTCTTCTACCTGTCCGAGGTGTATGGTCCGCGCGTGAACAACAGCCGCAATCATCGCGCGGCTGCCGAATGGGCCATGAAGCAGATGAAGGAGTGGGGCCTGCAGAACGTGCACCTCGAAAAGTGGGGACCCTTCGGCGATGGCTGGCAGATCAAGAAGTACTACGGGGCGCTGGAGTCCCCGGCATACGCTTCGCTGATCGGCTTCCCTCTTGCGTGGACGCCCGGCACCGAAGGTCCCGTGACAGCCGACGCCGTGCTCGCGCCGCTGCACTCCAAGGAAGACTTCGCCAAGTACCACGGCAAGCTCAAGGGCAAGATCGTATTGATCTTCGATCCACGCGAGCTTGCCATGCACACCGAAGTGGAAGCGCATCGCCTGACGGACGCTGAGATCGAAGAGCGCACCAAGACTCCGGATCCTTCGCGCGGAGGCTTTGGCGGCGGTGGCCGGCCCGGCGCCGCTGCTCCTCGCCCTGGAGAATTCACGCCGGCTACGCTCTCGACTGCAGCGCCCACTGGCCGCATCCTGCGCAACCAGGTCAATGCCTTCCTCAAGGAAGAGGGCGTAGCGGTCGCGCTGACCCCCGGCTACAACGGCGACGGCGGCACGATCTTCGCGTCGTACGGTGGTTCGGAAGACCCCAAGGATCCCGTCGGTCCGCCGATGGCCGCCATCACGCCAGAGCAGTACAACCGCATCTGCCGCCTGCTGCAGCACGGCATCACACCGAAGCTGACCTTCGACATCCAAACCGAATACCAGAAGGAAGACCTGATGGGATTCAACGTGGTTGGCGAGATCCCGGGCACGACCAAGGCGGACGAAGTCGTCATGGTGGGCGGCCACTTCGATAGCTGGCAGGGTGGCACCGGAGCGACCGACAACGGCACGGGCTCGTCCGTCGCGATGGAAGCCGTGCGCATCCTCGCGACCATGCACAAGCCGATGGCCCGCACCGTCCGCGTGGCCTTGTGGGGAGGCGAAGAAGAAGGCCTCTACGGCTCGCTGGCGTACGTGCAGAAGCACTTCGCGCCGCGCGACACGATGGTGAAGAGTCCCGAGTACGACAAGCTCGATGTCTACTTCAACGACGACTCAGGCTCGGGCAAATTCCGCGCCGTGTCCGCGCTGGGCAATGCCCAGCTGGCAGAGGTCTTCAAGTCCTGGATCGCACCCATCAAGGATCTCGGCATCGAGGAGGTCACGGGACTCACTGCCGGCCCCACCACGCAGCCCGGCGGTACGGACTCGACGAGCTTCTCGTGGATCGGCCTCGACGGCATCGGCTTCATGCAGGATCCGCTGGAGTACGGCTCGCGAACTCACCACTCCAACATGGATCTGTACGACCGCGTGCAGAAGGGCGACGTGATGCAAGGATCCATGATCGAAGCGTGGTTTGCCTATAACGCAGCGACCCGCGCAGACATGCTGCCTCGCATTGAAACCCCGGCTCCGACGAAGAAGTAGCGCGAACGAATGCAGTGCAGAGGGCAAGGCTTCGGCCTTGCCCTTTGTCGTTCCACTGCCCTCTCTCGCCGCGCCAAGTTACATCGGCCGCTCGCGAAATCTGCGCCGCTGAATATGCCTGCCACGAGTCTGGAACTCGACGGCATCCATCTGAGCCATCTCGACACGATTGCGTCCCTTGGCCTTGGATTCATACAGAGCTTCGTCGGCCAATTCGAGCAACGTACCCAGGCGCGCCCTTCCGGTAGTTGCAGCCACCCCAATGCTCACCGAGGGCCTTATGACCGATTCCAGCTGAATACAACTGACCTGGACGCGAACGCGCTCCGCGAGCTCAAGAGCCTCCCGCGGATGGCACTCGATCAGCAGAATGGCGAACTCGTCGCCGCCGATGCGCGCGCAATAACCAGCACTCAGCACGGCCTCTCTTGCGAGGATCGATGCGATCCGCTCCAACAGCCGATCGCCGGTAGCGTGGCCCAACGAGTCATTGACCTGCTTGAAGTGGTCGGTATCGATCAGCAGCAGAGAGGCGATGCAGTTCTCCTGATCGAGAACGGCGGAGGCGCGCAGTTCGAAGAAACGCCTGTTGCCGATGCCCGTCAAAGGGTCCAGGTTGGCGAGCTGATCGAGCGTCGCCGCCTGCGTCTGCAGCTTGATCTGCGCCTCCAGCAGCCGCTCATACAGCAGCTGCGTCCGCAGGATGAAGCAGACCACCGAGAGCAGGATGGCCGTAGCGCTGAGCCAGCGATACTCAGGCGAGAGGCCAATGGCCAGCAGCACAGACGCCAGCAGGACCGACGCCGGCAACGCGGTACTCGCCAGTACCCTCCGGGGGACATGGAGACGCAAGGGGATCTGCCATCCGCTGTGCAGCAAGGCGATGCTGAAGGCGATCGGTGGAAGACCATAGAGTAGGTCGAACGGCAACTCGCGTGGTGTGGCAAGCCAGAGGTAATCGACGATGTTGATAGAGAACACCATCACGCAACGCGCGATCAGGTAGGCAATGACCACACGGGTGAATTGCTCGCCTACCCCGGATTCCGTTGCCGCCTGAGCGGACCACGCGCAGATCAAGAGGAAGAGCGCGGTGGCGAAGGACATCTGCAGGTGGAAGTTGCTGAAGCCGATGGGAGCCGACGAAAACAAGGCCAGGAAATTCAGAACGCAGAGGATGAGGGCCATCGCGCCATCCAGATAGCGCTTCGCCAGCCGCGCCTCCGACTGGGCCATCGTCAACGCCAGCAGGCAAAACATGGTGGCGGCGCAGCTCGCTCCGCTCAGTAGCCATGAGCTTTCCCGCCGCGCAAGGCCAAACCAGATCTCAGCCGTCGGGATCCAGAGGCTGAGGCTGCGCATGGCGAAGTGACCGGCGAGCAACAACCACTGCGCGCGACCCAGGCCTGCATGTTCGCGGGCGGCCAGCCAGCACAGGCAGAGCGGGATGAGGTCCAGCGCCGCGCCATAGGGATACATCAGGAACCGAGCATCCTTCGGAACAACCCACGGCACGCAAAGCGGGATGCTCAACAGCAGGAGCCCACCCACGAGGAGCACCGGCATCGGAAGGACGAGACGGCGCGTAGGAGATGGGAACACCAGCCCTGCGTCGGGGGATCTGTCCATAAGAGGCCCTTATGCCAACTTCGATTCGGAATCGTTGTGTTCAGGATAGCCCAAGGCTAATCCTTGATCCAAGATCGAGTGAGGCCCCGAATCCCTCCGTGCACTCCATCAGGTACCGTACGGTACCACATAGAAGAGCACCGCCATATACTGCAGTATGCTGCCCGCCAGGACGAACACATGCCATAGGGCATGGAAGTACCGCAGCCGGTCCCAGGCGAAGAACGCGATCCCCAGCGTGTAGGCCAATCCTCCGGCAGCAACCCATGCCATCCCATGCCAGGAGATGGCATGGATGAGCGGCCGCGCCGCGAAGACGATGAACCATCCCATGAACAGGTAGATAACCGCGGACGCCACCTTGAAGCGATGGATGGCCACACTCTTGAAGACGACCCCCGCGACCGCCAGGCTCCAGACGATGCCGAAGAGCCACCAGCCGAGCGGCCCATGCAGCGAGACCAGGGTGAAGGGTGTGTACGTTCCTGCAATCAGCAGGTAGATGGCACTGTGATCGAGCACCTGGAAGACATGCCGCGCGCGCGTTCGCACCAGCGAGTGATACAGCGTGGAGCAAAGATAGACGAGGACCAGGGAAGCTCCATAGATGCAACTGCTGACCATCTGCCATGCCGTGCCATGCGTCGACGCGACGATGAGGTATACGGTGCCGGCGATCGCCAGGGCAGCGCCCACGCCATGCGTGATCGCGTTGGCAAGGATGTCTCCCAGCTTGTAGGGCGAGCTCATGTGTCGATGATAGTGCTCGCGCTAAGGCCAAGCTCGTCGATAGAGACGGACGACCGCTGGTACGCTCGATTACCAGAACAGAGGCATTCTCGCGATGCGCTCGAAGCACCGCGAACTGTACCCCAGCGTCCGCACCGGCGTGACGGGCAGGCTGGTGCGGACGCCGTTAGCGTGTCGGCGGAGCAGCGCTACCGAGCGTATCGAAGAGCGGCTCAGCGGGCGTAGTTGCCGGATTCTCTTCAGCAGCGGAGATCGCCAGGATGCGGATCTTATCGTTCTTCGGAAGCGTAAGCGAGCGCGCTCCGGCAGGAACATCGATGCCATACGCGAACAGATACGAATATTCGTACGGGGCGTTCAACCCATCCGCCGTGTGATGGTGCGAAGCGTACCAGGCAAGTCCCGCAGGCTTGATGTAGCCCTTCTCAAGACTGACGTAGTCCTCAGGATAGCTGGGAGACGGCCTGCGCAGTTCGCGGTCGTCGAGGTCCTTGGGCGGCCACACCGCATGATGTGCAGAGATGTCCCAGTTGAACTTCGGCTCGTTCTTCCATGTCCGCGTGTCCCACTGACCGAGGAAGCCGCCCCAGTCCTGCACGGTAAGCTCCGTGGTCTTCGGTCCAACGCTGAAGCTCGCCCGTTGATCGCCACCGGTCGACGCCGCGAGGATATAGACACGGTTGAAGCGGCCTTCAGGAAGTGCGATCCTCTGTCCGCTGGGAACCACGGCATTCGCGGCCCCCGTTGCGGCTGAGGCCAACGTAAAGCTCACTCCGTTGTAGTCGAGCTGCGATGGAAGCATCTCCGCCGGTATGGCGTTACCCTGGCCATCGAAGCCGCCACCCGGCGTCTTCGTGTCATCATTGGTCGCAACGGCGAGTGTATAGGCAAGCGGGATTGGCTGTGAGCGAATTGCAGCGGCCTTAACTTGCGCCGCCCCTAGTTTGAGCGCGAACGTACGCGGCTGGTATGCCGTAAACGAAGCAACCAGCTTGCCATCCGCCACTGTCGCGGCACCCAGCGACTGCTCCTGCCCATTCATCTCACGCGCTGAGAGCACAGGCGCAGCGAAGGAGAAGTGCACATCGGGTGCAGCCTTGCCGTCTAGCTCCGCAACGCGCAGCACGACCTCATCGCTCGCTTCTGCCTTCTTCAGCGCGAAGACACGAACCCTCGAGTTATCGATGCGTAGCAACGAAAAGCTCTTGCCCAGTAAGCCGGCGTGAGCCTCGGTGGCGAAGGGCATCATCGGATCGTTCAGGCGATAGGCCTGCCAATCCGTCTGTGCCTTACGCCAGTCCCCGGCATGCCCCATGATGCCGAAGGTGATCTCGTGATGTCCCCAATCCTGGTTGGCCTGGTCGCTGTAGGCTCCAGGAGCGCGGTTCGTTGTCGGTTGAATCCCCGGCGAGCGCAGCAGCGTGAGGCGAATCGTGTTGTCGTTGGGTTTGTCGGAGCCGTTCTTATAGTCGGTAAGAAGCGTGACACCGAAGGCGCCACTCTTATCGGTGAGGTCGATCCAGCGGTGCGATCCCACCTCAAACTGTCGGGGTGTCGCAGTGGGGCGCTGGATCGTGCCGAGATCCTGGTTATAGGTTGCGTTCGGATTGTTGGCCGTTAGCGGGAACGTGACCTTGAGATTCGAGGTGAGGCCACGCCAATCGATGGCATTCCTCACCTCAACGCGATTGCCCTCATCGCCCGCGGAAAGACTTACCGTCTGCACGAACGTAGAGCCTTCGGTCTCGCGCGATACCTCCAGAGAGACTCGCACCGGACCGCTCTCCTTGATGCGAATCTTTGCAGGTCCGCTCACATACGCGCGCGGCGCAGCTTCAACCTGCTCATAGTCCATGTTCCACGCGGGATACTGCTTCGGTGTATCGGTAGTAATCGCCAGCTGCACAGGAACCGACAGCAGCTCCTTATTCAGCTGCTTGTCGAAGATGTTCGAGATATCTCCCGCTGCATTGATCTGGACGCGGTAGCGCCCATTCTCCAGCGAGTTGCCCGTCACCTTGAGAGCCGAACTCGCGGACGCAGCCCTCGCAGGCAGCACGTGATACACCGCGTATCCCACCGACGGAGCCTTCGCGACGAAGAGTACCTTGCCATCCTCCATCTGCGCTGGAGTCTCGCGTCCATCGGGACCGATCACTCGCACCGCCGTAGGTGCGCCACTCGGAAATGCGACGGTAGCTTCGACCACATCCTCGCGTTCAATGTTGAGAGAGTTGTAGACGACGAGGGGAATGCCAGGGCCCTGCGTGTCCAGCGTGGAAGCAACGGCTTCGGTCGCGCTGGTGAGGACGCCTTCGAATTGATTCGCTGTGATGACGTCGTCATTCCACGCATAGCGATAGGTCTCCGGCGTCGCTGTGCCCGCGCCCGTGTCGTGAAAGTGGCCGCCAAGCTCCAGCGTCCACGCGTCCGTGAGCCGCTGAATGGGATACGGGCGCGCACCGAGCCACTCCGCAGCGATGGAAGCCTTCTCCGCCGCATCTGCCAACGTCTCGTTCCGCATGATCCAGCGCTTGTGATACGCCTCCGAAGTGAGCGAGCCCGCCGAGTGATTAATTAGCTCGAGATCGCCCTTGTACTCTGGCATGCGGCTCGTATCCAGCGTCGCCATATCGTTGAACATCTGATCGGCAGTCGCTTCGATCACATGCACTGGGCCTTCTCCCACGCGGACCGGCGCGGGATTGTACGAGGCCTGCTCTTTCAGGAAGCTGAGCTGCGACGGAGTCGGCAGCACGGTCTCGGACTTCGTGACGATGGCCTCGAGCAGCTTCACCGTGGACTCTTGCGTCGCGCCCCCGATATCTCCTGTGCCCACGTAGTGGTAGTCCGCAAAGAGGCCCGTGACCTTGCCATCGAGGTTGATCCGCTGCACCCAGTTCGGCTCGATCTGACGGCGCTCATACTGGCGAATCTGCAGTGGTGTGAGCTTCGCCTTCTCCGCATCCGTGAGCACATGCGTCGACGCGGGTGCAGGCTCCTTGCTGAGATCGGTGTACGCGTTGCTGCCATACCCCCCGGGGTTCAGTGCCGCGATCACCGTCTTGCCATCGGGACCAGTCCATAGACCCACGTTGAACGGGATGCCTTCGGGCGTCTGCTCCGGCGAGTCGGGTCCACCCACGATCGGCGACGGCTGCCACACTGCGTTCAGCTTCTGTGTCGAGAAGCCCTTCACACCGGCGTGGGCAAGAATGCTGGGCAGCGATGCCGGAAAGCCGAAGCAGTCGGGCAGCATATATTCATTGCTGG
Source organism: Bryocella sp. (assembly GCF_058498515.1). NCBI lineage: Bacteria > Pseudomonadati > Acidobacteriota > Terriglobia > Terriglobales > Acidobacteriaceae > Bryocella > Bryocella sp. Next base: position 34,139 of record NZ_JBMHYI010000011.1, read on the forward strand.
CCTTACCGAAGTCCTTGCGGAAATACTCATTGCCGTACAGCACCTGGCGGAAGATACCCTCCGCGCTGGGAAGATTGACATCACCTTCCTCAACGGATGACCCCGCAGGAAACCACCGACCCGCGGCGACATACTGCTGCATGCGCGCGTAGTCGTCCGGAAAGTACTCCTTCATCAAGCGGTAGCGGTTGGAGCCTGTCCAGTTGAAGACGTAATGCGGGTAGCGATCGATGTAGTCGAAGTTGACGCGCATCGTCTTCAGCAGGTACTCGCTGATGGTCTGCGGCATCTCCCAGCGCCACTGCGTATCCAGGTGAGCATAGGGCACAACATAGAGCGTCGGGGTTCTCGTGATGTCGGGCGCCTTCATCGTCTGGCCCATCGCACTCAACTCGAACAGCAGTGCGGCGGCAGCCAATGGCAGCCGACGCAGCAAGGTCGGTCGCCTCTCCACGGAGGATACAAGTGAGCGCTCGCGGCGCGACCGGCGTGTGTTCTTCATTCTCTGCTCCATCCTCTAAGCACTACAGGTTTGCGTTTGGACAACTCGAGAGTAGCTGGCTGAAAAGAACCCCGCATGGAGTTAGTCTCCGTGCGGGGCGTTTGTCGATGTTAGTACGTGATGTGAAGCCCAACCTGTAAGGTACGAGGGTTCGTGGTGGACTTGCCCGTAACCTGACCGAACTGGCCCGACGTGGGATTCAGATTCGGTCCAGACCAGTTGGGATGGTTGATGAAGTTGTACGCATCGGTGGTGAATTCCATGTTAGCCGTTTCCGTGATCGCGAACTTTTTCTTCAACGAGAGATTCCAGTCCTGGTAGCCAGGCTGATAGATGGAGTCACGAACACCACGCTGCAGGTTGAAGGTGCCTGCAGCAGGCGGAGTGAAGATCGAGGAACCGTCCGGATTCTTGGTGGCGAAGTACAGGCCGGTACCACCGTATCCAGCAAACTGATGCAGTATCTTCGGCTTTCCGTTCATCACGTAGAACTCATTTTCGGAGCCGCAGCCAAAGCTGCCCTCCGCCGTGCCAATACTCGCGTAATCGGTACTGCTGCCGACGCCGCAAGGCGATCCGGTCTGGAACTGCGCCACACCCGCGATACGCCAGCCGCCAAGGATCTTCGCGGTCAGAGTATGTTGCTCGCGCAGGAAGGGCAGAGCCCACACGTAGTTGACGACCACCATGTGCCGGGCATCGTACTCCGACGGCCCGTACAAGTTGCTCGTGTTGAATGTGTCGGGCACAATGTCGCGGTAGTTCGAGCTGTCGTCCATGCTCTTGGAGAACGTGTAGCTCACACCGAACGTGATGTTTCTCGCGCTGGTGCGCTGCAACGAAGCTTGCAGCGAGTGATAGTTGGAGGTACCGTTGCTCTGCTCCTGCTGGATGGCGGCGTACCCTTGATACGGGCGCAGCGCGTTGACACTAACGCCGGGATGCGCCTGCTGCGCACCTGCCGCCGGCTGGTTGATGTCGAAGACGCGCCAGTTGTGAAGACCGCGACCACCCACGTAAGCCAGCGTAAACACGGTGGCGAATGGAAGCTGCTGTTGAACCGCCAAGTTCCAGTTATAGCGGACCGGCGCCTTCAGGTTTTGGTTCAGCGTGGTGATGGTCAAGGACGGAGCAACGGTGCTGTTGAGCGCGTAGCCGGGGTTGTCCACCATCGAGGTCAGATTATTGGCCACGGCTCCGACTCCGATGAACGGCTGGAAGGGCGGATTGCCACCGGGAAAGATGTTGTCCAGAAGACCCATGCGCGTGGCGAAGGTGCCGAATCCCCCACGAACCACCGCCGTCTGATTCAGTTCATAGGCGAAGCCTACACGCGGCTGCACCACGTAGGATGTGTTCACGTAACCATCCTTCAGCTTCGGAGCAAAAAGCAGGCTACAGGAACTGCCGTCGCAGGCAGTGTTTGCCGTGGAAGGTGTCGCTCCGACAACGCCGTGCGCAGCGGCGCTGGAGGGGAAGCTGGAGCGGCCGGGAATGACCATGCCGTTATACGGATTGCCCGTGCCGAGCAGGACGTTACCCGTCGTTGGGTTCACCGTGGGTGCGGCCGACGATTGGTATGAGGCTGGGTCGAAGAAGGCAGCATTCCCCCAAGCGGCCTTATACGGTGTGAGCGCAGTGACACGGAGACCGTAGTCGACGTGCAGGCGCTGAGTCATCTTCCACGAATCCTGCGCAAAGAAGTCATACGACTGTCCCCGCCATTCGGTGTAAGACTTTGGACCGATCTCCGTGTAACTGTCCGAGAGCCCCATCGCGAGGTTGGCCAAGGCCACACCCGTGGTATCCCCAAGAGATCCGTGATTGTCGCTGAATTGGAAGTTGCCGTTCTGGTTGTTCGCACCGCCTGGTACGGTGGACACGTTGATCTGATCGTTGTCGTTCTCTCCCGAGAACATCAACTGGAAGCCGAACTTCGCGGTGTGGCCACCCCACACCTTCGTGAGGCTGTCCGAGTAGGTGTAGATCGGGCCGCCCGAGTGCGATGGATACGGTCCGCCCGCCAGCCCATAGAACGTTCCGAGACCACTCACCGTCGGAATCTTGTTGGGGGCTGCCTTCGCGCCCGGGATGATGTACGGAAAGTTGATGCCCAGCGTCTGGCGGTTGAAGCCAGGTAGCGCCGTGTTCACGGGGATGTAGACCTGATCGAGGCTGTACGTCACGCGAGCCTCGTTGATCATGCTCGGGCTGATGACCCATGTCCAGGTAAGCCCGTTGGTCTGGTTCGGACGGTTGAAGTAGCGCCCCGTCAGACCCGAGCCCTGGTCGAACGGAAGGTACTCATTGTACGTCACGTTCTGACGCCGGAGAGAGAGCGTGTGATGGTCCGTCAGATGAACGTCCACGCTGATCTGCTGCTTGCGCTGGTTGATGGGGTGAGCCGCGCCGGCGATCCAGTTCGAGTTTGAGCTGACGTATCCGGGGGTGGGCGCTGGATAGGCATCGATGATTGCCATGCCATTGGCGCTTTGACGCCCCATCGGGATGGTGTTGTTGTTGAAGGCTACGCAGCCCGGGCCATTGGCGGCGGGGCAGGTCGCAGGATCATAGACATACGTCGGCAACAGATTTCCGGAGCTATCCTTCCGCGTGTAGTAAGGGTTGACAGGGCTTAGCAGCTCGCTAAAGTTACCCTGCCGCATTAGGTTCGTTGGCACCCATTGTGTCTGTGTATCCGTGTAGCGATAGCGGATCCAATCTTCAGCCACGAAGAAGAAGACCTTCTCGCGGAACTTGTCCGTCCAGTGCATCCCCGGGATCCATACCGGGCCGCCGAAGGTGAAGCCGAAGTTGTTGTAGCGGAATGGCGAGGCAAACTTCGTCGTCGGGCTCTGATTGCGCGTCCATGTGTTCGCGTTCATCGCCGAGTTGCGAAGGTACTCATACGCCGACGCATGAAAGTTGCGCGTGCCGCTCTTGGAGACAATGCGAATCTGGCCGCCCGCGGAGCTCCCATATTCCGCTTGATAATCAGAGGTGAGGATCTGCATCTCTTCGATGGCATCCGGATTCGCGACACCGACCACCTGTGTCGAACCGCGCGTACGCACGCCGGGCGCGCCGTCGAAGGTCACCAGCGTGTCCTGTTGACGAGCTCCGTTGACGTTGAATGGCACCGAGGTGCCAATGGCGAAGTTGAAGTCGCCCAGCGTCGTTGCGCTGCGCATGCCCGGGATCAGAGCTCCCATGAACAGCGGATTGCGGCCATTGAGCTGCTCATCCATGACCGTCTGGCCGCTGATCTCGGCTTGGGTCGAGCCGGACTCCGTCTGCAGGATCGTCGCACTGGCAGTGACCTCCACGGTTTGGCTCACTTCGCCCGGGACCAGCGCCCCGTCGATCGCCATCGCCGTGCTGGCGGCCAGAGGGTTATGCACGCTCACGTACTTTTGGAAGCCGCTTGCTTCCACGGTCATCGAGTAGGTCGCCGGCGGCAGGTTCGGCACGGTGTAATGGCCGTCTGAATCTGTCGTCACCGCAAAGGCCTGGTTGGTGCCTTCATTGCGAACGGTGACCCGGGCGCTGGGAACAACCGCTCCGGACTTGTCTCTCACAAATCCGCTGATGCTGCCGACGTCGGATTGTGAATAGACTGTGACGCTAACGAGAATGAGAACGGCGAAGGTGATCCACGAGCGCAGGGTTCTCTTCCATTCGACGGTGTTCATTGGCTCTCCTAAAGTTTTTTGACGCAACTGGATTGCTGATTTTCGCGTACGGGTATGATTGCGCTATCAGAGCGGGACAGCTTATACGCCGCTGGAAAATCGGTTGTCAACAGCTTTATCCGCTAACGTAGGCCGGGAGTTTGCAGAGTCTGTTAGCGTTCTGAGAGCACAACGTTAACGGTCCTCATGCGCAAATCTTCATCGAATCGAAAAGCAACGCTGGTAGATGTGGCAAGGGCCGCAGGTGTCGGACCCATGACCGTCTCCCGCACGATCAACGGTCATCCCTACGTCTCCGAAGTGACCGCGAAGCGCGTGCGTGCGGCCATTCGTAAGCTTGGATACCGCCCCAACCAGGCCGCACGAATGTTGACCGGCCAGATGTCGAAGTCCATCGGGCTCATCGTTCCCGATGTAGCCGACCCATTCTTCTCGGTTGTCAGCCGAGCCGTGCAACAGGCTGCGCGCGAAGCGGGCTATACGGTCTGGCTGGCAGTATCCGACGGAGACACTGCCACCGAGAAGGCCGAGATCGAACAGATGACCAACCACCCGGTGGACGGCATCGTGCTCGCCCCGGTGAACAGCCGTGCGAGACATCTCACCCGAGCCGCAGCAGGTTCGATCCCCATCGTCACCATCGATCGTCCCATTGAGAGCGCCTCCACCGATTCGGTAGAGGTCGAAAATTCATCCGGGGCACATATGGCGATGGCCCATCTGCGAAGTCACGGCTATCGCAAGATCACGTGCGTAGCGACAGACTTCCACCTGCGTCCGATCAAGCTGCGGGTATCAGCATACGAAGAACACCTGCGACGCGAAAAGCTCCCCGTCAACACTCTGGTGCTCAAAGAGGAAGGAGACGTTCTTCCCGCCTTACGCGCACTCTTCAAGTCGAGGTCACGGCCCGATGCGCTCTTTGCTACCAACAATGCCTGCACGATCCGGGTCATTCAGGCGCTGCAGACCTTGGGAATTGAGACTCAGAAGGATGTCGCTCTGGTCGGCTTTGACGATGTGGATTTCTACACCCTACTGCGTCCGTCGATCACTGCCGTAAGCCAACCCGTTACGGAGATGGGCCGAGCGGCCGCGCGGCTTCTCTTCGACAGGATCCGCGGCGAAGGCCCAGCGTCCCAGGCCCGCGTCACGCTGCCGGCCACGCTCATCGTTCGTGAGTCGTGCGGATGCAGTAAATAACGCCCACCACTGAACGCCCTAAGGCTGAAACGAAGGAGGCGCATCCTCCGGCGCTGTTCCCCAATTCTTGTTGGGTACCCCGCCAAGTTCGAAGCTAAGCGTTCCTCCATGCTCGACAAAGCTTTGCGGCAGCCAGGTCTTATCGGAAGCTTTTCCATCCACCTTGAGGCTTTGCACATACGGCGCGTCGGTTCCCGCGCCGTGTGCCGTTACCACGATGTCACCCTGTGCGCGGCGCACCGTGACGGATTGGAACAAAGGACTTCCCAACACAAGCTCCGCGCGCCCAGGAATCTCCGGATACATGCCCATTGCCGCCCACACATACCAGGACGACATCTCGCCAAGATCATCGTTTCCAGGAAGACCGTTGGGAGTATTCGTCCATATGCAGTTCAACACCTTGCGAACTGCCTCTTGCGTCTTCCACGGCTGACCGAGGAAGTCGAACAGCCAGGGCGTCTCGATGGAGGGCTCGTTGTTCAACTCCGCGTGCAACGGACCTGACTTCGTCACCGCAAGGCTACCGTCGGCGTTATAGAAGAACGCGTTCAGGCGCTGGCTTGCCTTGTCACTGCCACCCATCATCGTGAAGAGGCCCTTCTCGTTGAACGGCACCATCCACAGGTACTGCGCGGCGCTGCCCTCGACGAACCCCTCTCCAGTGGCAGGCGTGAACTTGGGCCATGTCCCATCGGCATTGCGGCTCTGGAGATATCCTCCCTCCGGCGTCGCCTGCGGGTTGAAGATGTTCTTCCAGTACTGCGCTCGCTCCAAAAATTGCTTATGCATCGGCTCATCGCCCATGCGCCGCGCAAGCTCCGACATCGCAAAGTCGGCCGCCACATCTTCCAGCGTATCTGCAGCCGCCCCCCACGCGTTAGCTCCCACGGGAATGTAATGCAGCTTCAACCATTGGTCGAGCGACGGCCGCTGCCCGATGCATTCCACCGGGCATCCCTCGTTGCTGAGATCATGCGCTGTGGGCACGGTGGCCGCCTGCAGCAAGGATCGATACGCAGCCTTCGCATCAAATCTCGTGCCGCCAAATGCAAGGATGTCAGCGATCGCAGGCGCAGCAGGATCGCCATTCATCACATGCGTAATTCCCGAGTTATGCGTCCAGCGATCCCACTCGCCACCATTCTGATTGGCCTGATTCAGCAGCGACTGTGCAATATCTCCGGCAACATCGGGTTCGAGCAGCGTAAGAAGCTGTAACTGCGATCGGTAGACATCCCATCCCGAAAACGTGCCATACTGTGCCTTCTGCGGAGCCGCGACCGTGTGCACCTTTCCATCCATGCCCAGGTACCGGCCATCCACATCGCTATACAGGTTCTCGCCCATCAGCGAGTGATACAGAGCCGTATAGAAGACAACACGCTCATCCTTCGTGCCGCCATCGATCGCGATGCTGCTCAGCGCGCGATTCCATGCCTCATGTGCCCTCTCGCGAGTGGCATCAAAGCTCGTTCCTGCCGGATTCTCTGCACGCAAATTCGCTTCCGCGTTCTGCTCACTCACGTATGAGATACCCACGCGCACGCCCACAGGCTTTGATCCTGAGGTGTCGAGCACCACCCAACCACCCGATCCTTTGCCCGGTGGGATGAATCCCTTGACCCCGTATGTCGTTCCACCGCTCGCCTGGGTCGAGCCCGAATGCACAGCCGAATCCTGCCACGTCCCCGTGGACAGGAAGGGCGCATCGAAGTGCGCTACGAAATACAGCGTGTAGTAACTACGGCGGTCAGCGGTGCCGATATATCCGCAGAAGTTACCACTCGTCACCGAACCCGACACGGTGCGCCGCGCGACATCGATTTTCACCTGCGCTTCCGAGCTTCCAGTCTCGGAGTTTGCCGTTCGGATCAGCATGACGGCAGGCTTGCCATTTGGGTAAGTGAACTGTCCCGAGCCAGTGCGCAGCGTCGCGGTCAACTCGGCAAGCACGCCGTTGGCGAGCTTCACCTTGTAGTAGCCCGCCTTGGCCGTCTCGTCCCCATGTGTAAACGTGCTGCCATAGACCTCCGCGCTAAGATCCTCCGCAGGCGAAGAAGTAACCTCGCCAACGAACGGCATGAAGGGAATATCTCCACTCGCGCCAGCACATCCCGTGCCCATCAGGTGCGTGAGTGAGAATCCACTGATGCGGTTCGATGAGTACTCGTAACCGCCCGGAGCCGCGGGCCGTCCAGGATCATCCCGCATCGAGCCCGGGATACCTTCCACGCGCTGCCTCAGCCGATTGCGCGGCTCCTCCGGACTCCACGCCAGCATGCCCAGCGGTAGCGTGGCGCCCGGATAGTCATTGCCTCCGTTGGTCGTGCCGATCAGTGGATTCACCAGCCCCGCGGGATCACCATGCGCTTGCATGCTCGCCTGCGACCACGAGCTTCTATTGCATGACCAAAGCACGCTCAGCAAGCCAACCGAACACACCATCCAGCGACGACGATCCTTCACTCCGCGCATCTTTGCTCCAATCGAACTTGCCACCGTACACACCATGGAACTGGCGCACTGCACCGGAGTCTCCGATGCAGAGCGCCACGCAAGTGTATGCCCGTTACTCTCCCTTTGCGGAAGTGGCAACCGGCGTCATCGGCTTCACGTAAGTATCCAGCCAGCGATTCATCTCCCACAGCATGTGCTGCAGGCTCTCATGCGCGCCGTAGTGGTGCGGCTCCAGTGGCAGGAACACCAGCCGTACAGTCGCACCCTGCCCCTGCAGCGCCGCGTAGAAGCGCTCGCTCTGGATGGGGTAGGTCCCTGTGTTGTCGTCGGCCTCGCCATGGATCAACAGGATCGGAGTCTTGATCTTGTCGGCAAAGCTGAACGGAGACATATCGAAGTACACCTGCGGGGCCTGCCAGTAGGTGCGCTCCTCGTTCTGGAAACCATACGGCGTGAGCGAGCGGTTGTATGCGCCCGACCGCGCAATGCCCGCGCGGAAGATATCCGTGTGCGCCAGAAGGTTCGCCGTCATGAACGCGCCATAGCTGTGCCCCATCACGCCGATGCGGTTGCGATCCACCGCGCCAGTCGCGACACCGGCTTCGACCGCGGCCTTCGCACCAGCGACAAGCTGCTCGACATAGGTATCATTCGGCTCCTTGTCACCTTCGCCGATGATCGGGATCGCTGCATTCTCCAGCACGGCATAACCAGTCTGCGTAAAGTACACCGGCGACCCGCCCCAGCCGAAGCTGGGGAAACGGTTCGTCGATCCCGCCACCTGCGCCGCCGCTGCCCGCGTCTTGAACTCCGCGGGATACGCCTCGAGCAGCGTAGGCAGCGGGCCCTGCGACTTGTCATAGCCCGCCGGCAGCCACAACGTCGCAGTAAGTTCCACACCATCGGCACGCTTGTAGTGCAGCAGTTGGTGCGTCGGCATGGCAATCCCGGCATAGGGCGAAGCGAAGTTCGTTACCTGGCGGAAATCTGCGGCATCCGGCTTCAGCGACACCGCAAAGTAATTCGGCGACTCATTGGCGGACTCACGACGCACCAGCAGCTGCGTGTTGCCCGCAAGCAATGCCGTGGGCTGCGCGTAGTACGGATCGGCGGAACGGAACAGCACCGTCTCTTTGCCGCCCGTCACGGGCATCACGCCCACGAAGGGATGATCGCCCTTGGTCGACGCGCCTTCCGAGACGAAGTAGATCCCCGCAGCATCCGGCGAGAGTTGCAGCACCGGATACCCCGCAGCATTGCGCTCCGTCATCGGCCGTCCCGGCGAGTTGTAGCGGTCCTGCGACGAGCCCTGATAAAGCATCGTCGTCTTCCCCGGCGCGCTCGGATCGAACGCCACGATCGCTGTCTTGCGATCCGACCAGCGGGACTCCGTCACAATCGCAAGATGCTCATTGCCCCACTGCACCGGATCTCCACCATTGGGTCCGAAGCCACGCTGCACGCGCATCCCGAGCTCCACGAGCGTCGTTGCTTCGCCGGTGAACGGCGCAGCCAGTGCCTTCACACGATCGCGCACATCGGTCTTCACCTTGGGATCGCCATTGTCCGCCGCTTCAACCCACACAACGGTCGCCGGAACATCCGAACGCCAGCTGTAGTCACGCGGCCCGGGCTGCACGGCATCGCGATTGATGGGCAGGTTATCGACCGCCGGCCGGTCCTGCAGAACATGCGGCGCAGCAGCGCTCTTCAGCGCAACGATCTCCGTGAGCTGCGGGAAGCGCTCGTAAGGAATGGTGTAGCTGAAGGGAGTGTGGATCGTGCTCACCAACGCATAGTGGCCATCGGGCGAAGGCTTCGCGTGTTCCACCAGACCCTTGACAGCCAGCGGCTTCGCCACGCCGCTCAGCGGCACCGCGGCAAGCTGCGACGTCGCGTAGTACGCGAAGACCGCCGAGTCGTCCGGAGTCTTCAGCAAATCCTCATAGGTCGGCGCCGGACGCTTCGTGCCGAGGTTCTCCTGCACATGCGGCCCGGTTGGCACGTCGCTGACCTTCGGCGCCGGACCTCGGCCTGCAGGCACCGTCTTGCACAGCAGACCCGTCGAATCTGGCAGCCACTCACACGGCGTTCCGAGGATCGAGTTCAGGTGCACCGTCCCAACGCGATGCGCTGCGGATGTTGCAACGTCAATGACCCACAACTCCTGCCCGGCCAGCGCTGCGGGAGCATCCACCGTGCGCACAAACGCAATGTGCTTTGCGTTGGGAGAAAAGCTCGCATCCGAGGCCTTCAACTTTGCCGGAAGACCGGACACGGACTTCGCTTCACCGCCTGTGACCAACTGCAGCTTCAATCCGACGTTATAGGTCGCCACGCTCGGGCCGCTGGTCACGGGATTGAATCGAATGCCCGCCAGGCGGTAGCGCGGAGCAGCTACGTCCACAATCGTCGGGAAGGTTGCAGGCTGCTCCACCAGTAGCACCTTACGATCCGGCGAGACCCGCGCCACCGGCGTGGGCTGGGCATCCAGCAACTTCTCAATGGCTGCGGGAGGCTGCTGGTACTTCAAGTCGGTCTGCGCGACGAGCGGGACAGCGAGAAACGGCGCGAGCGCCAGGGCAAGCTTGCGATCCATGAGATTGCCTCGAAAAGAAGTAGGGGGAACCTGCTGTAACAATATCGGACTTGCGCCATGGAGCGGCGTCAGCGCTGAAATAAAGCAAGCGCAGCGGCTCAACACAAATCGATCGCTTCGATTCACGAGGTGTCCGCGAGAACCTGACGAACGGTTCCCGCACGCGGCCACATTCGCATTCCTGACCACAATCTGTGGCACGCTTAAATGAGCGTGCCATCGACTCAGGGGAACCATCGTCAAACCTGGATCGCGCTTCGGAACCTCTCCAGAGGCGCGGGGATTCTTTTCGCCCTCAGCTGCTTCGTCGCTGCCACGGCACAGCAGACGTCGCAAGCTCCTCGTCCTCCTCTCTCAGCAACAGCACCCGGCGATAAGCTGGCTCAGCTGGCGGACTTGAACTTCGACCTCATGGGAGCCAAGCAGGGGCTGCCGCATGACTCGGTCTACGCCTTTGCGCAGGATACGCGCGGGTTTCTCTGGATCGCATCCTTTGGTGGCCTTTCACGGTACGACGGCTACACCCTGCACAACTTCGTCCACAACGAGCACGATCCGTCCTCGCTTCCGGACAACAACATCCGCGTCGTGCTTCCCGGCCCTGGAGGAGGACTGTGGATTGCCACCGGCAACGCGGGTGTCCTCACCTACGATCCTTCGGACGGCTCATTCCATCCCCTGCCACACCTTCCAGCCTCGCTGCAGCGGAGCCACATCTTTTGCATGGTGTCCGACGGCTCCGACGGCATATGGTTCGGCTCGCAACTGGGCCTCGCGCATTACTCGCCAAAGCCCCAGAGCTATGAGGTCTTCGGCAAAGCAGCAGGCAAAGCGGCGCAGTCCGCTGCACCGGACTTCTCCCAGGGAAGCGTCTTCTCTGTCCTGCCGGATAGTCACGGCAACCTCTGGGTGGGTGGCGATCATGGGCTGCTCCTGCGCCGCGCCGGCGCAACGCGCTTTGAGCAAATCCTCGGCCTCGACGTCCCCGCGCAACCGGATTCCTTTCCGCCCGTCTGGACGATCTTTGAAGACCGCGAAGGCCGGATCTGGGTCGGCACCGACAAGTTCGGCATGGCTCTCCTCAACCGCGCGACCAATCGCATCGAACCCGTGCCTGGCCTCTCCGGAGACGATTCACTCATCGGGACGGCAACCGTTCGCGGTATCATCGAGATCCGCAAGGATACCTTCTGGATCGCCACCTACGGCAGCGGCCTCATTACCTACAACGCTTCGACGAAGCGCGGGCAACGCTATCTCCGCGACCTCACCGCGCCTGCGCCGTTGAGTAACAACTTCATCCGCAGCATCTTCCTGGACCGCACCGGACTCGTGTGGCTAGGCACGGACCGCGGCCTCTCAAAGATCAGCTCGATCGCCGACGGCCTCATGACGATCCCTTCGTCTCCGCTTCGCACCGACGGTCTGCGAGGCAATGAGGTGCGCAGCGTCAGCGCACAGGGAGATCGCCTGTGGGTCGGCTTCGATCAGGGCGGCTTTGCGGTCATCGAGCCCGACGGCCACATCCGCAACGTCGCTCCTGCAACCGGCGTCGCGCCGGCAAACCAGTCGCAGCGTGAAGTGCTGGCCATCAAGGCCGCGGACGACAACACCATCTTCGCCGGCGGCCAGGGCCTCTATGAGATCGACGCCCATCGCCTCACCTATCGCCCCGTGTCCGATCCCCTGCTGGCGAAGCAGGTGGTGAACGCTCTGCTGATAGACAACAACGATGTCTGGGCCGCGACTTACAACGGCCTCGTGCGCTACAACCGCGCGACCCACACGGCAAAGCTCTACGCACACAGCGTCAGCGACGCCGCAAGCGTCTCGGACAATTACGTTCGCGACCTGATCAAGACCTCCGATGGCAAGCTCTGGATCACCACTCGGCTCGGCCTCGATCTCTTCGATACGGCCACCGAAAAATTCCTCCACCTTCGGCATAACGATCGCGTCGCAGACTCTCTACCCAGCGACAATATTCAGCCCATCGCGCAGGACCTCAACGGCAGGCTGTGGATCGGCACCATCGGCGATGGCCTCACCGTGTTGATGCGGCGCGACCCCGATGGTCGCGCCCACTTCCGCACGCTGCGCCGCGAGGACGGCTTTCCATCCAACATCGTGCTGACCGTGATGCGCGGCGTCGATGGCCGCATCTGGAGCGACACTCCCGGCGGCCTCGCGGTCGTCGATCCGAACACCTTCCGCATCCATACCTACACCGCCGCGGACGGCCTCCGCACCAGCTCGCAGAACCTCTTCACCTCCGCCACACTCCGCGACGGCGCCATCGTCTTCCCCGGCGATCAGGGCCTCGTCGTCGTTCGCCCCAGCCTGCTGCAGCAGAACAAGCTCGCACCCACTCTGGTCCTCACCGACGTCGCGGTTCCTGGCGAGCAGCGCTCCTCCGCTGCGCTGGCATGGCGCTCCGCTGATCACGGCATCCTGCTCCGGCCTCGTCAGCGCGCCTTCGAAGCCAGCTTTGCTCTGCTGGACTTCAGCGCATCAGGCTCGGTGCGTTACAGCTATCGCCTCGACGGCTTTGACAACCTCTGGTCCGAACCCTCACCCGCGCGGCGCACTGCCACCTATACCAACCTCCCGCCCGGCCACTATCACCTGTTGATCCGCGCAATCGATCACGACGGCATCGGCGCGATGACGCAGATCGATGTGCCCGTCACCGTCGCGCCTTCCTGGAACCAGACCTGGTGGTTTGATCTTCTCTCCGCTATCGGCCTGCTTGGCCTGATGCTGCTCGCGATCCGCTGGCGCACTGCCGTAATTCAGCGCCGCAAGGACGCCCTGGAGCACGAGGTTACGCTTCGCACCGCGGAGCTCGCACGCAAGCAGGATGAGCTGGTAAAGGTAAATCAGCAGCTGGAGGAACTGGCCACGCGCGATCCCCTTACCGGCATCTTCAACCGCCGCCACTTCGTCACCAACGCCGACAGCGAGTTGCGCCGCATGCGCCGCACCGGCAGCCCGTTCACGCTTCTCCTGATCGATGCCGACCACTTCAAGTCCGTCAACGATCGTTATGGGCACGTGGCAGGAGACGAGGTCCTGAAGCACCTCGTGCGGCAGCTCTCAGGACAGATGCGAAAGAGCGATGTCATCGCGAGATATGGCGGCGAAGAACTGGTCGCGCTACTCGTCGATACCAGGCTGCAGGAAGGTATCGTTCTCGCGGAACGCCTGCGCGAGCATGTGGAGAGTTCCCCTGCGGAGTTCGCCGGCGAGCACATCCCGCTCACCATCAGCATCGGCGCCGCCCAGGCAATGGTCGACGAAGGGATCGACGCGTTGCTGACCCGCGCGGATGGAGCTCTCTACGCAGCCAAGAGCAGCGGAAGAAATCAGGTCGTCGCCGCTAAGTGAAGCGGCATACGGTTGCGATCGCCTGACAGGTTGCGACTGCCTGCTACCCCCTTTGCGCATCGGCAACCTTCAATCACCGAGAGCCGCTCGATCGCTCCCGGATTGTGGAGTACATCGTCAATCGCAACGTCATGCGCGCAGCCTGGAAGCGGGATCTGTACGCGAGACATCAATCGATCAGGAACTCTCGATCCACTGGAATCTGCATCGCATTCGCCAGCGTGTTCGTCTCCGCCGCCAGTCCGATGACCGCGAGAAACTCCGCGTGCTGCTGCTCGGAAAGTCCCTTCGCCCGCGCCGCCGCCGTATGCGAATGAATGCAGTAGCTGCAGCTGTTCACGGTGGACACAGCGATATAGATCAGCTCCTTCGTCACGGGATCCAGCACGCCGGGTTCGAGCATCACCGCCTTCACGCTCTCCCATGTACGCACGAGAAGGATGGGCTGATTCGCAAGAGCGCGCCAGAAATTATTGATGAAGTCCGACTTGCGAACCAGCCTGATGTCGTCGAATACTGCCTTGATCCTTGGGTCCGACTCGGCTTCCGCATCGGTCCACAGTTTGACAGTTGCCATCCTCAAGCCCTCCGCTCTGATGATAAGGGCCCGCGTCTTCACATCTCGAGATGTCCGCGGTTGTACCGCCGTCAATATGTCGAGCCCTTGCTCTCCGAAAGCCATAGGGCATCATTCCGGCTCATTGGTAGGGGTCCGTTGTGGCTCCAAAGAGCTCTGCACAACGTCCCCCGAAGTGGTCTCCAACAGGACTCCGCGTCCACGTACCTTTAGATGACCGTTCGGTGAGGGCGTAGGAAGCTCAAGCACGGCATCCTCATGGCGTCGCTCGCCTTCGGCGCTCTCGGTTACACCGGCAACCCGGCACTGGACGTTGTGCCTTCTGCTGCATAGGCAAATATTGCTTCTTGCCCGACTCCACGCTCGCCAACCCATTAAGGACATCATGACGAACAACATCAATATTCTGCTGGTACACGGCGCATGGGCCGACGCATCATCCTGGAGCAAAGTCATCCTTCTCCTGCGCGCGAAGGGTTACAACGTCATCGCCGCTCAGATTCCGCTCACCTCGTTGAGCGATGACATCGCCGTGACGCGCCGCATGCTCGCGGACAACAAGGGGCCGACCATTCTCGTGGGCCACTCCTACGGCGGCGCGGTCATCACCGGCGCAGGCGCCGACAGCCCCGACGTCAAGGCGCTCGTCTATATCACCGCGTTCGGGCTCGATGAAGGCGAAAGCCTCGCGTCGTTGGCGGCGCAAGGCCCTCCCTCGCCAGGCTCTCAAGCGGTCGCGCCCGATCAGTTTGGCTTCCTCTGGATCAACCGCGAGAAGTTCCACGCCTCCTTCGCCGCCGATGCCACGGATGACGAAGCCGCGGTCATGGCCACGGTGCAGCGGCCGCTGAGCGTCGCAAGCTTCACCGATGCCGAGACTTCAGTTGCTTGGAAGACGCTCCCTTCCTGGTACCTGATCTGCACGGACGACCACATGATTCCTCCGCCGGCACAGGAACTGATGGCCACGCGCATGAAAGCGACCGTCCGCAAGGTCGCCTCGAGTCATGCTCCGTTCATATCTCATCCGCAGGACGTCGTGGACATCATCGTTCTCGCGGCGGAATCGCTCAAGTAGCTGGCACGTGGGTTACACGCTCGGTGGCAACGAACGTGTAACCCACATCAACAGACAACCTGCGTCACGAACGGAAGCGCCCTCGGAAGGATGACGCATGCGGCCAGCCACGACGTGCGGTAATGTTCCTCCATGATCACAGGTCCTCCTTGCCCCGACTGCTCGCCGCGTCCGCGAGAAACGGAACCGAGACCCGACAGCCACGCTGCAAGCTGGATCCTCGCAGCGACAGTCCTCGGCTCGAGCATGGAATTCATCGACGGCACAGTCGTCAATGTGGCGTTGCCGAGCCTTCAGCATTCCTTCGGTGCCACGGGAACGCAGGTGCAATGGGTCGTCGAGACGTATGCCCTCTTCCTCGCGTCCCTGCTGCTCGCGGGCGGCTCACTCGGCGACCGCTTCGGGCTGCGGAGAACATTCCTCACCGGCGTCATCCTGTTCGCTTGTGCCTCGGCGTGGTGTGGCCTCGCCCCAAATCTCATGGAGCTTCTGGCAGCGCGTTCGCTTCAGGGCGTCGCTGGCGCATTGCTTGTGCCGAACAGCCTCGCCTTCCTCAGTGCAAGTTTCAGCACCGAACAGCGCGGCAAAGCCATCGGTACCTGGTCCGCCTGCGCATCGATCATGACGGCTCTCGGCCCGCTCATGGGCGGTTGGATGGTGCAACACAAGTCCTGGCGCTGGGTCTTCTTCATCAACATTCCAATCGCCTTGATCACGGTCATCCTTGTACTGACGAAGACGCCAAACACCGAAGAACACGTTGCATCGAGAGCCATCGACTGGAGAGGCGCGGCACTGGGCACCGCCGGACTCGCCGCCGTCACCTTTTCCCTGATGGAGTGGGACTCGGCTGGCGCCTACGTACACGTCCTTGGAGTCGTGGGGTGCATTCTGCTCGCAATGTTCGTCTTTGCAGAAGCCCGCGCTCACTCGCCGATGATGCCAATCGAGTTATTTCAAAGCCGCACCTTCAGCGGCGCCAATCTCTTCACATTCTTTCTCTACGCCGCATTATCCGCGACGTTGTTCTATCTCCCCCTGAATCTCATTCAGATCCATAGATACACACCCACGCAGGCCGGCGCAGCCATGCTGCCGCTCGTCCTCACACTTTTCTTCCTTTCACAATGGGCCGGCAGCCTCGTTACCAGATACGGCGCCAGGCTTCCGCTCACAGCCGGCGCCCTCATCACCGCGGCCGGATATGCGTTACTGGCTCTCCCCGGAGCATCTGGGCCTTATTGGAAAACTTTTCTTCCGGCGTTGATCGTACTTGGGTTCGGGATGGCCGTCAGCGTGGCTCCTCTTACAACCACGGTCATGAGCTCCGTGCCGCCGGCCCGATCAGGCGCGGCCTCCGGGGTCAACAATGCTATCTCGCAGACGGCTGCTCTGCTGGCACTGGCCATCAGTTCCCCGCTGTTCTATCAGAGATTCTCCGCCGTGCTTCCAAGCCGTCTGGTGGAGAATAGCGTCGCAGCGTCGGCAAGCTCACAAGTAACTGCCCAGGTGCGACGGCTGGGAGCCATTGAAACCCGCGACACCGCAGCGCGATCCGCGATCGATGAATCCTTCGTAAGCGCATTCCGGCTTATCGTGCTGCTCGCTTGTGGCTCGGCAGCCGCGGCAGGGCTCACCGCGGCGTTGGCTGTCTCCCACGAGAGCCGCAAATCTGGAAGCACTCCGGCATCCTCTCCAGCCACCACGGTGCGGGGTTAGCACAACCGGCGGCAGTCTCCTGATGGGACTGCTGTGGATCTTCCACCTCGTGATCCACGGACTCGCCACGCCTCGGGGCGCTCCAGCACACCCTTCGCATCCGACATCGTCTTTGGGGCATCTATTTTGATGGCTACCGCCTCAACCCGTGAGTGACGCCCATCACCAAGCCCGCAGTTCGGAAGACGCTACGATCCCGTGGAGGATGAGGCACCGACGCTTTTCCATCAAGCCGCGCCGCGTGAACTATCCTCGTAGTACGCCCGCCGGAGCAGGGGTGGAGGAACAGCTTCGACTCGGCGGACCAGGCAAACGAAGTTCGCACAGCGCCAAGGCGCATACTGAAAGTTCAACAGGCGGATTCCACGGCCTCAGATCGAGGGGTAGATTCGCCTGCAGCCATGAGTCTCGGGATCGCACTAAATTCACGGGCGGCGATGTCGCTGCCCGATTCAGAATGGTCCCCAATCCCTTTGGCTCGGTTTCCTACCAGCCTCTTATCGGATGTGCAACGAGGAGATGTATGGTAAACCAACAAGAAAGTCAGATTGCCCTTCATTTCTCGGCCAACAACTGTGAGCAAGAGGTCCATTGAGTATGCATCGTGACGTTCAGCTTCGGCGTGCAACGCTTTCCCGACGAACTGTGCGGCGATGGGCGAACGCCGGAAAGATATCGATAGGTTCCATGGTGCTCGCAGCCTCCCACGTTGCCTCTGCAAGCTCGCCGACGAACATCTTTGCTCCCGCTGCGACCCCCGCGCGTTCGATATTCAGCCTCTCCATGCTGGTGCTGTCGGTCACACTGGCCATCTTCCTCATCGTCGGTGGACTGCTGGTCTATGCTCTGATCAAGTTTCGCCATCGGCCCTCGGATTCGGAGCATGAGCCTGCCCAGATCTATGGCAGCACCCAGATCGAGCTTTCCTGGACGGTAATCCCGATTCTCATCGTGGTCACCTTGTTTCTGACCACCACGCGCTTCATCTGGCAGACCGAAGCCGCGCCGAAACCCTCCGGGGCATTGGACGTCATCGTCGTCGGCCACCAGTTCTGGTGGGAGTACAAGTATCCGAAGCTGGGCGTTGTGACGGCCAATGAGCTGCACATTCCAGCCAGTGACCCCAGCAATCCGACCCCCACGTATCTCGAGATGTCTTCGGCCGACGTCTCCCATAGCTTCTGGGTTCCGCGCCTCGCAGGGAAGACCGACCTCATCCCGAACCGAGTCAACACCATGTGGATGGACCCCTCCCAGCCCGGTCTGTACCTGGGCCAGTGCGCGCAATACTGCGGAACACAGCACGCCAAAATGCTGCTTCGTGTCTACGTCGACTCGCCGGCTGACTTCGCCGCCTGGATCAAGAAGCAGCAGCAGCCTGCGACCAACGATCTCTCCGGCAACCCGCTGGCGCAGGAAGGCCAGAAGATCTTCCTGGGAACCGCCTGCATCAGCTGCCACGCCGTGGCGGGAACGCCGGCCAACGGGCGCTTCGGCCCTGACCTGACGCACCTGGCGAGCCGCGATACGATCGGTTCAGGAGCGGTCAAGAACACCCCGGAAAACCTCCGCGCCTGGGTCGCGAACCCGAACGATCTCAAGCCGGGATCCTTGATGCCCTCGATGCATTTGAACGATCACGACCTGGACGCCATCACCGCCTATCTCAAGACGCTTCAATAATCAGCAACGGGAAAGCAGCACGCATGGCTACTTCGACTACAGACCTCCAAGCAATCGACGTCACGGCTCCGCCGACCCATCCGCCTGGGCCGAGCCTGATCTATCAGTGGCTGACCACGGTCGATCACAAGAAGATCGGCTTGATGTACATCGTCTATGCCCTGCTGTTTCTGGTGGTCGCGGGCATTGAGGCAATGGTGATGCGCCTGCAGCTGGCGGTGGCGAACAACCACGCGGTCAGCCCCCAGGTCTTCAATCGCCTCTTCACCATGCACGGCACCACGATGATCTTCTTCGTGGCTGTGCCCGTGTTGTTCGGCTTCGGAAACTACCTGATCCCGCTGATGATTGGCGCGCGCGACATGGCATTTCCGCGCCTGAATGCCTTCAGCTTCTGGGTCTCCGCATTCGGTGGCATCCTGCTGTACCTGAGCTACTTCGCGGGCAGCGGACTCTATGGCGCAGGCTCGGCGCCCGACGTCGGCTGGTTCGCCTACGCTCCCCTCACTGCCAGGGTCTTCTCGCCCGGCCACAGCAGCGACTACTGGACGCTCTCCGTTCTGCTCAGCGGTATCGGCACCACCGGCACCGCCATCAACATCGTGGCGACTGCTTTCTGCATGCGCTGCAAGGGTATGACGCTGATGCGAATGCCACTGCTGGTGTGGCTCTTCGTGGTCGCGAGTTGCATGGTGTTTGCGGCGGTCAGCCCGCTCACCGCCTGCCAGATCATGCTCTGCCTCGACCGCTATCTTGGCTCTCACTTCTTCGATACCCAGGCCGGCGGCTCTGCCGTCCTGTGGATGCACTTCTTCTGGATCTTCGGACATCCCGAGGTCTACATCCTCATCCTGCCCACGTTCGCGTTCGTCAACGAGATCATCCCGGTATTTTCACGGAAGGCGATCTTCGGCTATCCCGCGATGGTGGCTGCCTCGGTGGCCATCGGCTTCGTCAGCCTGAGCGTGTGGGCGCACCACATGTTTACGATCGGCCTCGGCCCCGCCGGCAACACGTTCTTCGTCTTTGCCACGATGGTGGTGTCCGTGCCCACCGGCATCAAGATGTTCAACTGGCTGGCCACCATCTGGGGCGGCAAGGTCATCTACAGCGTCGCCATGATGTTCTGCGTCGGCTTCCTGTTCCAGTTTCTGATCGCAGGCCTGACCGGCATCATGCTCTCCGCGGCGCCGTTTGATTGGCAGCTGAGCGCGTCCTACTTCGTCGTCGCGCACTTCCATTACGTCATCGTCGGCGGCATCCTGTTCTCCCTGTTCGCCGCCTTCTACTACTGGTACCCGAAGATCACCGGTCGCATGATGAGCGAGACGCTGGGCAAGTGGCATTTCTGGCTCTTCGTCATCGGCTTTCACCTCACGTTCGACCTGATGCACATCCCAGGCCTGCTCGGCATGCCGCGCCGCATTTATACATATGAGGCCGGCCGCGGTTGGGATATATGGAACCTGCTCATCGGAATCGGAGCGATCATTCAGGGCATCGCGACGTTGATCTTCGTCTACAACCTCATCTATTCCTACTTCCGCGGGAAGGAAGCCGGTCCGGATCCATGGGATGCCTGGACCCTGGAATGGGCGACGACCTCACCGCCTCCGGACTATAACTTCGCGATTGAGCCAACCGTCGGCAGCGCCCGTCCGCTATGGGATCTCAAACACCCAGAAGATCAAGACTCGAGATACGAATGATGCAGACCAATACGATTCCCATCGCTGTCGACGAACAGCCCTGGGTGCTGCCCAACAAGGGCATCGTCGGAATGTGGTGCCTGATTGCGGCTGAAGCCGCCATCTTCCTCATCTTCGTAACGGCCTATCTCTTCTACCTGGGCAAGAGCCTCTCCGGCCCAACGCCCTCCCAGGTATTGGAACTACCCATCCTCGGCACGATCTGCCTGCTCTCGAGCAGCGTTACCGTGCACATGGCGGTCGCGGCGTTGCGCAAGGGCAACATCCGCGGATGCACGCTCGGGCTCGCTGGAACGGTCACGCTCGCCGCCGCGTTCCTTGCCACCACGGCCCAGGAATGGCATCACCTCATCTATGACGTGGGCCTGACCATCAAGACCAATCTCTTCGGCACCACCTATTACTCCCTGGTCGGCCTGCACGCGACCCACGTCATCGTCGGCCTGCTTCTGCTGATCGCGGCCTTCTTCTTCAGCCTCAGTGGGCGAGTGACGGAGCATCACGCCGAGCGGCTGGAGGTCCTGTCGCTGTACTGGCACTTTGTGGACGCAGTCTGGGTCGTTGTCTTCCTGGTTGTGTATGTGATCGGTCGATGACGACGATGAGCGAACAGAAACGGACGGAATGCTGATGGCAGACCACAATATCGACGGGACTCACGGTCCCTCAGACGCACTGAACCAGCACGATTCGACGGTGCATCTCCCCGCATCGACCCCGTGGCCGATGGTGCTCGCGCTGGGCATCGCGCTGGTCTGCACCGGCATGGTCACGCACTGGGTCATCGCGTTGCTCGGGCTGCTGCTCATTCTTCCCGCGATCGTCGGCTGGTTCCTGGAAGTGCTTCCAGCCGAGAACGTCGTCCACATTCCCGTCAGCATGGAGATCGTGCCCGTCACCAGCACGCGCACCACGCGCACACACGCCCCGGTCGGCGAATCTCATCGCAAACTCTTGCCCGTCGAGACCTTCAACGTGATGGCCGGCGTCAAGGGAGGCCTCGCTGGAGGCACGGCCATGATCCTGCCCGCCGCCCTCTACGGTCTCATCCGCTATCACAGCATCTGGTACGCCACGAATCTGCTCGCCGCGGGTGGCTTCGTCAGCTGGGCCGGACAGAGCGATGCCTTCCTTGCCCAGTTTCGTCTCCTCGGTCTCGTGGCTGCGTCTGCCATCCACTTCACGGCCTCCGTCCTGATCGGCCTGCTCTACGGTGCGATGCTCCCCATGTATCCGAAAAAGCCCATCCTCACTGCCGGCTTTGTAGCGCCCTTCCTTTGGACCGGACTGCTCTACTCGGCGCTCGGCATCATCAGCCCCATCATGAATCAGCGCATCAACTGGGCATGGTTCGTCGTCTCGCAAATCTTCTTCGGCCTGGTCTGCGGATTCGTCGTCAACCTTCAGGTCAAAGTGCGCACGCCTCAATTCCAGGCACTGCCCTTCGCGGTCCGCGCCGGCATCCACACCACGGCGCTGGACGAAGAGGACAGCCAATGACCTTCAAAACCTTCAAAGTCTGCAGCACTGCCCTCTCGCTCGCGATGACTCTCGCGCTGGTCGGATGTGACCATGCTCCCGGACGCCCCGGCCCTGGTCCGGAGGTCATCCGCCCCGAACAGCAGCTGGATTTCGCCACGCTATACAAGACCAACTGCGTTGCATGCCACGGGACAAGCGGTGGTCATGGTCCAGCGATCTCCCTGGCCAATCCCGTCTATCTCGCCATCGCCGGCGAAGATAAGATTCGGGACGTCACGGCCCGCGGCGTTCACGGAACGCTGATGCCTGCATTCGCCAAGAGCTCCGGCGGCACGCTCACCGACCAGCAGGTCCAGGTGCTCGCTCACGGGATCATGCAGACCTGGGGCAAGCCCAACCTGCTCGCGGGACAGAATCCCCCGCCCTACCAGGCCACGCTCACTGGAGACGCGGCGCGAGGACAGCAGGCGTTCGCTGGCTCCTGCGCTTCGTGCCATGGAGCCAACGGAGCGGGAACGCAGAAGGGCAAGGAAAAGATCGGATCCCTCGTCGATCCTTCCTACCTCGCTCTGGTCAGCGATCAGGACATTCGCAGCTTCATCCTCGCGGGTGCGCCGGATGAGGGCATGCCCGACTGGCGATCCGACTCCGCGACCCCTCTGACCGACCAGCAGATCACTGACATCGTCGCGTGGATGGCCTCGCTGCGCAGCCCGAACGCCGGGCAGCCGTATCCCACCCATCCGTAAACGCGACCAGGACACCACACCGGAAATTGACCAGGAGCAAGAGCATGAACCCGAACGAGGCGCCGCAGCCGCCGATTGACGTCACCGCCGAGCAGGCCATCCTCGATGAGGCCGCGCGCGTGCGCAAGGCCGGCCATTCCCGGAGAACGTTCCTCTTCAAGCTGTCGCTCGCTGCCAACGGCGTGGTCGGCGCCATCATGGCCGTGCCGATCCTGGGCTACCTGTTCGGTGGAGCTACGAAGAAGGCAGAGGCGCAGAACTCCTGGATCGATCTTGGCCCGCTCTCCAACTTTCCTGAAGGCGAGACCCGGCTTGCAACCTTCCGCAATCCCGTGACGACCTCGTGGGATGGGCAGACCGGGGACATCCCCTGCTGGGTACGCCGTGTCTCGGGCACCACCTTCCAGGTCTTCGCGATCAACTGCGCACACCTCGGCTGTCCGGTCCGCTGGTTCGCGGAGTCCAAGCTCTTCCTCTGCCCCTGCCACGGCGGAGCCTACTACGAGGACGGCTCGCGAGCTTCCGGTCCGCCCGAGCGCGGCCTGTTCGAGTACGAACACAAGCTTTCCGGCGACTCCCTGATGATCAGCGCGGGCCGCATGCCCACGCTGGCCGCCTCGGTCACCACGCCTCCACAGCTGACCCAGATCGCCGGCGTGACGCCATCCTCCGCAACCCCCACGCCCAAGCCGAGGTGCGCATCGTGCCAGGACTAAAGCCAACCGGACTAAAGCAGACAGGAATCGCCGTCTACCAGTGGCTGGAACACCGCCTCGGTCTCGGTGGTCCCGTCATGGAAGCCGTCTCGCACGAAGTTCCCGAGAGCACCGCCAGTTGGTGGTACGTCTTCGGCAGCGCCGCCACCGTCCTGCTCGTCATGCAGGTGATGACCGGCATCCTGCTCGGCCTGGTCTACGCTCCCTCCGCGGGCCATGCCTGGGCCAGCCTCGAGTTCCTGAATCACAGCGTCAAGCTCGGCTGGTTCCTGCGTGCCCTGCATGGCTGGGGTTCGGACTTCATGATCGCCATCGTGCTCATCCACATGGCGCAGGTCTTCCTCTTCGGAGCCTACAAGTTCCCCCGCGAGCTGACCTGGATGGTCGGCGTCCTCTGCCTGCTGCTCACCCTGGGCATGGCGTTCACCGGACAGGTTCTCCGCTTCGATCAGGACGCCTACTGGGGCCTTGGCATCGGCGCTTCCATCATGAGCCGCGTGCCCGTCATCGGCGGCGCTCTGGTCAACGTGATGCTGGGCGGACCCATCATCGCTGGCCCCACCCTCACGCGCTTCTTCGCACTCCACGTCTTCATCATTCCCGGCCTGCTGCTCGCATTCGTGGGCGTACACCTATGGATGGTCCTCCGCCTCGGCATCAACGACTGGCCCATGCCCGGACGCATCGTCAGCAAGACCACCTACGAGCGCGACTACCACAAGCTCACCCACGATACGGGAATCCCTTTCGTCCCCGACGCGGCCTGGAAGGACGCCATCTTCGCCGCAGCCATCATGCTTGCCGTCATGGCCTGCGCCTTCTTCTTCGGTCCGTTCGGCCCCACCGGCCAGCCCGATCCGACGATCATCCAGACCGCACCCAAGCCTGACTTTGCGTTCCTCTGGATCTATGCTGTCCTCGCCTATCTGCCGCCCAGCATGGAGACACCGGTGCTCTTCATCGCTCCCGTGCTGGGTATCGGAGCCATGCTGCTCCTCCCACTGCTCTCTCCCCAGGGCGAGAAGCACTGGTCCCGCCGCCCCGTCGCCGTCCTGATGGTGTCGGTCATCGCCGTGGTCCTCGGCGTCTTCACGCACCTTGGCACCTACACGCCCTGGAGCCCGCTGATGGATGCCTGGAGCAGCGACACCATCCCGGCTAGCTACCTGCACAATCGCACCCCGCTGGAGCGTCAAGGCGCGCTCGTCCTTCAGGACAAGCAATGCCGGAATTGCCACTCTGTCGGCGGCTCCGGAGGTCTACGCGGGCCTGCGCTCGATGGCATCTCCACCCGCATGACCCAGGATCAGATCATCCGCCAGGTCTTGCAGGGCGGCGGCAACATGCCCGCCTACGGCAACGCCCTCAATCCCTCCGAAACTTCGGCCCTGGTCAGCTTCCTGATGACGCTCGACAGCCACAACGAACCCAATGCCGTGGATACCTCCCGCGACGTGGTGAACGGAACACCGGCAAACGCTGCTCCGTCCGGCGCGAAGTAGCGCCGCCGGGACTCATGATGGAATCTGCTTCACAAGCAATCTTTGCAGAGTGGTCGCCGCCGGTCTTTCTGACGGCGGCGATCCTTCTTAGCGCCGCGCTCTATCTCCGTGGCTGGCTGCTGATTCGGCAAACGCGCCCGGAACAGTTTCCCACCTGGCGGCTATGGTCGTTCCTTCTCGGCCTCGCCACCATCTGGATCGCGATCGGCTCGCCTATGGACGGCTTCGCGGATGCGCTGCTCAGCGCCCACATGGTCGAGCATCTGCTCCTGATGTCCTTCGTTCCACCGCTGCTGCTCCTCGGACAACCGGTCGTTCCCCTGTTGCGCGGCTTGCCCCTCGCTGTGCGAAAGACCGTGCTCGGCCCCTTGCTTCGCACCGCCTGGCTGCGCCACCTCGGCGAGTGGCTCACCACCCCGCTCGTGGCCTGGATCGCGATGAACCTCGTCTTCCTCGGCTGGCACATCCCCGCCGCCTATGACTTCGCGCTCGAGCACGAGCACTGGCACGAGTTCGAACACCTGTGTTTCCTCGTCACCTCGATCCTGTTCTGGTGGCCGCTCATTCGCCCCTGGCCTACGCGATCAGCTCCCCTCGGATGGTTCGCGATACCGTATCTCGTGCTGGCAGACATTGTGAACACAGCCCTCTCGGGATTTCTCGCCTTCTGTGACCGCCCGGTCTATGCCTACTACCTGAAGGAGCCAAACGGCTTCGGAATCCCACCGTTGACAGACCAGCGCGCCGGCGCCGCCGCCATGTGGGTCATCGGCTCGATGGTGTTCCTCATACCAGCGGTCCTCGTTCCCATGCGGCTTATCAGGCACAACCCCAGAGTCCGCTCTTAGTTCCCTGCTCAAGTCTGGCCCGCAGAGCACAATGAGCGAATCAGCTCAGTATTCAAAGCGATGAAGGCAGAAGATCGGGTTATATAGACGCTCAGGATCAGCCCCAACAGGATTGGTCCGGACTCGACCCTCCAGCGCGCTAGAGCCTTTTTCCTGTAGGTGTACAGCGGTGGCTCGACTCCAATGGGCGTTTTCCCCAATGAAAACGCCACCGCACGTCACTCCCGGATTACCTATCAACGGGAAAACGCTCTAAAGGAGTCTTTATGACCTACCCGAAAGCTTTCGCCCTCGCCGCAACCAGCGCGGCGCTTCTCCTCGCTGCCGCCACCGTTTCCCCCGCTCAGATTGCCATCGGTATCGGCATAGCGCCGGCATGCCCCTATGGCTACTACGACTACGCTCCCTATGATTGCTCACCCTACGGCTACTACGGCCCGGACTGGTTCAGCGGTGGCGCCTTCATCGGCGCGGGCCCCTGGTTCCATGGTTCGCGCGGCTTCTATGGCCATGTCGACAATCGCTATGATCGCCGCCAGGGCTATTCCGGCCCTTTACCCGAGCGTGGATCCCAGCCCTTCAATCACTTCCAGGGCAACGAAGCTCGTGATGGTCAGGGCCACGTAGGTACGGCAAGCCATGACGCCGGCCGAGAGCACAGCGCCGGTGCCCAGGGCGGCAACCGCGGCGGCGGCGGCGGCAATCGTGGCGGCGGCGGTGGACATCCGCGCTAGGCATACAAAACCCCACGGCCCGATCCGCGGACGTGGGGTTCGCCTTTTGCTCCTCAGTTGATCTTGGGGGCTGTCCGAAACGGTGCGCAATCGAATCATCCCCACCGCCGGGGCCTGACCCGGAAGGATCCGTCCATACTCCCACCTCGACGAGGACATCGGAATGCGCCGGATCATCCCGCATCCTTCCGTGGGCATCTTCGTCGCAATCTCCTCGACAACGTGCCGATGAAGTCCCTCGAGGAAGACATCTCCACCGACTTCCCCGCCACGATCCTGAAGCGACATCCCAACGCCACGCTGTATCTCGATCAGCATTCCGCGGCCCACATCCCATCGCTGCTCACGATGAAAGAGTCGGCCCGATAGCGACGCAGTCACCCTGTGTGGCCAGGGCAGCTATCCCGCGCTATGGCTTGGCAACGTCCGTCGGGATCGGGTCAGGGTGCGCCCTCCGGTAGCCGAGCCCCATGGCGCGCATCTCGGCGCCAAGCTCTGCTCCCTCCCGGCGGTTCCACTCCGGAGGCTGCAACTCATAGTTCGCCTGCTCTTTCATCCAGGCCTTCACCGTTTCGCTCCGCATTCCATAAAGGTAGCCTTCCTCGTTCCACCAGACGACAGCGTCGTGAATGTGTCCCATATCAGCCCCGGCGATCCGGTACCACTGGTTCGTCTGCGGCAGGAAGTACGATAGCCCGTCCTGGCTGATGCGGCCTTCTTTCTTCATGCGCTCGATTACCTTCTGCCCAGTCTCGCTGCCGCGATTCGGTGTCGGCCCCAACGCTTCCTCGCGAGTGAGGTTCGCCTCCGCCGGCGCCTTGTAATGCGAAAAGTCCATCTGACGCGAAGTCTTGGCCCCGGTCCCACTGCCCTCCGCCGCCTGCGTTTCGATAACAGTAATTTTCTCGTTGAGCCGGGCCACAGCCGTCGTCAAGTCGCGCTGCATAAACTCCAGGTAGGCCTTGGGGGTAGGAAACACTTCTGGGACGAGAAGCATTTTGTCCCGATCAAGGCGCTGCTTCGTCCGCGTCATTCCGGTCAGCTGGTCGGTGGCTACGATGTCCTCGCGAAGCTTGCCCGTAATCTCAGGAGCCAGAGTCGAAGTCGCCGACGGACTGGCTTTCTTAGCAGGTTTGGTGGCAGGTGTGGCTTTCACCGCCTCGGCATTCGGTAACGGCTCGGGAACAGCGCTCGGGCTTGCCGGCGCTGGTGGAGCGGACCCGCCCGGCGTCACGGAACGGCCGGGCGCAGGCGTCGGGGCCTCCGCAGGCGCCGCAGCCACGGGTTCATCCGGCACACCGCGCTTGCGAAGCCAGTCCCTGTAGTCGGAGTCCGCTTCCCATGGCGGTTTCTCAAACGTGACCTCCGGCGGCCCTCCGTGTTGGTCGATAAACTTGATGTAGTAGCCATCGGGACGTCCGGGCCGGAAGCCGATCTCGGTCAGGTGCTCGATCTTCGTCACCGGGTCCGTCCATCGAATCAGCGTGGAGACCGGCGCCTCCGCGTGAACTCCCGTCGTCTGCCAATGCATCATCGCCTGAAAATCTTTCGGCGAGGCGAGCCGCGCGAACGGATCGTCTCCCGGATGGCTGTGTTCGATGAGCACCCAGACCCCCTCGTAACCTTCCTTCCACAGATGCTGGATGTCGACCTCAGTCGCCGAGCCCTGCGCCACAATGTACTCGCCGGTCTTGGGATTGAAATAGAGCCCAACCTCGCGAGTCTTGTCCGCAACGACCGAGCGGTTGTATTCGATCCGCGCTTCGAGCTTCGTCATCCCGTGTTGGACCAGCCCCGTATCGTCGTGAGATACCGTGCCAGGCTCGGGAGCCTTTCCCCCACCGCCTTCCCCGGCTGCGGGGCTCTTCGCATTGGGCAGAGCCTCGGGCTTGACGACCGTCTCCCTGGGTGCGGGCTCTGCCGTCGCGCGACTGAGGGCCTCCTGCAGGAAAGCACGCTCCTGTTTGCTCAACGCCCGGTCCGTCGAGAGAGTCTCACGAATCTCCACTGGATCCCGGTTGTCGGCAACTGCCTTCACGCGCTCGCTGACGGTGTACTCGACAGGCGGCTCGCCGTGGGGGCCAGGCATGAAGCCGTGAGTCGTAATCTCAGCGACACCATGGGCTGTGGCGATCACAAGGAAGCCGCCATTGACGGCGAAGCTGGCGATCAGTGCGCCCTCTTCCTGGTCGCGCTGCTGCAGGAGCTTCGCGCGCTCCTCCTGGGACTTGCCCGCCATCTGCAGCGCGTAACTGGTCTCGATTTTGCTGAGAGCGTTGCGGCACTCCATACTCATCAGGATGCCTTGCCCAACGCCGAGAGACGTTGTCGCCACAAGCAGCCGCCCATCGCTCAACACCTTTGCCACGCCCTCCAGCTTGGCGAGCTTCGCAATCCCGCCAAAGCCTGCGATGGTTGTAACGGCGACCGCCGCATCAATGGCGGTGGTGCGATCGGCATGCATGGTGCCCGTCTTGGTCCTCTGTTCGATACGCAGGCCAATATCTCCCAGCGCAGCTGCACCCGCTGCCGCACCCGCAATCGTGATCCCCACTCCGAGTGCCGACCCCGCTTCAATGAGCGCCACACCGGCAGGCGCCGAGGTCTCTCCCACCAGCGGCGACGCGACCAGCGCGACCGCACCTAAGGTCATCGATGCAACACCCAGCGCCGCCTTCGCCTTCTTGCGCGCATTCGCCGTATTGATGGTCGCATTGTGCGTCGTGCCATCCGACAGCTCGACCACCATGTGAATCGTTCCATTCGGATAGCTGTTCTGCGCCCGAAGCTGCTCTTCCGCCTCGTCGATCGCTTCCACTTCCGCGGCGCGCATCGCGGCCGCCGTATCCAATTCAACCTTCGCTTCGCCACGGTAGACCGGAGGTTCTTCCGACGAAGAGGTCACATCAAGAAGCTGCATCGTATAAGTCTTATTGCCGTCTTTTTCCTGCACACCTCCGCGAGCAATGAACTGCAGCTGCATCGATTCCGAGGTCTCGCGGTCGAGCAACGTGCCATAGGCTCGATACGCCCGCGTCCCGGTGAGCACGCCCTGTTTTTTCTCGAACATCTCGAGGCGCTCATTGATCACCTTGCGGTACTCCGTCGCCTGTTCGGGTTCGATCTGCTTATCCTTCAACAGCTGGTCCACTTGTTCGAGCATCTTCTTAAGCTTCTCGGCTTCACCCTCTACCGTTGCAGCGGGTCCGGCATCCTGCTTGAACTTCAGCTGGCCGTTCACGCGCTCCAGCGGACCATCCTTCCCTAGCAGCGTCGACTCGAAGACCTCACTCTCGCGCTTCGCCTCGGTGTCCGAGGTGAAGACCATGTCCGTCGGCGAAAAAGCCACCGTCGTGAAGTACTCGCTCGTGACGCGCACATGGATGCTATAGATACCCGGCGCCGGCGCCTTGAAGCTGTAGTCGATATCGCCCCGACCCTCGAGGATCGGGCCCGAATCAATCTCCTTGCCTGCACTGTCACGAATGGACCAATTGAACAGCGCACGCCCGGGAAAGACATTGATCGAGGCGTTATCGTAGTCGTCGCTCTTGAACTCCACTACCGCCCGCATGCTCGCGCCAGTAACATACTTCTCCACCTTCGGGTAGATGGCGAGCTTGGCTTCGGGCACGAACTTGTGGATTCCCTGCTCCGCGCTTCCCGCGCCACCGGCATCAGGCTGCACCGAAGTCTTCCCTTGCGCCCACTGGTCCAGGAATGACTGGAAGAAGTCCGGCGGCAGCTTGGACAGATCCGTGATCTTGGGAGCGTTGCTGCCTCCCTGCTTCGCCAGATACTGAATAAGATCCTCCAGCTTGGCGCCGCGCTCCTTGAACATCGGATGATCGGGAAACTTCTTGAACAGGTAGTCGTAGAGCTGCTCCACCTTCATCAGCCCCCGCGACTCCGCTCCTGTGCTCGACGCTGTGGTCTTCACCGTATCCGCAGGCGGCGCAGCCGGAGCCTTCCCCGGCTTCTGGTCGAGATTGAATTCACCCGGCGTGGGCGACGACGGCGTCACTGCAGGCCGGTTCTTCAGGAACCACGCTTTGGTCCCTTGATGGAGCGAAGGTGTGATCTCGTACCGGACAATAGGCATCTGCTCGAGCGCCAGAGGGTCAAACGGTGTGGTCCAGTGGATCTGTAACGACTGCCCTGCGGCAGTCACATCGTCAGCACTTGCCGAAGGGAAAACGTGGTGGATGTAGCGGCTGTAGAACTCGACCGTCGAGTCTGTCCAGGTACGCACATCCTGGGAGTTGAACCCGAAGACATATCCCCCCGCCTTGGTCTTCCCCGCAACGTACGTACCTCGTGCGATCACCAGCGGCTTCACCTGCTTCGGATCCTGCTTCGCAGGTGCCGTCGCATCCAGCACGAAAGGCTTCACGTCCGGCAGAGAGCCTTCAAGCACCTGCATCGCCGCGGCATCCGCGTTCTCTTCCGCGGGGTCCGTCGGAGTCTGCCCCTCCGCAGCGGCTTCCGTCTGCAGATGAACCGACCCATGATGAAGAGCCGGCGGAGTCGGACGTATTCCCGGCATTCCACCCCGCCCCTGCACAACATGCGCAAACTCATGCGCAATGGTGAACAGGCCTTGCGGCGTCTCTGGACGAAACACATCCGGAGCAAACCCTATCTCCGTCCCATCCGTATAAGCGCGTGCACCAAGCGACCGCGCGCGGCTACCCGCTTCGGTATCGGTCCGCAGTTCCACGTCGGCAAAGGATGTGCCGAACGCGCGTTCCATCTTGCCCACCACCGCTTGCTGAGCCGGTCCCCGTGCGCAACGCGGGCATCCTCCACCGCAGGGACACGGCTTGCGCAGCGCAGTGTTGGAAGGCGCCTGCGACTCGCCCGTGGAGTGCCGGCGTTCGCTGCCCTCTCGCCCTCCGGTTGCAGTGTCGCGTTTCGCGTTGGCAAACATCCCAATGCACTCCTCAAAACGTAGCGGGCCGAAGAGAACGCGAGAACCCTGCGCAGGAGTTCATAAGCTCGGAAGTTCAGAAGCTCAGGAGATATCGTCCACCAGAGATGCATACGCATCCGGCATCTTCAGCATCACCGGCGGAATGTCCGGATAGTTAGTTGCGCCTCGGTACTTCTCCGATCCTGTCGGAATCGGCGGCAACACAAGATGGAAGAACTCGTGGAGGACGCCATGCGCCTGCTGCGGCGCGCTAAGACCGAAATACCCCGGACAGAAATCGAAACAGTTGAACTGCAGGCAAGACTCCGGTGTAGCCGGGCCATCCCCTGGCTTGCGAGCCCGATGAATCATGGCAAGATCCAGCTCGCTCCCGCACTCTGGACACTTGATGCAAAGATTCTTCGCTCCCATGCGAGCCAGGCAGCTGTTCAAAACCGCCAGCACCTTCGTCGGCAGATCGCTTGGGCCCAGCCCCTTATGCCAGCCGTAGTTATCCTGGAACGACTTCACCACCGCCGCGGAGTCAGGATGCTGGCTTAACGCGTCAATCGCCTTGGCAAGCTTTTCGCCCGCCTTCTTCGTAGCCGCGTTGACCGCTTTCGTCTGATCGTCCGTGCAATGTTCGCCAGGCATTTGCTTGCAGTTGTCGCCTTCGCCGCACACCTCCGCACAGGTCTCGGGCCGGTTCGCCTGCCGTTGAATAGCTTGCACTCCTCGGCCGCGCTGCTGCACCACGTGAGCCAGCTCATGCGCCATCAGGTTCGACCTGCCCGCGGACGCCCCCGCACCCAGCACGATGTGATCCCCGGTGGCATAGGCCGTCGCGTGGATCTCCCGCGCCGACCGTGCCGCGTGTGTATCGGAGTGGACGCGCACGCTACTGAAGTCAGCATTGAATCTCGGCTCGAAGAACTCGCGCACCGATCGATCCAGCGGCTGCCCTGCAGTGGCAAGCACAGAGTGAACACTCGGCGGAGCTTCCCCACTCGCCGTGTGCGCATCATCCTCGCCCTTCTTCTGTACCTTCTGCGTCTCTTCTTCCTCTTCGCAAGCCGCACATTTGCGTTGCACCACTGGCCCTTCCGTATGCGAAGCAGATGTAGGAGCCTCCATCCGCATCACCTGATCCGCAACGTGATCGGCCTCCGCCTCCAGCGGATCGTGAGTCGCCCCAATCTCGAGTTTCTTCTGCAACGGTGCGGGCTCCGCAGAGCCTTCACTGTGACTGGCAGCCGCGCATCGCGGACACCCGCCGCCGCAGGGGCATGGCGTGCGCCGGACCATCGGCACAGCGCTCGAGTCCACGCTCAACCGAGGAGATGCCTGTCGCTTGTGCCACGCAGGCCCAGCGCTGGAGCGGGTTTGTGTCGCAAAGCTCAACATGGTCAGTCTTTCTTCAACTCCTCCGGAAGCGCTTCACGACGAACGGGCGGTGGCGGATCGCCGATGGCCTGGTCACCCCTCGCGAGCAAAATCGTGCGATACAGCGCACTCCCCGCAACCGGCGTGAACGAAGTCGTATCCAGGTACACCGGCTCCGCGTCCGTGTTCGCAACCTCCAGGAACAACGCCGGCTCGCTCTCCGCCTTGGCCTCACCGCCTGCATAGTCGATGGTGAAAGCGCCCGACGCATCGGTGTACGCAAAGCCATACTGATGCTGAAACGTCTTGCTCGCGTCCACCAGGAACACGGTAAACCGCGCCGCCGCGGAATGGTCCGCATGGTTCACCACCCCATACACAGCCCAGCCATTCGCCGTCACCTTCGGAGGCGCCGCCGTCAGTTGCTGATGCACCGCGCTCAATCGATACGCCGTCGTCGTCGTTGCCGAAACCTGCGCAACAGCAGCCTTCACGGCGGGATCCTTCGCACCATACTGAGCCTGCAGTCGCGCAGCCGTGCGGGTCTGTTGCGCAAGACGCGCCTTCTGGACCAGCGATGCCGTGCTGACCCGCTGCTGTACCAGCGTGTTCGCGCTGGTGAGATTCGACGACACCTGCGTCTTCACCTGCGTGGGATCGGGAGCAGTCGATGGAGGAGTCGATGAAGCAGTCGACGCAGTAGTTGCCATGGTGAAATCGCCTCTTCTGGTTAGTAACCGGACAATTTCTTGAATGGCGCGCAGATCTCAGAAAGACCCGGCGCCATCGAGATCACGGTCAGGTTGTTCACGTTCACCACCTGCACTCCAAGCACCAGCAGGCAAGCGGTCGAGACATTCAGCGAAGTAATATTCAGCAGCGCAAACACGAAGCCGGACAGCAGCACCGAGCCCCACGCCTCCTGGAATCGGTTCGAGGTGACATTCGCCGTGAAGCCGACAAGGATCACGTCAGCGAGTGCGCTGCCCGTGCTGCTATCCAGCCAGCAATGGTTGTTGGAGAAGATGAGGTGATCGAGCGTGTAGACCAACACCGACGCCAGCTCCGTCTCACCACCCGCGCGCGCCTCGAGCTGGCAGATGTTACCCGTAAACACAGTCGCTCCGCTGGAGACATTCGCAAACGCATCGCGCGCGCCGAACAGCGGATCCTGATACTCGGTGTCGTTCGAACTCGGTGGCGCGATGAATTCGAGCGGCGTGCCCATGTTGACGATCAGTACCGCTTGCGCAACCTGTAGCCCCGTGTCCTGAATCGTGCCTCCGGTCGAGAAGTGATTTCCCGAGAAGTGAAACGGCCCCGTACCAATCGCAAACATCGAGTACCCAATCGCGATACGCACCACATTCTCTTCGACGCGCAGGGCAGGCAAACCCGGCTCATACAGTGGATTGGCCAACTCATCCGTGGCAGCAGTGGAAGTGCCGCCGGAGCTGTCCCAGATCATCGAAAGGATCACCGCCTTGAAAGCCGGCGGCGTGACATACAGGATCACGATGCCACCCGCGTTGGTGACCGTCACCGCCTCTTCATCGGCCTCCGCCCAGTCCCTCGTTTCGATCACCTGGTTGCGGCTGATCTCCACCATCTCACCGTGAAGCACAAAGATGCCGCAGACATTCGCGCGCGGACTCGCCCCCGTGTCGGTAATCGCGTTGTCGCGAACGATGAGGTTCATCACGTCAGGCACGCAGATCGCGCCGTAGCCCAGGCTCAAGCTCTCAATCGCACTCATCG
Organism: Bryocella sp.; assembly: GCF_058498515.1. Taxonomy (NCBI): domain Bacteria; kingdom Pseudomonadati; phylum Acidobacteriota; class Terriglobia; order Terriglobales; family Acidobacteriaceae; genus Bryocella; species Bryocella sp. The sequence continues at coordinate 68,832 of NZ_JBMHYI010000011.1, forward strand.
ACGCCAGGTCTTTCCGCAGCGTGTTCGAGATCGCATTCTCTGTAATCGTCAGCCCATCGATCGTGATGACCTCTAGCGTCTCGACCAGGTTGAAGAAGCCCACCGGCCCAATGCCGCAAAGCCCCAACGTGCGCAGCCGGTTGCGATGAATATGAATGTTCGCCAGCGGTCCGCCAGAGACAATCGTCTCTCCCGAAGTCGTCGTCCCTGGTTGCTGCAGGGTCCATGTGCAGCAGTCTCCAACGCCGAACGTCACACCGTTCAAGCCGCCGGTGTTGTTGCCGTTGGCATCCAGCACAGCTATGCTGCCGAGAGTAATCCCATTGCCGCCCCCACCTTGAATCTCGTTCTCGAGGAGGTACACATCGGTCGACCATCCTGCCACCTGAATGCCGCCAGGATGTGTCCCCACGGCCACCGAGGACGATCCACCGCCTGCGCCACTCCCCTGCCCAGCGAACAGGTCCTTCACCACGCTCGTAGGGCATTCACCAAGATTGGCCTCATTCCACACGCCAATCCAATTGCCCTCGATGCGAAGCTCGGTGCCGCTCACATACACGGACGACCACACACTGCGCACATCCACCGCTCCGATGCGGCTGCCTTCAATCCGAAGCACCTGCACCTGGTTGGCGATGACAGCAGGTAGCGTAGACGCCACGAAGAACATGCCGCCGATGGTGATGTCGACGGCCCCCGCTCGAGGAATGTCAATCCTGACTTCGTTCTCTCCTTGTTGGGACACTGCTTGCGGATGAAACAGCGCGCCATCACCATCGATGGCAATCCCCGCCTCATTTGTCCCCGCCTCCACAACAAAGGACTCGAACTTGATGTGCTCGGAGCGCGATACCTTGAAGACCGCCTGCATCGCCGCAGTGCCATCGTAAGCCGCTGTCGGCGTCCCCGAAAAGTTAGGAGCAAGCTCTACTGACGCCACACGCGTCTGCCATCCACACCCGTGGATGACGATGTCCTTGCGCCCCTTGATGCTTACATTCTCGAAGAACCGTCCAGGAAGCAGACACACTTCACCGCCAACGCCTTTGGGCAGCGAATCAATTGCCTTCTGGATCGACGTAAACTGACCGAAGCTTTCGACGCCATCGCCCACCGTGCACGTGCAGCACCCTGCACGCTCCGTCAGCGGCTGAATAATAGCCCGGCAGTCTTCGATCGTGCCAGCCTTCCACGTCCCGCTGCCCGAGCTCGCCCACGTGATCTCAGCAAGCGGCACGCGCGTATACACGATGCCCTGTGGCTTCGCCGCGTTGATCAGCGTCTGCGGATTGCTGACGCCCTGCGCGCGCACCGGAAACATCCAGTAGTCGCCCGGCAGATACTTCCCTGCGCCATCGGCCTCGAACTGCAGCAGGATGCCGTTCTCCAACTGCACCGGACTCGCTTGCACGGGAAAGTTAGCCACCGGCGAGATCCCATCCCACAGCCGAAAGAAGACCGTGCCCGTACTCCCCGGGAACTGCCCGAACATTGCAGCCGAGCACTGCAGCGTAGCTCCGGTAAGCGTTGCCGGAGCGCCCAGCGTCACCTGCGTAAATCCAAACTCCTCCGAGTAAGTCTCTATCTCGAGATAGAAGCTCGACTGGTTGACGCCTGTAATTGCCGGCAGGTTCGCCGTAATCGCAATCGTCTGATCGACGGCATTGAACGTTCCCCGACCCACCAGGCCGCCATTGATGCGCGACCACTTGAACTGGCTCGCGTCACCCGAGTTAACATTCGCGACCTCGATGCGGTACAGCTGATGCTCGAACCCGCTGTACCCTCCCGAGCCCACCGTCGGGCAATCCCCCGAAACAGTGATCGGCGGAACCAGCGATGCCGTCAACGTTCCCCGCCCGCTCTCATCGTAGTGCAGCGACGAGCACGTCTCGCCCGCGTTGAGGCGCGCCAGCCGGAACGCGAAAGCAGTCTGCAGCCGCTCCGCCGTATCGGGGCCACCCAGCGCAGGCTCGATCAGTTCATTCGGCATCTGGAAGCCGCTCACCGCCTGCTGCCACACCTCCAGCACAACGGCATCCATCGTTCCATCCGCTACCGTTCCGTCCGCAGCATTCGCAACCAGCGGCGGCTGCAGCCACGTGGCCTCGCGCTGCACCTTGGAGCCGGAGCCGCCATGCAACCGCACCAACCTCCCATCCGCCCACAGGTGTCCCACATCTACCGTCAGCACCACCTTGTCATTGGCCCACGAAGCGGCGCTGATCGCGAAGCTCTCGGGGTTCGTCGACGGCACGCCCGCCATGTCACCCACAAAGTCGCGCGCCGCCGTGTTGCGCCAGTCGTTCTCGATCATGGTCTGCGCAATGCCGTCGCTATCCAGCAACACCTTGCCCTGTTGCGGCAGGATGCCGTTGAAGTTCAGTCCCGACCCATCGCGCCAACGTGAAAAATCGCCCTTCATCTTGAGTCTCCTTACGTGACCGGGATGATCTCCGGGCGGGATCCGGCAGGCATATACTCGCGCAACCGGATTTGAAGATTGATCCACTTATGAGCCTCGAGCAGCGGGCCGAACGCTCCCATCTGATCGTCGTTCGGTCCGCTCGCCAGCACGCGTTCGTCCGTATCGAACGTCAACTGCGCGTAGCCCGGTTGGTTGAAGCGGTCCGCGGTGAAGTCCAGTGCAACGCCCGTGACGCAAGCAAAGTTCTGCGGCAACCGGTTGGTCTCGCCCGCAAACGAAGACTGGCGGATGCATCCCACCTGGTTGTTCCACGCCTCGAGCGCATGACAGAAGATGCCGCCGGAACCGCTCGCACTCCGCACCCGCAAACTCCCCAGAAACGTACTTTGCTGGAACGAGAGCGGCGACCCATAGCCGTTGATTGGATCCTGTGCCGAGCCAATAGCAATCGCCGTCGATCCGCTCACGCCCGGCGGCGCTCCGGCATCGACGATCGAACCCTGCACCGTCAGCTGGTACGCCGCCTCCATCAACAGAGGCCCAGTGATGGATTGCCCAATCACAATCTGCGGCGTCACATTGAAGTTGTCGTAGTCATCAGAACCCGCCGTGAAGCCGAAGTCCGCATCGAGTGTCATCGCCGTGATCATCGGCCCCACCGTCCCATTCAATTCCTGCGTAGACCCCGGGTCGAGCGTGCATCCACTGATCTCCAACGTCGCCACCGCCGCGCGAGCGATCAGCGGTCCGGCGCCAATCGTCTCCGGCGTCAGATACAGCCCCTGCAAACGCACATCGAGGTTCGTAATCAGTGCATCAAGCGTCGCTTGATCCTCACCACCCGAAGCCGTCACCACCGCCGGACGGAACGCAAGCGGCACCTTCAACCGAATCAACGGACGATTGCCATTCACCGCCGCAATCGCCAGCGGATACTTCAGGTTCAGCGTCACGATGCCGTTCTCCGTCGTCGCTCCGCTCACCGCGCTAAGGTCAAGGTCATACGTAAGGCTGTCTTCAATCGCAACAAGAACAGGACCCGTCGCGTTCTCCAGATCGTCCAGCGCATGCTGCAGCCCCAGCGGACCCTGCAGCCGTTGCACGTTTCGCCGGTTCACCGAAGCGGCAGTCCATTCAGCCGGCAGATCCATGTCGATAGGCTGAGCTCCCACCGCCTGCACTCCCGGCCCTCCGGGTGCGCCATACGTAAACGTCACCAGCATCGACTCTTCCAGCGCCGTCGCTTCCGCCGCCGTCTCGACCCCGAAGACCACCCGCCCATTCCGCGGATCAATCGCAATCTCGCGGTTGTTCAGCTCCGGCGTCAACCCGTTCTCCCACGCGCACAGGTTCGCTCCGCGAATCGTCCACACATCACTCGGGAACTCCGCCTGCGGCAGATGAAACTGCAGCCCCACGTTGGTCACATCGACCGAGTTGAGATCCATCGCCGTCGCGTCCCACGTATTCACCGACACATACTCCAGCGGAACACCCCAGGGCGAAGCCTGTGTAAGTCGCGGCATCGGAATCGGCCCCGGAACCTCATCGATCGTAGACAGCACCGGCGGCACCGCGTTCGGATCGCTTCTCGACGTGTTGAACAGCACGATCGGTTTGCCTGAAGGCTCCATCGCAAATCGCGCAGCGAACTTCGCTCCCGCCGCTGCGGTCGGCGCAAGCGCCTCCTGGCCTCGCGCTACCGGCATCGAAACCGGAGCCTGGTACGCCTGCAGCCTCCACAGAAAGATCGCCAGCGATGGCAGGTTCGGCCGCAGCGTGCCGAGCGAGATCGCCTTCAAGTCCGGATAATGCGCAAACGGATCGAACGGCGTGCCCAGCAGGCTCAGCAGCGCCGGGTCTTTGATCGCGACGGTCCCGCCGCGCGCGACTCCCGCAAGATACGGCAGCGTCGTTTGCAAATCCGGCCGCTGATGATTCAGGTGCTGATGCCACGTGAGGATCTCGCGCAGCTCCACGCAGTGCGCTGCCCATCCCGTCAGGTCATACGCCAGCAGCTCGATCGCATGAATCGTCCCCTTCATGCGCCGCAGCTCGATCGTGTCGGCTACATCCGCGCGCAGCGTCCACGTCTCGCCGGCAAGTGGCGAGACCCCGAGCAGGTCGCCGAGGTAAGGAATCACCCACGGGCTGCAGGTCTCGATAAAGAAATTGCGATACAGCTCCCCGATGTTGTCATGAATGTCCCCGAAGACTTCTTCGACCAGTGCAAGATAAGCCTGCAACTGACCCGGCGGCGTCTGCTGGCTGTCGCGCAGACGATAGATCTCTGGCAGCCGGCTATACAGAGGAACAGTCGGCGTACTCATGCGGCACCTGCGGCAACAGCAAATTGCGCAGCATACAACGCAAGCACGCGATTATTGGCGCACGCGATCGTCGTCGCCAGCCCAGGCGAAGCTGGCATCAGCAACGTGGAAGGATCGCTCGCCGTGCCCAGCTCTCCCAGCGCCGTCACCACAGCCCACGCGACTCCCGCAACGTTCTGGATCGTCCCTTGGATGCGGCTCGCATACTCCTCCTGCCCCAGCGATCGCTGCTCGACCGAGAACAACCCGCCAGTCGGAGCCACACTGCCATCGCTCGGCAACACGCCAAGCGCCGTCGCAATGCTGGCTGTCACTGGCACAGCCTGATATCCACTCACCAAACCGATCGTGACCGCAAGATACACATAGTCCAGGCTCGCGTCCTGCACCAGCACCGGGCACCGGTTGGCGCCGCGAGCCACATTCGCCAGACTGATCGCCGACTGCACCGAGCTAAGTTGCGCCGGCGTATCGTCCGACATCAACACCGTCAGCGTCAGCAGCGGTATGCTCTCGTCCGTGTCCCACGCAGCAAGAGCTTTTTCGACACCATTGATCGTCAGCGCCTCCGCCTCGAAGTCGCTCAGGCTGACGATCCTTCCCAGCTCCAGCACCCGGCCCGGCGCAGCCTGCTGCATGTGGCTCGCCTCTTCATCCGCCGTCCCGCCCGTCACCTCGTCATAGAGCCGCAGATTGGTGAGATTGGGAACGCGGCCATTGGCCTGCGGCTTCGCGCCTGACTGCCTCCACCCATTCGCCGCATTGCCCACACGATACGTTGCCGTCACGTTGCCCACGCCCGAAGGCAGCGTGGCCCCGTTGACGCCATCGCCAAAGCTCACCCACGTATTGCCAAAGGCATCCTCGCGCAGGATATACACCTGATCGTTCGGTCCGCTCCCAAACAGCGAGTCCATCTGCGTCCACGCCACCTGGTTGACCAGAATCGTCACCTGCGGCGCGCGCGGCGGCGTCAACGCTTCATCCTCAATCCACGTCAGCGGCGACTTCGGAAGCTGGAAGCTTTGGTACGTCTGGCGAGCGTCGCCATTGCCGAGGATGACGCTGGCCTGCGTCTTCCCCTGCGTCATCGCCGCGACGTTGCCAAACACCACGATCTGCGGATTCGACAATGGAAAGTCGCTGAGCTGAAACTGCGTCAACGGCGAATCCAGCGAGAGCCGCCTCACCGCAATCGTCGCCACATCGCCCACCGCGTTCGGGTCGATGCTCACGGTCTTCTCTTCCACGCGCGCCGCGGTATCGTCCGGGTTCGGCGCAACAATCTGCACGGTGCGTCCATCCAGCGCCTGGTAACTCACCCCATCGCCAAAGTAATCCAGCTCGCTGCCATCCGTGCCGCTGATCAACTGCCGCACCCCGCTAACTGGGAACACGCCGCCCACAACCTCATAGCAGACAGCCGTGCGACGATCCACCGACTCCAGCTCCTGCAGCACATGAGCCCAACTCGCCTGGCCGCTCTGCTGAAACCCCACACGAGTGATTCCGCCCTGCAGCGGTCCGACAGAGTCCGTGTCGCTCTTCACCGTAAGCGCCGTCGCGCTGCTGAAAGAGTTGAAGGTCTTGGAGAGGAACGGATCAGTCACCGTAAGGTCGAGCAGCATCGTGATGCCGGCCGAGAGATCGTCGACCTGCCGCTCCAATGGAAAGCCGTCAAGGATATCCGCGAAGCTCATCGTCGTGTCCACCGCCGTGCTCTGCAGCGTGTTGCCACTGCCCAGGCTGAAGCTGTTCGCCGGCGCGTTATACCCAAACGCGCGGAACGTTCTGCCCAGCTTGTAAGCCGACATCGTCGCGCCACTCAGGTCGCCCCCCTGCCACGTCCCGGCAATCGTAATCACGGTCTGATCGAGCACCGTGGCCAGGCTCTGCACCACCGCAATCTGCCGCTTCGAGTTATCCGAGTTATTCACCAGCATCAGCCGGTCATTCACCTTCAGCGTGACGTTGGCGCTTGCCAGGTCCGTCGCCTCCGCCCCGAAGACACTCGCACCCGCATAGATCCCCGGCACGCTGGAAGGCTGATACAGCGACATCCGCCCGAGTGCAGGAATCGCCAGCAGACTCTCAGCCGTCTCGAAGTTAGCCGGCGCGCTCATCCCTACGATCTGCGCGCTGAATGGAAACCCCGCCGGCACCGTGGCCGACGAGTTACCCATGATCTCGAAACACACATACCCCGTGCCGCCCAGCCCCGGCGCCGCACGGTAGCCGATCAAACGCACCAGCGATGCAATGCTCTGCGGCCAGGTCGCCGTACGCAGCCATGCCTCGTTCGCATAGAGCTCCTGGCAAAACGTCAGGATGTCTCCCAGGATCGCCGCACCTTCGAGCAGCGCAATGCCCGGATCGTCCGCCTCGCGATGCGTCCAGTTCAACAACAGCGGCGACGTATCCAGGCTGCGCAATAACTGCGTACGGAAATCCGAATACTGCCCGATGCGGTACTGAATCCGCGGCAACGATGGCCGGTTCGTGATCGTCGCCGGAAAGTTCAGCGGAGTGACGCAAGGGCTGCTCATTGCCGTCCCCCCTGGTAGCTGAACGTGATGGTTCCTTCCTCGAGACGGCTCGGATCATTGCTCACCAGCACGATCTCCTGCGGCGCAATCGCGATCATCGTGCCCGATTGCACGCTCTGGTTCCACCACCGCGCCATCTCGATCGACACCACATGCTCCACTCCTGGAATGCCCGCAAGAACGCCTTCGATCTGGCTCGCATACAGCGACTGACCGAAGCTCCAGTTATCGGGATGGAAGAACGCCATCGCGCCGCTCGAGGTGTAGCCGTTCGCGAACGCCTCATCGATCTCCGGCGACACATCGTCAATCCAGAACTCGCTCGAGAGACACACCACCACCGTGATCGTCAGCGGCACATAGTCCGGCGCGCGCACCTCCACGTCTTCACCGATCAGGTGCACCGCGTCAACCTGCTGCTCCACCGCGCTGCGCAACGCCGCGCTCAACGTGGTCGTTCCCTCGGGATCAACCACCACGCGAACCGTACGCCAGCTTCCCGTCCACTGATAGAACGCCGCCGCCTGCGCCACTCCGGCAACCTCCTCCGCACGGGCCACATAATCAGCCAGCGTCACCGCGCGCGACTGCTGATAGAGAAACGCCTCTGGAACGCGCCGGCGAATCACATCCGGCGATTCCGGCGCGAGGCCATCCGTCACATCCAATGGATTCCACACCGTCCCCAGCGAAAGGTTTGGCATGCCCGGTGCCGTAAGGTTCACGATCGAGTCTTGCCCGATATTCCCATCCGGCCCGTACCCACTCAGCCAATTGATGGTCACCGTCGCGTCGTCCGGCAACTCCATGCCATTCGTGCCATCTCCAAAGCGCACCAGCGTGCGAAGGCTCTCATCCGTCTCCACCACGAAGTGCCGATCGCTGCTCTCGCTGTGAATGAGATCGGGCTGCTCCGCCCATCGCATCGTCCCGCTGGCATCCGTCGACGTAATGCTCACCGTGCTGACAGAGTTCTCATAGCCTCCCGGCGTCGTCTTCGTCCAGAGCACAGGAAACGCCGGAGGCAGCCGGCATTCCGCAGCGCCCGCAGCATTAATCTGGAAGTGATAAGTCGACGTCGTCAGCGGCACGCCGGGCGCAACGTAATAGAACGTCTGCGGCGTTCCCTGCACCATGTTCAACAGGTTGCCGTGAAACAGCGATACACCAGGAACCCGAACGCCATTCAGAAACACGACGAAGCAATACGGAAACAGCAGCCCATCCTGCGGCTGCCACGTCACACGCACTACAGGATCGTTGGTCAGCGGATCCGTCAGCAGCGTTGCGCCCGTCAGCCTAAGGATCTGCCGCTTCTGCGGATTCCGATCCGCCGCCATCCCCGTCGCAGGATTGAGCCACTCCTCGATCAGCAACCGCGGGATACTTCCATTCGCAATCAGCGTCTGCGCAAGCTGCGCCGCAGCAACCGTGGGAAACGCCAGGTCCGCCTGCGTCGCGCCCATCGCCAGCGAGGGAATCGCATCGCTCCACGTGTAAAGAGACACGCTGCTGAAGAGCCCTGAAACCGTCTGCGCCCCTGAAGTTACAAACGCAACCGAGGTCGACGCCGCGGGGTTCGCGCCGCTCCACGCCATCATTGGCGGCTGCCCCGCTACCGCAAAACTCGCCGTATCCGGGACAAGGTACTGTGCGGTACCAGGAAAATTCAGCGCAAGCACCGTGCTCGCCTGGTTGCCTTCGTTGATCGCATAATCCATCAGCCGAGCATGGCGACGCAGCGAGATACGCTTCGTAGCCGTGGTCCAATACGCCTCCTGCATCACGCGATCCTGGTAGTTACTCAACTCATCCGCCGCAGCGCTGAACAGGTCGAGCAGCACCACATCCAGCGACGCCTCCGACGTTGGCTGCCAGCCCGGAACTCGCTGCATCATCGCGGCAATGATCGTATGCCGGAACGACGCATAGTCCTTCGCCAGGTAATCGATCGCCGGCTCCACCACCGCCGCCGCATAACTCGGCGCCGGCGTGCAGTTACTGCTGAAGCAGCCCGGCCGGAAGCGAAAAATAAACTGCGAGAAGATAGGATCGATCCACGGCGTCGCTCCCGGCGAATCAATCGTCAGCGTGTACCGGCTGTAATCCCCCACTGGCGCAAGCGTCACCGCCAGCACCTGCGACCCCGTATGCACGATCTTCGTAACCTGCACCTGCCCCGATAGCGCCCCCGCCAGAATTCGGTCTCCACCAGTAATGGGTAGCAGCGTAGTCGACGCGCCCGGCGATGCAGCCGCAGCAACCAGATCGTCAAGATGGTTATCGTTGAAGAAGTGCAGCTCCAGCACGCCGTACTGCGGCGGACTCGCAGAGTCGAGTTGCATCACACCGAAGTCGATGCCGTTCAACGAACCAAGCACCCGCGAACGCGCCGCCAGCGCCGACGAATCGTAGAGGACGGTGCTCATGAGCCGCTCCTCTGGAAGACCGCCTGTGCGGTCTCCGTGCTTCCCGCCACCTGGTACGTAATGGTGATCGAGATCGTCGTTCCCGACGTCGCGACCTTGAGGCTCTGCAAATTCACGCGCGTCGCCAGCCAGTTCTGAATCGCCTGCGTCAGCGTCGCCTGCGCCAGCGACGCCGTGTGTTCGTCAATCGACTCAAACAGCAGCCGCGTCGCGCCTCCGCCAAACTCCGGAAGAAACAACCGCTCTCCCGGACTCGTCAGCACCAGCTGTTGCAACTCCTGCAACACCTGGTCCGCCAGCGTCGGCGGAGATAGCGTCCGGCCATCGCCGCCGATGCCGAACGGAAATGCGAGATGCCGCGCCACGCCGCTCATATCGCCTCCAGCGAGGGCGCGGCGCCGCTCACAATCGCGATGCCCTGTGGCGCGCCCGCCGCATTCAAGCATTCCCCGATGCTGGTCGCCGTCAGCACCCCCGCACCATTCACCATCAGCGACGTCGCCGCGGCCTGCCACTGCACCGTGACGCACGGCATATACACCACCCCCACCGTGAACGGGCACCCCGCCACCGTATGGATGTCCGTCTGCAGCAGCACCGGCGCGCCTCCCGCCATCAACACGGAGTTCGACGTCGTCAGCATCACCATCCCTCCGTGCATGCACTGGGCCTGGCTCGCGGTGGTCAGCACGGGAGGCATCAGGACCCCACCTTCACGTTGCCCGTAATGCCAATGCCCTGGGCATCTAACGTCACCTTCGCCGTTCCCGCCTGCAACGTAATCCCATCCGCCGTCATCACGATCGACGGCCCCGAAGGATGCACCAGCGAGATCTGGTTCTGCTTGTCATCCAGCAACAACTGCAGTCCGCCACTGGTGATCCAAGCCCGCACTGTCGTGTCGGCCGCGGTAGGCACATCGCCTGCAGCCCACCAGCAGCCCGTCCACACAGGCTGCGCCGGATTGCCGCTCTCGAATTCCACCCAGACGCCGTCACCCACCTCCGGAATCGCGACGAACCCATGCTTCGGGCCGGCGAACGGAACGCACGGCCACGCCGTCGCCGCCTGGTCGGCGAGCACATCCGGCACCGACACGCTCAGCTTGCCGAGGTCGCTGCCCGTCAAGGCGTCAAGCACCGTCCCGCGGTACTTCCCAAAGAAACGTGTGCGGCGGTCTTGCGCGGTTTGTTGCAGTGTCTGCTCTGCCTGGGGATCCATCGCTTAGAAAACTCCTGCCGGAACTTGCGGCGCGGGGCTGTTCGTCCCCGCCGACTGTGCATTGCGAATGACGCGGAACGTCTGCCCATAGCTGTTGCGCGTCAGGGTGTGCGTCACCTGTTGAATCAGCCACAAACCACTCAGCGATCCATTGATCCCCACCACCTGCACATTCTGGTAGGGCTGCAGGATCGAGCTATACGTATCCTTCATCACCTCGCCATGAGCCTTCAGCGCATACGCCGCGCGCTCCGACGCCGCCTGCACCGCCCGCGCCAGCGACAGCGCATCCGGCTGCCCCGGCGGCAGCAGCCGTTTCACCGAGTTCCCCGGTGGCGGCGTCGTTCCCTGCATCGAGATATCGCTCGGGTCGGCCGTGCGCGTGTCCTTGCTCGAGTCGTTCAGGTTCACCTGGCCGGAGCTGTACGTCGCCGTCTGCCCGGAGGCCGAATCGCTCTGGAACCGGAAGATGTTCTGCCCGCTGCCCACCAGCACCATCGGAGCGAGGCCGAAGTCCTTGTTCGGATCGGGATCAAGCTTGAAGCAGCCCACGCTCTGCCCCGGTGTATCCCCGGGCGTCACGTACACGTGCATGTGCTGCCGTTGTGCAAGCTGTTTCAACAACTCCATCTGTGTGCCCCGCAGCACCGTCGTGTTGAAGCCCGGGTTCGACGGTGACGGCACAGGGTCCACATCCGTCGACGAAATCTGGCTCACCTCATTGAAGATCTGCGACGCAATCTGATCATCCGACTGCCCTTGGAAGCTGGACACCGATTCGTCCCGATGCAGGTAGAACGTGTCGTCCGTCACCACCAGCGTCAGCATGCTTTTGCCCGGCTCGTTGAACATCGCCGCCTGCACATTGGTGATCGTTCCATCGATCAGCGGAACCCAAGGCCCGCTCTGCAGCTGCAGCTCCAGCCGGATGCGGCTCATCCCTTCCAGGAACGCGTCGGTCTCGCCATCCCACATGCCCGTCGTATCCATGCACAGCGGCACCTGGAACTTCGCCTCCGTCGCGATGTCCATCTGCTGCTCGATCGTGATGTCCTCAAAGCGCGCCAGTTGGTCCGCCGTGGCTGGCGTCGAGTTGAGATAGAGCCGGTACTGAGCGCATCCCATCCTAGGTCTCCGGCACCGCAATCGTGAGCTGCTGCGCGTTCTGATCGTTCGCCAGCCACTGCTCGAAGAGGTCATTCGAGTCCAGCGCCGGGTTCGCATCCGCGATGTGCCAGTACCGCGTCGCATCGCCGTACTTACGGTCCGCCATCACATCGAGCCGATCATTGGAAGTAATCGGCGTCACGTCCCCGCTGGTCGCCGGAATCGTGCGCAGTTGCACCGCCGAAATCTGCGTGCCATTGGCCAGCGTTAACTGCACCTGCGGCGTCTTGGCATATCGTGACGTGTTGAGAAACATAGTCAGCTCTCCTAGAACGGAATCAGGTGCGTAATCAACATCGCGCTGTTGACCAGGTTGATCGTCGCCATCGTGTCCTGCGCCATCTGCGTATACGCCAGCGCACCTTGCCCGATCGTGTCGCCGCAGCACGAGCACGGCGTAATGATCGCGAGCCCAATCGAGACCTGCGCCTCCAACGGATTGAGCATCCCGTCATAAATCAATTCGGTGATCGTCATCGACTCGATAATCACCGGCACAATGCGCGTCAGGCCCCAGATGAACAAAATGCGCGGCGTCTGCTGGCGCGGTATCGGCTGCGTCGGCGGTGGACTCGACGATCCAAGCAACGACCCAATCGCATCGATCGCCGCACCGATCAGCCCGCCCGGCGTCTGCACCGGATACACCATCGCCTCCAGCGCCGCGAGCTGCGGCCCCACGCCGAACAGAATCCCGATCGGGTTCGAGCTGTTGCGCTGGTCCGCCGCGCTGAAGCTCGCCGTGATCGTGAACCGCTCGTACGGCGGCTCGCCCGCCTGGCTCGTCTCCCGTTGCGTCGCATCCACCGCACGCGGAGGAATCGTAATCGTCCGCGTCATCGTCTCCGGATTGAACTGGAAGATGACCACGTTCGGAATCGGCCCCAGGAAGTCCGTTCCGTACTCCACCAGCGCGCCAAGCATCGGGGTAGGCATCGTTATCGCCTTCCCTTCTGCGACATAGACCCAATGCGCCGCACGATCGATTTCTGCACCGCCTGCGCAATCTGCTCGGCGCTGGACCTGGCCGCCGGCACCCTCGCATGGATCGTGCCCAATGGCGGCAGACCCGCAGCCGCGTGCTCTCCTGCCGCGAGTCCCTTGGCCAGCTGCCGCGCCACCTCGTTCGCAAACGTCTCCGCCGCTGCTCGGCTCTGTGCCGCCGCAACGGTACGCGGCAGCGTCAGCTCCATCCGCTCAATCTGGATCTCTCGCGTCATCGCAGAGCGCCTCCGTTCAGGGCCTGCCACTGGCTCTTCTGCGCCAGCGTGAACGGCCGCCCCATCTTGTCGAACTCGCGTTCCACCGCGGACAAAACCGTTGGCATATCGAGTTCTGGCTGCTTGCTGCGCGCAGCCGCCTGCAGACACGCGTTCAGCACGATCGACCGGATATTCCCGCCAGGGATCGCAAACTCTCGCGCCAGCAACGCAAAGTCGAGATCCCCGACCGCCACCTGAGGAGGTATCGATCGCTGCCAGATGCTGCTCCGCTCCTTCTCTCCCGGCAGCGGAAACTCGATCACATACCGCAGCCTGCGCAGGAACGCTTCATCCAAATCCTTCTTCCGATTCGTGGCCAGGATCGCCATGCCGCGGAAGCTCTCCATGCGCTGCAGCAGATAACTCACCTCGAGGTTCGCAAAGCGGTCATTCGAGTTGCGCACCTGCGTCCGCTGACCGAAGAGCGCATCCGCCTCATCGAAGAACAGCAGCAGGTCCGCCTGCTCCGCCGCGTCGAAGAGCCGCCGCAGGTTCTTCTCCGTCTCGCCGATGTACTTGTTCACCACCTGCGACAGGTCCACGCGATACAACGGCAGCCGCAGCTCGGCAGCCAGCACCTCCGCCGCCATCGTCTTGCCCGTGCCGGAAGGCCCGGCGAACAACGCGGAGATCCCGGCCTCGCCCCACGCCTTGCCCGTGCCCCACTCCGCATGGACCTGCGACACCGTGCGCGCCGCCGCCAGCAGCTGCTGGAACTGCGTCGAACGCTCTGCATCCAGCACCAGGTCCTCCGCAACAAAGCGTGGCTCAATCAACGTCGCCTGCCCGCCAATGTGCACACCGACCTGCTGATAACAGGCCTCCAGAACGTGCTGCTGCGTCAGCGCCTGCTGCGTGAGACTGAGCGCACCAACCACCTCCTCGATCGACACCGCATCCAGCCGAAAGCGATACGAGACCTCCGCGATCACTTCCTTGTCGACCGTCATCCCGCGCCGCGCAAGCTCCGCCTCCCACACCGCCACGCGCTCCGTGTAACTCAGCGGAAGAATCCGCAGCGCAGGCAGCAGCTTCGCGGAGCCTTGACTGCTCTCCTCGTGAGCCGCCGCAAACGCATAAATAGGAAACGGCAGCAGGGCCATCTGCCACTGCGCCTCACTGCCCAACGCACGCGATGGCAACAACAAATCCGCCCCGCTCAACCAGCAATAACTCCCTGCTCCTTCCAGGATCGCGGAAGTCACCTGCACATTCTCCCGGATCGCCAGGATCCTGCGCCCGGTCACACTGGCGATCTTCTTCAGCACCACCCGAGCCCGCTCCGCATCCAGCGCCTCCGGCAAAAATGGCAGCGAGACAGGCACCACCTCCAGCGCCCGCGGCAGCCCACACATGCGCCGCGCGAGCAGCTCGGTATCGAACGGCATCGCCTCATCCGCATCGTCTTTCCCACCCGCAGCGATGCACTGCAGTTCCGGCGGCAGCGGCTCCAGATGACCCTCCATCGCCAGCGCCACCACCGACAGCATGGAGATCGGCACACTCCACTCATCGCCGGCGATTGCCTCTCCACGCTGCAGAACGCCCAGGCTGTACAGACGATGCGTCGGCGAAAGCAGCGGCAGCAGGGCCGCTGGCTGATCCCATAACCACTGCGCCAGGCCCAGCGTAGGCAATGTGCGGCGCGTGTCTCCCTGCAGCACGGCGATCATGTTGCCAACGGCAGCATCCCGCGTCGCAGCCAGCGCCAGCGCCACGACGAAGATCTCCGCATGCGACAGGGTCAGCTCCTCGGCCAACCAACCCAGCGTCGCGCGCTTGGCGTTGCGGCTGCGCGCCCTCGGCTTGTTGCCTCGAATCTTCCCGTCGAGAAAATGCGCCGTCTCATCCTGCGCAAAAAACTCCTGCCGCTGCTTACCAGTTGCGCTGCGTTCGATCGAATCCGCAATCCGGTCTGCCGGCTGATGGTGGCGCCACAGCCAGCAAAGCTCGCGCCGCATCCGCAGCACAGCCTGTTCCAGCCACTGCCCCGTGAATCGATCGCTTGACCACATGCCCTCCGTCAGCGACGTCATCAGCTCCGCGTTGTGCTGCGTCCCCTTCATGGCGTCACCATGTTCAGCGTGAAGGGCTGCCTCGCCTGTTGTCCGTTCACCCGGAAGATGACGTAGTACAAACCTGGAGCCACCGCGCTGGCCACCGGGATCGCGAACTGCTGCGCTGTCTGGTCCGCAGGTGGCGTAAACGACGGATCTCCCCCATCGAGCAACAACGCCACCACGCCACTCTGTACCAGCGCGAACTCCACATAATCGTTAGGCCCACCCAACAGCACGCCACTCAGGTGGATCGTTCCATACACATTCGGATTCGTCGCAGACACCGCCGCCAGCGAGACCGCGGTCATCGCATTCACCGTCGGCGTCAGCGCAACGCTGGTCGCCTCGCTGCTGATCGACAAGCCATTCGCCAGCAACTGCACAATCGTCACCGTCACGTTGCCGGCAGACATCGTCGATGGATCGAGGCCCGCAATCACCACCGCCAGCTGCTGCTCCTGCTGCATCGTCGGGGTCAGCGTCGCGCTTCCAAACAGCACCGTCAGCCCAGGCGAGTTAAGCGCGCCTCCGCTGAGCACCAGCGTGTCTCCCACCTGCACCGCCGCTGGCTGCGCGCTCTCCAAATGCGGTCCCAGCGTGGGCAGAACAAAATTCTGGATACCCTGCGCGCCAATCGTCGTTCCCAGCAGATAGTTGATGCCCACCAGCTGCAGGTTCACCGGTGGCACCGGCTGCGCGATCAGCACCGGCCGAATCTGAAAAGGCACCGAGCACCGGTACTTATCATCCGGCCCCTGCATCAGCCTGGAAAGCAAATCCGGCGTGCCCTGGTCAAACGTCAGCTTCAGCGGCTCAGGATTACTCGTCAGCGCGTTGTACAGGCCAACGTCGGGCAGCAGATCATTCAGCCCCGTCAGCACCTGCATCCCCATCCCCAGGATGTCGTGGCTCTCCGCCGTATCGCTCTCGCCCGAGGTATCGAACGCCGTCAGCACATACCGCAGCACTACCCACAAGGGAGCAGGCACTCCGGGAGTGAGCTGCACGTTTCGCATGGCTGCGTCGATCTCCACCTCGTACAGAAACAGGTTCAAACGCCCCTGCGCTACCGCCGATCCCGTCGGCGGATCCTGCTGCGGCCGCTGCACCGTGATCAGCGGGTTATACGGCGCATTGGTCAAGGCAGTCGTCAGCAGTTGCGTCAAGAAGCGGCTCACCGAGCCAACGGCCAATCCTGTATCCGCCAACGACACCTGGGTTCCCCTCTATCGATCAAGAAAGCTGCGAGCCCAGAAGTTACTCGTCTCAGGCGCCGAATAGGCCTTGGCTTGGGGCGGCGGAGTTGCCGGTCTGGGTGGTGCCACCGGCTCAGGCTCGACCCGCACCACGATAGATCCGATGTTCAGGCTCACCTCGCGCGCCCCCTCATCCAGCCGGCTGCGAACCTCACGCTCCTGGCTTGCAGCCCGTGGCTTCTGTAACTCGAACTCCGACGCTCGCTGCCGGAGACCGGGCTCTATCTCCCTCCGCTCGCGTGTCTGCGGCTCCCTCGCCTGTTGCGCGTCCAACTCGCGCTGCCGCTCCGCCATCACCGCCAGAATCTCCTTCAACGTCACAGGCGGAGGAGCAGGCCTCGCCTCCTGTTGACGATTCCGTCCCCGCTCACCCTCATCGCGAGACCGCTCCACTCCAGGCTCAAGCGGCGAAGCAAGCTCCACCCGCTCCGAAGTAACTCGGGCTTCACTCCGCTGTTCTGGAGTAATTCGTCGTTCCCCCCGCCGCTCCGGCAGGTCGGCAGTGACACTCAAGCCCTCTACCCTCTGAGGAACCGCAGCCGCTGCTCGTTCCATCCTGCCCGGCCGCGCTGATTCTTCCTCAAGGAAGCTCACAGTCTCTTCGTGTTCGTGATCGCCCCTCGCTTGAGCATCACGAGCATGTGCCTCGAGAGGCGTCTCCGTCGGCTCCATCGCTCCAGGAAGAGAAGGCAATCGCGCCACAGACTGACGAGCCCTGGCCGCACTCTCCCTGCTCTCTGCAGCCTCCGAGATCTCTGTGCTCCCCATGTCCCCAGCAGCCCGCCCGATAGCCGATGACGGTCTCCGCGGCACGCTCTGGCCCGGTCGCACATGTCGCGCTTCCTCGTCCACGGCGGTCTCCAACGTATCGCTCCCGCGCGTTTCGATCCCCGCGCCTGCTCGACGCGACGCCTGCGGCGCAGAATCATCCGGCGACATCCCAACCTGTGCGGGCTCCGCGTGCGACCGTGCCTCGCCGCCCGACGCCCCCTGCGCCACACCGCCCGCAGGCCACTCCACCACCTGCTCTTCCACCATCGCAGCCATCGGAGCCATTGCCGGCTGCCACGAACGCCCACGCAAAGGCTTCAACCTCGCCGTCGTCTCATACGCCAGCTGCGCGAGATATCGCATTTAATACGCTCCGCTCTCGATCAGCTCGAGATACACCTGCCGCCGCCAGTCCGGCAACTCAACAATCTCGCTCTCGCTCCAGTGATAACTCGCCGCCAGCCGATGCACATCCTGCATCAGCTCGAACTGCACGCGCTCCAGGCGCTCCAGAGCCGCCCCTGCAAGGTCCGGCGAACTCTCGTGCGCCATCCCGCACTCCGGGCACACCACGCTCACCACAAAGCCCAGCAGAGGATCGAAGCTGTCCATCGCCGCATCCACGGCCAGCGCGACCGCTTCAATGCTGGCGCCATCCGCCACAAGCGTCTCCAGCGCAGGCTCGACCAGCACGGAGCTAATCATCTCCTCCGGCCTAAGCCCTGGGCCCAGTTCCGGACTCAGCGCATCGCTTCCCTCCAGCCACTGCATCTGGTCCCACCCCGTCGGCCGTCGCAACACCACGCTATGTTCGCCCACGCTGCAAGTCGTGGTCTCCCTGTCGCGCGACGTGGGCGAGATAGAAACAATCTCCTCCGGAGTAAGTTCAAATTCGCTCTCGCAAAGGCAATCGCCCGCCGGGCAGCGAACCCTCCAGCTGAAAGGCTGCGGACTCGCCAGCGCGGCCACCATCAACAGCGCCTCCATCCGCCAGCTCACCGGCATGCGCCAGATCAGGTCCGCCGCCACCGGCGACCCCTCCGCATCCTCCGCGCAGGCCTGCAGCAACTCCGTGATCAGCTTCGGCCGCCGCGCCTGCCGGAACGCAATCGTCAGGTCGCCCGCATCGCTGCCAAACTTCCGCAGCGCCACAGGTCGGCTGCCCGTGCTCTGCGCCAACAGCCAGTCTGGAAGCTGCGGAAATGTGCGCTTCGCTCTCATGGATCCTCAAATGCCTCAGGCGGTAAGCGACCGCGACTCCGCGCACGATCAAACGATCGCCCCTCTGGCTAAGCTCAAGGTCACTGCGATTCGTTCGGTTCGGTCGCGCTCGGATCGCGCTCCCAGCCTTCCATCTCCAGCTTGATCGTCTCGATGGCGATGGCGTTCGCGCTGGAATCCAGCGCCGGCGCCGCCTGGTACTCGCTCACCCAACAGCCATGCAGCAGGAACCGCCTCGCCACCTGGCCCTTCTCGTTCAGCACCTCCAGAGCACACTCCTTGCGGAAGTTCACCAGGTCCATCGAGGTGTCGCCCGCATACGGATGCACCTTGTTCGCCCAGTTCTCGAAGTCCAGGTCCCACGTGATGCCACGCTCCAGCGTGACACCGTCGTAAGTCGTGCGACCTGGAGTCTTATGGTCGACGCTGTTCTCACCGCCGCTGCGATGCGTGATCACATTGGTCGTCCGCTTCAGCGCACTGGCCTTCATCACGCCCAGCACAGTCTTCCCGTCCCACTTCAGCTGGAACTTGAAGGTCTTGTACGGATCGATCCGCTTCGCATTAATTTGAAATCCATTCGGCATCGTCCACTCCTCGCGCTTAGCTCAGGCTGCCTGCAATCTGCTGAATCGTGATCACCACAAACTCCGCCGGCTCCAGCGGAGCAAATCCCACAATGATGTTGACCACACCCTGATCGATGTCCGCCTGCGTCGTCGTCTCCGAGTCGCACTTCACGAAGTACGAGTCGCTCGGAGTGGTCCCCGCAAACGCTCCCTGCGTGAACAGCCCCATCATGAACGCTCCAAGGTTCATCCGGATCTGCGACCACAACGGCTCCGCATTCGGCTCGAAGACCGCCCATTGCGTGCCCTGGTACAGCGACTCTTCCAGGAACAGCGTCATGCGCCGCACCGGAATATAAGTGAAGTCGCTATTGCCCGAGTTATCCGTTCCCGCCAGCGTCCGCGCACCCCATACCAGGTAACCCGCCGGCATGCGTCGCAGGCAGTTGATCGCCTGCGGGTTCAGCACGCCGTTCTGCGCATCGGTCAGGATCACGGCCAGCCCGGTCGCTCCGGTCAGCCCCGCATTGGTCCCCGCCGGAGCCTTCCATACACCCCGCGTTGCATCCGTCGCTGCATAGATCCCCGCGATCATTCCCGACGGCCCCACGTAACGCAGCGTGCCCCCATCGTTGAACTGCACCTGCGGGTAGTACACCGCGCAGCTGATTGCCAGATCCGGCCCAATCGCATTCGAAAAATTCTGAAGATCCGATTGCTGAGCCACCAAAAGATTGGCGCTCAGGTTCGTCCAACCCACCGGAGCATCCAGGATCAGGAAGGCTCGCCGGCTCTGGCAATACCCCGCCGCCGCGACGCGCACTGCCTGCCACTCCGTCTCGCTGCCGATGCCGTCGCCCGGAAGCACCATCAGGTTGAAGAGGTCGACGCCATCCAGCGCATAGAAGCCGGTGCGGTTCAGCTGGCTGCCGAGATAGTCTGCCTGCGTCGGCGGATTCCCATCGCTGGCCACGTTTGCCCCCGGCGTGAAGTAAGTGCCCGCCGCGCTCGCCCCCAGCGAATAGGCCGGCAAGTTATTGGTAAATCCACCCGCAAACGCTGCAGCACCGCCTCCGCCCGGAGCAAAGCTGATGGTATCTGCCGTGGGAGACGACAAACTCGGATTCAGGTTCTGCACAAACAGCCGGTAGCCGTTCACCGTCGCCTGGAATTTATTCGGGAAGCCCGTGTTGATCGAGTTCGCGATCGCCTGCAGGTTCTCCTGAATGCCGTCCATGTCCGTCGCCGAAGCGCCCTGCCAGAACTCAGGACCCGCTAGCGTAAACGTGATCGGCACCGTCACACCATTGATCGTCACGCTCGTCAGCGTACTCAAATTGGCGGTCGCAAACTCATCCATCGCCGTCAGGATCTCGCCCGTCCCCGAGGGCGCAAAGGCCATGCCCGTAGGCACAGGACGCAGGTCCGAATACCGCGCCACCTCAATCCCGCCTTGATTGACGCCCAGCAGCCAAAGCTGCGCCAGGTCCACCGCCGGCGACGCGGAGCGGATCTGCACGCTGCTCTTGAGCGTGCCGGTCGAGGTAATCAGCAGAAACCCCGCCGGCGTCGCACTTACTGCCACTTTCGTACCCGAAGTAAGTCCCAGCGCCAGGTTGATCTGTGTCGTCAGATAGCCAAATGTCGCTGCGTCCGAGCCCGAATTGGCCGCGGACGTCAACGCCGTCTTGCTCAGATTCACCGGCGTCCACGGGCCGCCGTCCACGCTGATCTGAAAGCTGCCCTGATCCACGGCCGTCCATTGCGCCGCCAGACGTTCATTCCAATCGCCGGGCGCAGGAGCTACCGGAACCGCAATAACCCCACGTGCCTCGCTATATCCGTTCGTAATCCCGCTGGCTGTCGTCGAGGTCGCCGACACCGTAAGATATTGCGACGACTGCGTGATATATGTTGGCGCATAGCGCGCGTTACCAGGATCCATCGACAAATTCGTAAAGGATTCTGTCTTCATGCCGCTGCTGCCGTTGTAGCTCAGCTGCAGGTTGAACGTACTATCCGGCGTCGGCGTGTTATAGTCCACCGTCAGCGAAATACTGTCTCCCCACACCCCAGGGGAGTTAGCGCTCACTTGCAGCACCCCGGTTCCGTTGCGGTCATTCAAGCTGATCACCGCCGGATATGCCCCGTCTGCTAGCCGGACCACAAAGCAGTCCGAGCCGCCGTTACTGAAGAACTGCTGCACGCTCTGCGCCAGCTGCGCATTCACCACAGGAGGTCCGAAGTTACGCGTGTAATCCGAGTAGCTTAAACACTCGATCGGAGTATTCAGCGGCCCAATCGAAGCCTGGCCGAAGAAGGCTCCAATCGACGTCGCAACGCCAGTAATCGTATGAACGCCGCTCGATGCTTCAGCGATATACACGCCTGGATAGGTGTAAGTGGACGCCATGCTGATCTCCCCTGCGCGAATGAAAACGATGTGCGCTGCCGGCCCAATATGCTCACGACGTAATAAGGCCCAGGACCCGAATTCTTATCTCAGCAAAGCTCGCTCGTACGAGTTACAAGCGGCGCGAGACCGGAACAGCCGGAATGAGGATCAAGATATATTCCTGCCGCTGGGGGAAGTAAAGAAAAAAAACAATGTTTTTCGATGCGGTTCCATGCCTTCCGTAATCGATACTTGTTAACAATTCCCCTAAGGTTCTCTCGGGACGCGACGTTGCGCATTTTGCGGGAACCAGCCTCGCCTGTTCCCCCTGGCTCCGTTCGTTTGCTAGAGTGGGAAATCCCATGGTTCCATCGCGGGAGTACCTGCGGCCGCCAAAAGCCGCCGTACCAACCGCGCGCACCAGCTTTGCCTGAACACGAGGTTCCCCTTTGTCCGTGACCCGATCCCGTACCACCCCGCGCACGCAGCGGAATCTGGTCACAGCGACGGCGTGGTTCGTGTTGGCCTTCGTCGCGCTCATCGCCTTCTGGGCGCTCAAGGTCCGGCCCGCCTACGTCGAGCCCGAGTATGCCGAGCTCGTCAACACCACCCGCATGTATCACCCGCACCTGGCCGATTTCTTCCTCGGCCCCGTCAATCGCTACTCCATCACCTACAGCGAATGGACGCGCCTCTCGCGAGACCTCATCCGGCCCGTCGTCGCGTTCAACTACTACCTCTGGTCCCGCCTCTTCGGCAGCAACTTCGCCGCTTACCTCGTCGGAACCTATCTCTGCATGGCCGCCCTCTGCGGCATGACCTTCTACATCGCCGCTGAGCTCCTCGAGCTCCCACTCGCGCTCTCCCACCTCGTCGCCTCGCTCGTCTTTCTCTCTCCCGCCTTTGGCGAGCAGGAACTCTTCCAGGCCACCTTCGCTCCCGATCCCCTCGCCGCCTTCTGGATCCTCGCCGCGTCGCTGCTCTTCCTCCGTCGCAACTACCTGACCTCTTGGCTCTGCATCGCCCTCGCCGTCGGCGCGAAAGAAACCGCCTGGCCCGTCTCCATCGGGATGGCCATCCTCTATCTCTGCTTCGCCGATCGCTCCCGCTCGAAGCGAATCCTCGGCAGCCTCGCCTACCTGCTGCCGCTGGCCATCATGCTCTGCCTCCGCGTCCATGCCTTCGGCATGCGCGGCATCGTCAAGGGAGACCAGGCAGACTCCACCATCCACAGCACCCCGGCCCTCGTAGCAGCCCACGTACACAGCGGGCCACACTGGCTGGCGGCGTTGTCATCTGGCCCCATCGCTGCACTCGCCCTGCGTCTCATCCGCTGGCCCTTCGGCATCATCCTGGACTCATTCCAGTACGACGACCGCCTCCTTCGCCCCTTCACCTGGCTCGGCATCCTCTTCAACATCTGCTTCTGGCTGCTCGCCGCCGGCTTCACCATCGCCGTCCTCGTCCGCCTTCTGAAGTCGCGCCACGCAAGCACACGGCAGCCAACCCTCAAGAGCATCCGGACATCCCCAGCACCTCAGGATCGCCGCCTTGCCCTCCGCATCACGCTCGCCTGGCTTACCCTTTCCGGCCTCTTCTTCCTCCTGCGCTTCGGCTCGCCACCCAGATACGCAGCGGCCACCTATCCCCTCATGTTTCTCTGCGCAGCCACCGTCGTCGCATCCACCGCCGCAAGCTGGCAGCGCGCCATCGCATGGGTATTCCTCCTCGGCGTAGGTCTCAATGGGCTCACTCTTCGCCTCAGCGATATGACCCACGGCGTCTACGTCTATCGCAGCCTCGGCCAGCTTGAGCAGAGCTTCCTCACCGCGATTCAGTCCGCGCCCGGAGCTCCCATCTTCCTCGTCGACGATGTAGCCGGCGGCGAGAACAACACCGAGGCCTTCCGCCGCGCCTTTGGCCCGCTCGTCAACGTCATCCGCGTCAACGATCTCGCGACCAGCTGCTTTCCGATGCCGGACAATGTCCCCACGCCCATCGCGCTCACCCTCGACGCCACGCGCGAAGCCGACCACACGCTCCGCCTCCACTCGTCAGTAGCAGGGTGCGGTGGACATGAATTCTTCGAGGTGCCAGGACTGCCCGACGGTCCCATCACGCGCAGCAGCGGCGGCTACACGTTTACCTACGACCTCACGCCGCGCGCCAATCCCCAGCCCACCAGCGGCCCTCCACGAGAGATGACAGTCACCATCGAAGGCGTACCCGCCAACGCTGTCCTCCTCGCGCCGGACTTCTCCCGCCACGCCTACGTCTCGATCCCCATCCACTGACGGGAGAGTTCCTCTAGGGAATCGCTGAATAAGTCCGGGCTTTGTCAGGGGGGACTTCAGTCCCGCCGCAAAGAAGTGCTGGCAAGGCGTCTTCACCAGCTCAGGTTTCAGGTTGGCTCAGAACTGAATCGGGCCGGCCTTAGTTCGTCGCCGAAAGATGCGTGTCGCCGAGCACCTGCCCAGCCTTCGCCACCTTCGCGCTCCATACGGCCCGTTCAGCGATTTCAGCCTGGTTCGATACCGTCGTCGAACTCGTCCAGCAAGGATCATCGAAGGCCGACCCGGTCATCGAGTTGTTGTCCGCCATGCTCACCGCCGGCGTCCAGGTGTCCGCCTCCATCGGCGCCCCGCCCACCGAGACCGGCCGCACCAGTCCGCCGGTCGAGCCAGTGATGTGGTTGTTATAGAAGTTCGGAAGATTCCAGTTCGACATCCCGAATGCAACCCCGCTCAAACCCTCATACCAATTCCCACTGCTGTCCACACCACACGAAACCACGCGGTTCCCCGTCACCGTAATGTCGTGTCCATACGCCAGGCCAATGCCATAATTCGCCGAGTGCACCACCACGTTGTTCGTGATGAGCAGATACGCATTCACCTGTGCAAAGTTCGTGCTGTTGCCTTCGCTCATGATCCCGCCACCGGTGTAGTCATACCCGCTGGTGCCAGCCGAGAACGCGCCTTCAAGATAGTTATCGTGAATATTGATCGGGTTCGCCGCCGAGCTCGCGAGGCTCTGCGCAATGTCGATGATGTCCTCCACCGAAGCTTGCCCCGGTGTATCGATCACCTGGTTCCATCCCAGGTCCGCACCGCCCGACAGAATCACCTGGTTCAGCTGAATGAAATGCCCTTTCACTGAGCGCGAAGGCGTCAAGCCTCCCTTGCCGTCGCTGGGACGGTCCTCCATGTTGTACGCAATGTTGTTATCCACCGTGACCCGCGTCGCCAGCGGAGTCGGCGCGATATACACCCCGAAGCTCACGCCCGTCATCGTGTTATTCGTCACCGTAATAGTGCCTGCCTCTTCCACCTTCACGAAGATGCCGCGCGACCCGCCCACCACTCCCGGGTCGATCGCCTTGCCCGTAACGTTGCGCACCGTCACATTGCTTCCAATATGTGTGCCCATCGACAACACATGGATCAAGTCACTCGCGCTGGTCACCGTGGAGTTTTCAATCACCACAGGATCGGTCGTCTTGACCGTGATCGCAGCTACGTTAGGATCGCTGCTGCTGAAGTTGCCGCTGTACGTGCCGCCCTTCGTAATCACAAGTGGCGTCGCTTGACTCGGATTCGCCACCGTCGCCGAAGCCGTCGCAGTCGCACCATTGCACGAAGCCGTCACCATCGCCGAGCCCACTCCCAGCGCATTGAATCTTCCACCACCTGCGGAGCTCAGCACATTGTTGTCGTTTGACGCCCAAACACAGTCCGACACCGTCGCGCTTGCCCCTGTGTTCTCTTCCACCGAGAAGCTCACGCTGTTGCCCTGCATCGTCGTCGCCGTCGTTGGCGAGAGCACAATCGCCGCGGATCCATTCGACGATGTCGCCGCAGCGCTGGCCACTGGAATACTGATCCCCGCTCCACATCCCGTCAGAGGAGCCACCGGGCAAAGTAAGAACAGGGCCGCGATCACCATGGCCACAGCATAGTGCACACGTGGTCGCTCAACGCCGCTGTGAGCTCTTAAAAAAAATCGAATGGACGAGAGTGTTGCAAGCATGAGTGGTTGCCTTTCGCTACAGCACTGGGCAACCTATCGACGGTGACAAGGGGGCCCTCCATGACCCCTTCGGGCCATAGATACAGAAGTGAAATTTCGCGGCATCAAGCCGAGAAGGGCCTCCTGAATCGAGGCGCATTGACACACAACCGCCTTCTCGCGCGCAAGGGTTCGATATCTCGACAGCCCCTTCTCGGGACGCAGGACATCACCCCCATCGCCATTCGAGATAGCAGTTAGGGCTTGGAATTTCTTTCTTTCTTTATTGCTTCAATCGCACAGGTTCACAGCACTCCCGCGCAGAAAGATATCTCTGCCGGGCCATGAACGGGCTTGAAGCTTCTCTTCGATTGAGATAGCGAAACAGAGCCAACTTCGAACACCACAAGTCACACTGGGGCACAAGGCCGCCTTGATGCGGGAGCAACACCTTCATACAGGAGCTGTCGCACATTAGGACAATGTTTGAAGTTGAAACATATTCGAGCGCACGAAAACGACCCACGCGTCTTCCGCTCTTAGTACTACTGCGTCGCTATTTGAAACACCTTGCTTGGCCGCCTGTTACAAATTGAAACAACGTACGGCGGGAGAGGTCGTTCCTGCCCGAATTTCGGGCTCGCTTACCTGAATCGACCGTTTCAGTCAGACCCGCCTGCAGCAATTCCAGACGGACATTGTCCCGGTCATCCTCTGTTCGTCCCAGTTCGCTCTTGAGACAAACACCAGAAGAGACACTGCCTTCATCGTATCACGATCATACCCACGAAAATCAATAGAGCAATAATCCTCGCCGTTCCACTGCATCGTGCCTTTGGGTCCCTGTCGTCTCAGCTGCGGCCGCGCTCCTTTCTATAATGTGGAGCGGAGAAGATATCCATCATGTCCAAGCAAGAGTTCCAGACAGAAGTCAGCCAACTGCTCCAACTGATCATTCACTCGCTCTACTCGCATCCGGAGATCTTTCTCCGCGAGTTGATCTCCAACTCCTCCGACGCGCTCGACAAGCTTCGCTACCTCACCCTCACCGACGAGCGCTTCAGAGGTGTAGCCTTCGATCCCCGCATCGAGCTCGAGCTCAACGAGACCCTCAAGACCCTCAGCCTCTCCGACTCCGGCATCGGCATGAACCAGGAAGACCTGATCGCGCACCTCGGCACCATCGCGCGCTCCGGAACCAAAAACTTCCTCAACCAGCTCTCCGGAGACGCCAAGAAGGACTCCAACCTCATCGGTCAGTTCGGCGTCGGCTTCTATAGCGTCTTCATGGTCGCCGACAAGGTCGAAGTCATCTCCCGCAAGGCCGGCGAAGACCAGGCCTGGAAGTGGACCTCCGACGGCAAGTCCGGCTTCGAGATCGAGCCCGCCGAGCGAGCCACCGCCGGCACCACCGTCCTGCTCCACTTCAACGCCGACGGCGAGCCCTACGCCAACGCCTGGCGTCTCAAGGAAATCGTCACCAAGTACTCCAACCACATCGCCTTCCCCATCTTCCTCACCTACGACAAGAGCGAGTGGAACGAGGAAGAGAAGAAGTCCGTCACCCAGCGCGTCACCGAACAGATCAATACCGCCAGCGCGCTCTGGCGTCGCCCCAAGTCCGAGCTCACCGACGAGGACTACAAGGCACTCTACAAGTCCCTCACCGGCGACTGGGAAGACCCGCTCGCCTGGTTCCACACCCGCGCCGAAGGCTCGCTCGAATACATCACCCTCTTCTTCATCCCCGCCAAGGCCCCCATCGATCTCTATCAGCAGGACTACAAGGCCGGCGTCAAGCTCTACGTCAAGCGCGTCTTCATCATGGACGACGCGCGCGAGCTGCTCCCGCAGTATCTCCGCTTCGTCCGCGGCATCATCGATAGCGAAGACCTCCCGCTCAACGTCTCCCGCGAGATCCTGCAGCAGAACAAGATCCTCAACAGCATCCGCACCGCCTCGGTAAAGAAGATCCTCTCCGAACTCAAGAACCTCAGCGAAAACGATCCCGAGAAGTACGGGCAATTCATCGCCCAGTACAACCGCCTGATGAAGGAAGGCCTCTACGGCGACTTCGCCAACCGCGACACGCTCCTCGAGCTCGTTCGCTTCAAGTCCACCGCCGTCGAAGGCATGA
The DNA here is from genome assembly GCF_058498515.1 of Bryocella sp. Taxonomy (NCBI): domain Bacteria; kingdom Pseudomonadati; phylum Acidobacteriota; class Terriglobia; order Terriglobales; family Acidobacteriaceae; genus Bryocella; species Bryocella sp. Next base: position 96,635 of record NZ_JBMHYI010000011.1, read on the forward strand.
CCTCGCTTGCTGAGGCGAAGTCCCGCATGAAGGAAGGCCAGACCGCCCTCTACTACATCACCGGAGGCACAGGCACCGGCAACTCCGAATCCCTGCTCCGCAACTCGCCGCTGCTCGAGGTCTACAAGAAGAAGGGCTACGAAGTCCTGATCCTCGATGACGACATCGACGAGATCGTCTTCTCGCAGATCGACAAGTACGGCGAAACCGAGTTCAAGAGCGTCAACAAAGCCCCCATCACCGACGACCTCAAGGACGAGACCGAGCCCGCCAACTCCGAGCACGTCCAGCCCCTCATCGACAAGCTCAAGGCCATCCTCGGCGACCGCGTCAAGGACGTCCGCGTCACCTCGCGCCTCGCCGACTCACCCTCCGTCCTCGTCACCGACGAAGACGAACCCACCCTCCGCATGCAGCAAATGATGCGCGCCATGGGCCAGAAGCTCCCCGACCTCAAACCCACGCTCGAGATCAACCCCGACCACGAGATCGTCAAAAAACTAGCCGGCCGCACCACCGACGAGATCGCCGAAGACGCCGCCTGGCTCCTCTACGACCAGGCCCTCCTCATGGAAGGCGTTCCCCTTACCGACCCCGCCGCCTTCGTCCAACGCCTCAACCGAGTCCTCAACCAGACCGTATAGTCCTCCGCTGTGTCATCTCGACCGGAGCGGGACAGCTTCACCGTCGCGCGTAGTGGAGAGACCTGCTTTTCACCGAATGCCCCGGGTCCCCCCAAGGGACCCGGGCTCGCATTGCACGATGCCCGCCCAACACCAAGCCCTTCCTCAAACCTCCAGCCCGCAACGCGGGCGACCTGTTCGCCTTATCGCTCTACAGAAAACCTGCCTCGCACATTGCCCCGCCCGATATCCGCGCAGATACCGTTTCCCCTCCGCGGTCCTTCAGCCGCCATATATCCTGTGGGTGTTCGCGCCTCGCACGCGCTAACCCACCCTCGACCAGGCCTGGCTCCCAGGAGACTCCCAACGCATGACGTGTGCCGCATGAAGATCACCCCATCCTGTTCCCCCATGCGCCGCACCCTCGCCGCCGCAGCCCTGCTGGCCACCGCTGCCCTCGCCGGCTGCCGCCAGGACATGCACAATCAGCCCAAGTTCTTCCCCCAGCGTGGCACCAACTTCTACGAAGACGGCCGCTCCGTCCGCCCCCAGGAAGAAGGCACCGTCGCCCGCGAACAGGGCGACCCCACCAGCTACTTCCTCACCGGCATGATCGACGGCAAGGAAGCCGACGGCCTCCCACTCCCCCTCACACCCGAGCTCATCGCCCGCGGTCAGGAGCGCTACAACATCTACTGCACGCCTTGCCACTCGCGCACCGGCTACGGCCACGGCATGATCGTCCAGCGCGGCTACGAGGCCTCCGCCAACTTCCACTCCACCCGACTCCGCGACGCCCCGCTTGGCCACTTCTTCGCCGTCATGACCAACGGCTTCGGCGCCATGCCCGAGTACAAGGCGCAGATCACTCCGGAAGATCGCTGGGCCATCGCCGCCTACATCCGAGCCCTCCAGCTCAGCCAGAACGCCAAAGATTCCGACGCCCCAAGCCCTGCCGCTATCAAGCCGCTCAACCAGATTGCAACCACCCAGGGCATGCCCGCCGAATGGGCCAACACCCGCTTCTGGACCTCCAGCGTCGCCAACCTCCCCACCTACACCACCGGCGAGGTCGCCTCGCTCCACCCCGGACCCGTCCCCGGAGTTCCATCAGCGCCCTCAGTACCTTCAGCAGCACCGCCTGTCCCGGCCTCGGCACAAACTGGCCCCTTAGCATCTGGACAATTGGCATCTGGACAACTGGCGTCTCGGTTGACACCCAAAGCTGCCGTACCTTCCACCGGCCCCACCGGAGCCACCGCCAAAACTGGCGCGCCTGTCGCCCCAGCCAAACCTGCAGCCCCCAAGGCCAACGCCGCCGCCGGCAAGCAGATCTACCTCGATAACTGCGCCATCTGCCACCAGGACACCCTCGAAGGCCGTCCGCCCAAGATCCCCGCCATCCTCAACATCGTCGCCCGCACCGGCGAGGACCACGTCCGCACCACCATCCACGAAGGCAAGCCCGACGCGCGCCCCATGATGCCCTCCTTCGCCGAAAAACTCACCGACGCCCAGGTCGACGACCTCATCGCTTTCCTGAAAACCGGCAAACCCGCCGCCGAATAACCCTGGCAACTGGAGACTGAAAACCGCCAGCTCGATACTCCAGACCCGATCGCCCGATCTCGCCCCAAACCAGCAATAGTCCCGGGGCCACCACAATCCGAGTGTCCCGGGTCCTTCAAGGGACCCGCGCTCGAAGTCCTTCCTCAAACCTCCAGCCCGCATCGCGGGCGCCCTGTTCCCCTCGTAGCTCTACAGAAAACAGGACCCGCAAGATCCCGGGTGCCCCACCTCTCGCACCTGAGAGGTGGGTTCGCAGGATCCCTCCTTACAAGCCCCCCCAAAAACAAAAGGCCGCGCAAACATCGCGCGGCCTCTGCTTCTGCTTTTCTTGTTGTCATCCTCGTGGAGGATCTGCTTCGAACAACTACAGAATCGACCCCAGCTCCGTATACTCCCGCCCCTGAGCCTCAGCCACAGCCTTGTACGTCAGCTTGCCATCGATCGTATTCACGCCTTCGGCAAAGCCCTTATCCGCCTTCAGAGCCGCCTTCGCCCCCAGCTTCGCCAGCTGCATCACGTACGGGAACGTAGCATTTGTCAGCGCCAGCGTGCTCGTATTTGGAACCGCGGCCGGCATGTTGGTCACGCAGTAGTGCACCACGCCGTCCACTTCGTAGCTCGGGTTAGAGTGCGTCGTCGGCTTCGCCGTCTCGATGCATCCACCCTGGTCGATCGCCACGTCCACGATCACCGCGCCCTTCTTCATCTTCGCGACCATCGCCTTCGTCACGATCTTCGGCGCCGCCGCACCCGGAATCAGCACCCCGCCGATCACCAGGTCCGCCTCGCACACCGCGCGCTCCACGTTGTAGCTGTTTGACGCCAGCGTAAACAGCTTGCCGTTGAACACATCATCCAGCTCGCGCAACCGGTTCAGGTTCAGGTCCAGCAGTGTCACCTTCGCGCCCATGCCCACGGCAATCTTCGCCGCGTTCGTGCCCACGATCCCGCCGCCAATCACACAAACATTCGCCGGAGGAACTCCCGGGACACCGCCCAGCAGCACACCGCGTCCGCCGTGCTCCTTCTCCAGGTACGCCGCGCCCACCTGCACGCTCAGCCGTCCTGCAACCTCGCTCATCGGCGTTAGCAGCGGCAGCGTGCCGGCCTTGTCCTTTACCGTCTCGTACGCTATACCCGTCACCTTGCTGTTCAGCAGCGCGTCCGTCAAATCTTTGACCGGAGCCAGGTGCAGGTACGTAAACAGCGTCAGGCCCTCGCGAAAGAACCCATACTCCTTGGCGACAGGCTCCTTCACCTTCACCACCATGTCGGCCGCCCAAACCTCTGCCGCCGTTGCCTTCATCTCCGCGCCAACCGCCACATACTCCGCATCCGGAAAGGACGACAGCGCGCCCGCGTTCTGCTCCACCAGCACCGTATGGCCGGCTTCCGTCAGCGCCTTCACACCGGCGGGTGTAATCCCAACGCGGCTCTCGTGATCCTTTACTTCCCGGGGAACTCCAATAATCATCGGCTTCCTTGTACCTCGCTTCCTCCTTGATTCTAACGGCTCCCGCCAGCCTGCAAAGTCCTCGCCCTCCGCGTGTTAAACTGCCACCTGTCGATGTCTACCCAGGCGATTCCTACGGGCACCACGGCATCCGTGCCTCCATTTCGCCAGACATGGGCCTCGGTCATCCTTGACCTCGTCCGCGGACTCGCCGCCTTCCTCGTCCTCATCGACCACATCCACCACCTCTACTTCGGATTCGAGCCCCAACCCCTCCCCGGTGGTTCACAGCCCTTCGGCGCCTGGTTCTTCTTCGTGCTCACCTCCGCTGGCATGCAGGCGGTCGTCATCTTCTTCGTCCTCAGCGGCTACCTCATCTCCGGCAGCGTCTTCCGGGCGCTCGAGCGCAACGAGTTCACCTGGCGCTGGTACCTCACCCACCGGCTCGTCAGGCTCTGGCTCGTCCTGCTGCCCGCCCTCCTCATCGGCGCACTCTGGGACTCCGGTACGGTCGCCTGGCAAGCCCACACCGGGCTCCATGGCTGGTTTTCAGAGCTCCGCCTCACTGACCCCGGCCACAACCTCACCTGGCGCGGTCTCTTCGGCAACATGTTCTTTCTCCAGACCATTCGCACGTCCATCTTCGGCTCCAACCGCCCTCTCTGGAGCCTCGCATTCGAGTTCTGGTACTACCTCCTCTTTCCCTTCGCGCTCTTCGCCATCCGTAAGGGAACCCCTCTTCGTCTCCGGATCCTCTACATCGCGCTCTTCGTGCTCACAGCCGCTATCGCCGAACACAACGTCATCGCCCTCTTCCCGGTCTGGCTACTCGGCACACTGCTCTCCAGGCTCACGCCGCCGCGCGTCAACGCCCCTTGGCGCGCCGCCGCTGCGGTGCTCTATACCCCGATGATCTTCGCCTGCGTCCTCTGGCCCTTCCATTCCCACCTGTTCAAGATGGACTACGCGCTGGGCCTCGCCACCCTGGGCTTCTTCTGGGTCATGCTCTCCGCGCAGAACAAGGTCCCGGAACCCTCCTGGCGCGATGCTCGCTCCTGGCGCGTAGCCATATCGCGCCTGCTCGGAGGCTTCAGCTACTCCCTCTATCTCGTCCACTATCCCGTAATCTTCTTCCTCGCCCATCTCCTCGCCCCCAGCCTCCCCTGGCCGCTCGACGCCTCGCACCTGTTCCGAATGGCCCTGATCGCTCTCGCTGCACTCGCTTACGCGTGGCTCATCTCCCTCCTCACCGAGCGCCACAACGACGCCGTCCGCCACTGGGTCGACGGCCACCTGCCCGCCTGAATATCGGGCGTCTAGCCTCTCGACTCTGAGAGGTGGTCCGTCGGACGCACGTGCCCGGCCCATACCGCGCTCCGCACGTATACTCAGACCCAATCGCGTTCCGGAGCCGATGATCCCCCCTCAGCCCAAGTCTTCGACACGTTTCGCCGACACCAACGCCGCCGTACTCCTGGACCTGCTCCGCGCCCTCGCCGCATTTCTCGTTCTCTCAGAACACTGCCGCGACCTGCTCTTCGTGGATTACCACAGCCTGGCTGCGCACCGCGCCGCATGGCTGCTTCCCTACCTGTTCTCGGGCGCCGGGCATCAGGCAGTCGTCATCTTCTTTGTACTCAGCGGCTATCTCATCGCTGGCAGTGTCCTGCGGCTCTTTCAGTCCGGCCGCTGGAGCTGGAGCCTCTACCTCACCCACCGCCTCGTCCGCCTCTGGGTCGTGCTTCTCCCCGGCCTGCTGCTCTGCGCCCTGTGGGACCACCTCGGCCTCTGGCTCCATCGCGCCCCCCTCACCTACGCCGGACACGGCCCCAACCACATGATCCCCGACGTCGCGTCGCACCTTGGCTGGGGCGCTTTGCTCGGCAACGCCGTCTTCGTCCAGAGCATCCTCTCCCCCACCTTCGGGTCCGACGGTGCCCTCTGGAGCCTCGCCAACGAGTTCTGGTATTACATCCTCTTTCCCCTGCTCATGCTGGTCTTCTGGCGCGGAGGAACCCTCGTGCGCCGCGCCTTCTCTGCCCTGGGCATCGCCCTCGTGGCAAAGTTCGTCGGCGTTGGCATCCTGCTCGGCTTCCCGATCTGGCTGATGGGAGCCCTCCTCGCCTTTGTGCCGCGACCCCATCTCCCCGTATGGGCACGCTGGGTCGCAGCTGCGCTCTACCTCCCGCTGTTCCTCGGCCTCTCACGCGCCCATTCGATGATCGGCTGGCTCAACGACACCCTCCTCGGCGTCGCAACCGCGCTCTTCTTGTGGATCCTCCTCAGCGCTCGCGGCGAGGCCAATCCCCACGCGCGCTGGGTTGCGACTTCACGGCTGGCTGCCCGCGGAAGCTACTCGCTCTACGTGCTCCACACTCCGTTCCTGCTGCTGCTCGCAACTCTCACCATCCGGGAGACACGCTGGCAACCGACGGCATCTCACATCGTGATCGCGTCAGGCCTGCTCTTCCTCGTCGTGGGGTACGCCTTCGCCATCGCCTGGCTGACCGAGTTCCGGACCGACGCAGTCCGCCGCCAAATCGAGGGTAGGATCCTTCCAAAGCGGGAGTTACCCCCCTCACAACTCTGATGCCCCCCTCCACACTCCGCCCGCTCCATGCCTCTACAATAGAAATTGCCCGACTTCCGGCATCGAACCAGAGGATTCCCCAGAAACAATGGCATTTTCGAATTCTTCCTCGCGCGGCGGCATGCGCAGCATCTTTTCGCTCTTCTCCAGCGACCTGGCCATCGACCTTGGCACGGCCAATACCCTCGTCTACGCGCTGGGAAAAGGCATCATCGTCAATGAACCTTCCATCATCGCCGTCAATCGCGTGACCGGCGAAGTGGAAGCCGTCGGCAAAGAAGCCAAGGAAATGCTCGGCCGAACCCCAGGCAACATCATCGCCATCAAGCCCATGAAGGACGGCGTCATCGCCGACTTCAAGCAGACCGAAAAGATGTTGAACTACTTCATCCAGAAGGCCCACAACCGCAAGATGATGGTCCATCCCCGCATCGTCATCGGTGTGCCCTCTGAGATCACGCAGGTAGAAAAGCGCGCCGTCATGGACAGCGCCTACCGCGCCAAGGCCAGCGAGGTTCACCTCGTCGAACAGGCCATGGTCGCCGCCATCGGAGCCGGCCTACCCATCACCGAGCCCGGCGGCAACATGGTCGTCGATATCGGCGGCGGCACCACCGACATCGCCGTCATCTCTCTCGCCGGCATCGTCTACTCCCGCTCCGTCCGCATGGCCGGCAACCAGATGGACGAAGCCGTCGGAACCTACCTCAAGCGCAAATACAACCTCCTCGTCGGCGAGCGCACCGCCGAACAGATCAAGATCGAGCTCGGCTCCGCTTATCCCCTCGATAAGCCGCTCACCATGGAGATCAAGGGCCGCAATCTCATCGAAGGCGTCCCCAAGACCATCACCATCGAAGACTCCGAGATCCGCGAAGCCCTCGGCGAGTGCATCGCCACCATCATGAACGCCATCCGCGTAGCCCTCGAGCGCACCCCGCCCGAGCTCTCCGCGGACATCTCCGACCGAGGCATCGTCCTCACCGGCGGTGGCGCCCTCATCAAGAACCTCGACAAACGCATCCGCGAAGAAACCGGCCTCCCTGTCTCCATCGCCGACGATCCCCTCGCCTCTGTCGTCCTCGGAACCGGCAAGATGCTCTCCGACTTCCGTCTCCTCCGCAAGATCTCCATCGACTAACTGGTATCTGGAACACTGGCATCTGGCATCTGAAGCTCCTAACTCCAAGCTCCGGACTCCTAACTCGACCGAACATTTCTATCCAACAGCAAAAGCCGCCCAACCGGGCGGCCTTTCTATTACCCATATCCGCGCTTGCACTGCAGGATGCCGCCGCAAACAAGCCTTTCCTCAAACCTCCAGCCCGCATCGCGGGCGCCCTGTCCCCCTCATCGCTCTACAGAAAACCCGAACCCGCAAAATGCTGGACGCTTCGGTCCTTCGCAGGATCTACGCGCTCTCCACCCGATTCCGCCCCTTGCCCTTCGCACGATACAGCGCCTGATCCGCCGCAGCCACAAGCGCCTCAGGAGTCCTTGGCGCGCCAGGCGTGGCCGTCGCTATCCCCACGCTCACAGTAACCACCCCCGACTGCGAGCCGGCGTGCGCAAGCGCCAGGGCCTCCACCCGCGCACGAACCGCCTCACCAATCCGCGCCGCTTCACGCGCGTCCGTTGCCGGAAGAACCACCGCAAACTCTTCCCCTCCAATCCGCGCTGCCAGGTCGATCTGCCGTCGCGCAATCAGGCTCAGCAGACGGCCAAGGTGCATCAGGTATTCATCGCCCTTCTGGTGCCCTGCCGAATCGTTCAACGCCTTGAAGTGATCCACATCCACCAGCAGCAGCGACAGCACCGAATCCGACCGCCGCACACGCTCGCATTCGGATAACAAGGTCTGGTCGAAGTGCCTCCGGTTCGCGATGCCGGTCAGCGCATCGACATTGGATAGCAGCAGCAGCTCCTCATTGGCCCTGCGAAGGTCCGCTGTCTTCTCGGCCACGATCCGCTCAAGCTGCACCTCGCGGCGTACAGCAGCGAGCGAGCGAACGCGCAACACAATCACCGCCACCAGGAACGGCACAAGCGCAAGCAGCGTCAGGAACCAGCCCCGCCGATACCACGGCGTAAGAATGGAAAACGCATACGTGGCCTCATGCGGACTCCACTCGCCACGGTTATCTCGAACCTGCACCTGCAGCTTGTACGAGCCCGGAGCCAGCGCCGCAAACTCCACCTGATGCTCCGCGGTCTCCGTGAAGTGACTCGTCGCGCCGCTAAGCCGATAGCGAAACAGAATGTTCGAGTCCTGCAGCGCATCGGGCGCGGCAAAGTGCGCGACCAACGCTCCGGCATTGAGCGGGAACGAGGGCCGCTTACGCCCCGAGACATCCATCGTCCCCACTGTAAGCCCCGTGAAGAGCACATGCGGAGCGTCGGTAGAGGCAGGCGGCTGTGGATGAAGGTGCGACAGACCACCACTCGTCCCGATCCAGAAGGAACCATCTCCCGCCGCTGCGAATCCACCCAGGTCGCAGTCATCCCACACCAGCCCGTCCGTGCTGTCGTAGTGCATCCAGCGCGCTCCATCGAACACTTCGACGCCATGCTCCGTACCTGCCCACAAATGACCCGACCGGTCGAACGTCAGGAAGTAGATAAGACCGTCCGTCCCCGGCCGCTGTAACCCGGTCTGTATCTCCATCCCCTTGGTGCTAAGTCGAACCCTGTCGATCCCTCCGCCATGGTGATACCCCACATACACCGAGTTATCCGGCGCCGCACCCAGAGAAACCACATCCTGATTCGAAAGTCCCGAAGCACGGTCCCAATGCCGCCACTTCCCGGCTGCCAGCGCAAACAGCCCTTCCGTACTCGCCGCCCACAACGTGCCATCTGGCGTCTCGGCAATCGTCCAGAACCAGCTCGCGGGAACACCCTCCGCGCGCGCAAACTTCTTGTACGGCGCATCCGAAAAGAACAGCCCCGCTTCGGTAGCAGCCCACAGCCGCCGCTTCTGGTCGAAGCGAACCGTCAGCGCCAGCTTCCCCGTCAGGCCCTCGGCAGGGCCGAACCATTGCACATGCCGCGTCTTCACGGAGTAGCGCGCGATGCCCTTCGCCGCCGTGCCAACCCACAAGTCTCCCTCTGGAGTCATCTGCAGCGAGTGCGCCGGCACTGCGCCTATCTCGGAAGAGGGACGCCATTCGAACGATTCGCCCCGCGGCTCCCCATGCACCACGCCCGATTCTGTCGCAGCCCACACCGAACCATCCGCCAGCGGCAGGACCTCGAACACGCTGTCATTCGGCAGCCCGCTCAGCGACGTGTAATTCTCCCAGTCGCCATAACCCCGCCACTGCGTCAGCCCGCGCCCTCCCGTCCCCAGCCACAGCGAATGCTGCCGGTCTTCAAGAATCGAAAAAATGTCCCCTCGAATACCAGCGCGACGATCCAGAAACTGCCATCCCGACCCGGCATGAATCAACAGTCCCGACGAGGATGCGATCAGAACCCGTCCCGAATGGTCCAGCCCCAGCGCTCCGTTATAAACCGACAGCGGCCCCTCAGGACGCCGGAACCGAGTCTCGTTCGCCGGAAGGACCAGCACACCTTTGTTGCGAGGCCGAATCCAGACAGCTCCATCGCGATCCTTCACGACGAACGCAATCGCAATCCCCGGAAGGCCATCTTCGGAGGTGTATGTCTGCACGCCGGAGCTCGTCAGGTGGCATACGTTGAGCCCACAACCAAACCAGAGCGAGTCGGAATTGGGCTCCCGGAAGACCGAATACACAGGCTGCGCCGCATCGGCAGATGAAGGATACAAACGGCGATAGGTGTAAGGCTGAGGCGATCCGGACGTGGCAGGAGTCAGCTCGTAAAGACCCTGGTCCGTCGCCAGATACGTCCTGCCCGTCGGAACGAGAGCAATCCCCTGCCCCCAGAACACCGTGTGAAACGGTGTAGTAAGGTGCTCGAAGCCCACGCCACTCAGACGATACAGGCCCGTCGTAGCACCCGCCAGAATTCGCCCGTCAGGCGCTTCTCCCATCGCAAACGCAAACTCCGACGGCAGTCCCTGCGCCGGCCCAAACGCCTCGAAGCGATCGCCGCCATAGCGGAACAGCCCATTCTCCGTGCTCACCCACAGGAAGCCCTCATGGTCCTGATACAGGCTCTGGATACTGAGGTTCGCCAGCCCGTCCGCGCCGGTAAAGTGACGCAGCGAATATTCCTGCGCAGGCAACGCGACGCCCGCGCACAGGAGCAGCACGGCGGCGGAAACAAGGCCGTCCCGGAATACCCGACGGACCGCCAGAAAGAATGTTCGATAGGAGCCCAGGAACTGGGTGAGGCAGCCGCGTGCGGATCGCATGCTTGGAAAGTATGCCCATCCTATCACTTCGCTCTGCAGGCGACCGGAACCCCAGCCCAGCAAAGAGCAACCTCCACCCTCCAGGAAAATCGCACGCAGCTGTTAACCAAACGCACGTCTGCTTCGTTGTTACGGGTACAGGCCTGAAACAACGAAGGAGTTCCAATGATCGCAATGATCTCAAGAATCAATACGAAGCGAGTGAGTAGATGCGTAGTGACCGCGATGCTGGCTTGCCTGTGCCTGGCGTCCGAAGTACAAGCGCAGCCCACCAAAGCCGCACCGCAGTTAACGGTGCCAGACGCTAATTCCCAGGCCACCAGCGTGGCCGATCCCGAAGCCACCGACGCCACCCGCGAACAGCTGTTGAAGCTCCTCCGCATCAGCCCGACCCTCACCGCCGTCGTCGCCTCCGACCCTTCGCTCCTCGCCAACCAGGACTACGTCGCCAAGACCAACCCTGAGCTCGCCGCCTTCCTCGCGCAGCATCCCGAGATCGGCCGCAATCCCGACTTCTATCTCTTCGCCGACATTCATGCCCGCGGCCCGAATCGCGCCGAAGCACTCCAGCGCCGCGTCTGGACCGGCGAGTCCGAGCCGCGCCGCGATAACGACGCCGCGCACGTCGTAGACCAGATCGTCCCCATGCTCGTCGCCTTCGCATTCTTCGGCGCATCGGCGTGGCTCACCAAGGTGCTGCTCGCGAACCGCCGCTGGAACCGCGTCTTTCGCCTCCAAACCGAGGTTCACGGCAAGCTCATCGATCGCTTCGGCTCCAGCCAGGAGATCCTCAGCTACATGCAGACCGACGCCGGCAAGCGCTTCCTCGAAGCCGCTCCCATCACCGTCGAAGTGCAACAGGACGGACATTGGCCCGCAGTTCTGCAACGCGTCCTCATGCCACTCACCGCGGGTATCGTGCTCACGCTGCTCGGTACAGGACTCCTCTTCCTTCGCCACACCGTCCTCGGCGGCGAAACGCCTCTCCTGCTCTTCGGCGTAGTCGCCTTGATGCCTGGCCTCGGCTGTATCATTTCCGCTGGGATCACGTGGGTCCTCGCGCAACGCCTCGGGCTCCTGCCCGGCGCATCTCGGGACGGGCAGTGAGTTGGCGGAACAGGCATCGGAGCCAGGAACATGATGATGAGCTGGAATCAGGCCGTTCTCGACAGGCAGGCAGCGGCGCAAGCCGCTGCCCTGCTCGCCCAACCCGCGATGGATAGCGCAGAGTTCGCCGCCTTCTACGAGCGCTCGGCGCGGCCCCTCTGGGCCTATCTCGTGCGCTGCTCGGGTGACCCCGCACTCGCCGAGGACCTCATGCAGGAATCCTACGTGCGCTTCCTCGGCGCAACCCAGCCCGCCGACGCCGAGCTCGCCGCCCGCCGCTACCTCTTCCGCATCGCCAGCAACCTCCTCCGCGACCACTGGCGTCGTCCCAGGCCCTCCTCGCTCGAAGACCTCCCCGAGAGCTTCTTCGCCACCTGCGCCAGCGCCGACGAGATCGCCATGCAACAACAACTCTCCCAGGCCATGAGCCACATGCGCGCACGCGACCGCCAGCTCCTCTGGCTCGCCCACGCCGAAAACTACTCCCACCACGAGATCGCCGAGATCATGGGCCTCGCCTCAGCCAGCGTGCGCCTTCTGCTCTTCCGCGCCCGCCGCCGCATGCGCCAGTTGATGGAGGGCTCGCGATGAACGCTTGCACCCGCCGGGACGAACTCATCGCAGTCGTCCGCGCCGGCCAGTGGCCGCAAGGCTGTGCCCCCGAACTTCGCGAGCACGTCGCCGCTTGCGCACGCTGCGCCGAAGAAGCCCGCATCCTCTCCGCCTTCGCCACCGCCCACGATAGCGCAATGCAACTCGCCCCGCTGCAAAGCCCCGGCCTCCTCTGGTGGAAGGCCCAGCTGCGCCGCCGCCACGACGCCATGGAACGCCTCGAACGCCCCGGCCTCGCCATCCCCACCGCAACCATCGCAGCCAGCATCGTCCTGCTGCTCGCCGTGCTGGCTACCGCATGGAAACACGTCCAGTGGTCTCAACTAGCGGCCCAACTAGCGGTCAGACTCTCCCCCACCGGATGGAACCCCTGGATGCTGGCCTCAATCGCCGCAATCCTCTGCGGCTTCGCCGTAGCCGCCCTAGTAGTCGGCCTCGGGTTGTCAGAAGAGCGCAGCTGAGTTCGACTCGTATCAAGCGCGCTCGCCGATGATGCCACTCCCGATCGTCCAGCTACGCCCCGCCCCGCAACATCCCCAGCCCCCAACGGACGCCATCGGCGTAAACGGACGGGCTGATGACGCCAAGCCGACTTGTCTTTACGAATCTCTCGATGAGCGCATCGGCGATTTCGCACTTATTGAGAATCACTACTGACAGAGGCTCGTTTGTCGATACCAACCACGTTTATTGCCGAGGACTCCTCCGCTAGGCTCCCATTGTTCTTTATATCGACGAACCCGCAAGCTTGAATTCCATCCTTCGACTCCCCGAGCCACCCTAACTTTCTTTATCTTTTGGCTCGAGTTGGCTCAGGATTTTGCGAAGATCCAAAAGAGGCGCAACAGTTTGTCTCACAATGGCCATGACGAGATCACCGTCCCGGAAACCTCTGCCCAGCTTCTGTGGCTGACAGCCATCATGGATGGATTACAAGTAAGGCGACTCCGTGGGGAGTGACAAGGAAGTTTCTGGAACCTTGGATGGGCGCCAGATCTTTGTGCTGCCATACATCTCGCACCCTGGTCGCTCTCTGTAGTCCGAGCAACTTGACGTCGAGAGGCATTTCGACCGGTCCCTGATTCCGGTTGAAGAGTCCAACTGCAACGGACCCGTCGGCGAGATCTCGCGCCCAAATTTCTAAAGGGCCCTCGGTCCAAACCCGATTCGCTTGCCGCCCCGCTGGGTCTTGATCGATACGCAGAACTTCGCGATTGTTGAGAATGTCCAGAGAGTCGGAATCCATCTTTGACAAGTCGTTGCCAGCGAGCAGAGGCGCAGCTAGCAATGACCAGAGGCTCAATTGCGTCCGGGCCTCATCAGGCGTCAGTCCCCCATTGCCGATCTCCAGCATGTCGGGATCGTTCCAGTGGCCCGGTCCGGCAAATTGCGAGAGTCCACTCTGGGCGAAGCCGATCTCTGTGATGCTGAGGTAATTGTCGCGAACGTCGTCCCCCGTGCGCCACATGTTTGCGCCCGTTTGATTCGCCCAGGTCCAACCGCGCGAGAGTCCATGCTGGCTAAGGCTATACACGATGGGCCTTCCAGTATCCTGGAGGGCAGAGTGCATTTTCGCGAACACGGCGAACATCATCTTCTGTGCGAGCCAGGGGTCGCCATGCGCGTCTCGCTCGAGGATCTTGCGATACGAGCAAATGTCATACTTCAGATAATCGACGCCCCACTTGGCGAACGTCTTGGCATCAAGCTCTTCATGTCCCATGCTGCCAATCTTGCCGGCGCAGGTCAGTGGCCCCGGTGATGAGTAGATGCCCAGCTTCAATCCGCGTGCATGAACGTAGTCGGCGAGAGCCTTCATGTCCGGGAACCGCTCATTTGGGACCAATTCACCAGATTCCAAACGCGCCCCCTGCCAGCCATCGTCGATATTGACGTATACATAGCCACTGTCGCGCATTCCGGTCGCGACAAGTGCATCAGCGGCTGCACGAACGTCCGCATCGCTGACATTCGCCTTGAAGTGATTCCAACTGTTCCACCCCATCGGCGGGGTCAGCGCCAATGGAGCTTGAGCCGGCAGAGCGGTTGCGCTGAAGAGCACAATCAAGATTGTGAGAAACGCAACCCTCTCCAACCATTCGAGGGAGAATGAAAAAGGCATTGTTGTGTTTTCGATCTTCGGGTTCGCTGCCATCCAAAACCACTTTGACCGGCAAGAAGCGGAGAGCAACAGGGGTTTCACGGGATGACCCCTGCGATTCCAAGGCATTCCGTCCTATCCCGTTCAGCCACTGGAACGGATTCACCAATCGTTCATGATTTGAAGATACCTTTGGAATTCAAGGAATTTCTCAATGGGTCTCGCACCGACTGTCGAGCCGGAAAGTCCTTCGCGTATCGAGAAGCCTGACGAACGATCTGGCGGTGGCAACGCGAACTCTTTCGTTGGTCTTCAAGAGGACCCACGCTGGCTCTCGGTCCAGCGGCTCATCCACACCGAGAGCTTTGCTAAGGCTTCGCGGCTCTCGTCTTTCCTCCTCTATATCGTCGAGCGCTTTCTGCAGGGGCGAACCGAAGAGATTACCGAGCAACAGATTGGCGTGAATGTCTTCGGACGGCCCACGAATTACAATCCGGGCGACGACAATATCGTCCGTCAAACCGCGCGGCAACTACGGCAACGGTTGGCCCTTTATTACCAGGAAGAGGGCCGCACTGAGCCGATTCAGGTTGTCATTCCTCGCGGCGGCTATATTCCGCAATTTCAATACACGACCGCGGCGACTACACCAATAGAGAGTACGAACGTTGATCCAACGTCGGAGGCACCACCCGATAGAGACTCAACTGGCTCACGAGAGAATCTGCCTCCCACCCCGCTCCCCACGACGGGCGCAGCCGGCCGGCGAGTAAAACCGGCGGTGTTAGTCGCCTTGGGTGTGATCCTTGGCGTGGGACTCGCGCTGCTTGGAAGCTACGGAAGACATCGGCTGCTTTTTCCCTGGACTGAACGAGACAAGCTTTGGAACCTGCTGCTCACAGCCGACCAGCGCACCCTCGTTGTACCGGGCGACGCTGGCATCAATATGTATGGCAACCTCGCCCGGACTCAAGTCGATGTTTGGGAGTACGGCTCGAGCTCGTACCTTAGCAAACCGGAAGCACAGACTCCGCCCGGCTTTACGTGGTCTCCCTTTGCTGACAGGAGATATACGACGATTTCAGATTTGAAGTTCGTCTCTGCGTTGCAGGACCTCCCAAATGCAAACCGCTCGCGGATGGAGCTCCGATTCGCGCGCGACATCAAATCCCAAGATTTGAAGGATGCAAACGCGATTCTGATAGGT
This sequence comes from Bryocella sp., assembly GCF_058498515.1. Lineage (NCBI taxonomy): Bacteria > Pseudomonadati > Acidobacteriota > Terriglobia > Terriglobales > Acidobacteriaceae > Bryocella > Bryocella sp. The sequence continues at coordinate 112,236 of NZ_JBMHYI010000011.1, forward strand.
TCTCCCAACTACGACCCATGGATACAGCTTTTCGACAAGGACCAGAACTTCAGGATGGTCTACAACGGGACCCAAAACACCATAACCATCTTCAATCGCGCGCCGCTCAAGGGCGAGCAAGCAAGCTATAAATGGAGTGAGTCCGACCCACAAAGGACTGGATACGCTCTCATCTCGCTAACGGATAATCTGGGATCTACGGGTAAGGTTCTTCTAGTGGAAGGGACAACGTTGGGTGGAGTCGACGCCGCGACCGATTTCCTCTTTCATTCGCCTCAAATGGACATGATCGTTCGAGATGCGATCGGCAAGAGCGGCAAACCATCGAACTTCGAACTACTGCTGGAGACCACGCTTTACTTGGGCGATAGCGAGAGGGCGAAGGTCGTTGCCGAAAGAGTTCACCCCATTCCTTAGTGCGGTTCGGGGTTAGACCAAACATTGGGCCAATTTGCACGCTTTCGCGGTCGATACTCCTTGGGAGAGCCAAGTGACATTCGGCCTGCCTGCGTATTTGTCCCGTGGTTTGCAGGCCGTACTGAGAAGCTTACCCCTCCCTGGATATGGCGCGCCCGATGACGCTTGCATCAGGCTTTCCAGCCAACAAGTCTTGAAACATCCTCACTCTAGAGCACGCTGTCCCCTCAACATGCCTTGTCACTAACCCACGGCCGATCCGCCGATCTCCATCGGAGCGGACGTAGGGCGAAATGTGGATTCACGTGGCATTCACGCGGCAGGAGACGACCATTCATATGCACAAACAACGAGCACTGTAATTCACCGGATGGTCCCTGTTGCGGCCTCCTCGCGAGGTGATGAACTCTCCATGTGAATTCTGGAATCGGCCGAAGACTGGGGTCGAAACAAGCCGGCACAGAACTTCAGGTCGATTTCTTGGAGGAAAGTCATGGAGCAGCTCATGCAGTCTTGCGGTTCATTTCCTGGAAGTGTTCTGCAGGATACGCCGGCTTCGGAACGTAATCCGCAACGAAGGTCTTCAGACAAGAGAAGGCAACATTGGACAGGCTGGATTGCTCCATTGCTGGTCCTTCTCTTGATCATTACCTCGCACAAGATGGGCTTCGCTCAGCAGGGATCGAACGCTGGGTTGACTGGAACGGTGAGCGATAAGAGCGGTGCGGTTGTGGGCAATGCTCAAGTCGTTGCGACGAACCAGGCGACGAATGTGATCTACAAGTCGACCGCTACGGGAGCGGGCATCTATTCCATTCCCTCGCTGCCGCCAGGCATCTACAACGTCTCCGCAACGAAGCAAGGGTTTAATACAGCGGTTGTCACGAACGTCACGTTTCATGTGGGGGAGCTGCTAACGGTCGACCTCAAGCTCGATGTCGGATCATCGGCGGAAACGGTGACCGTGTCCGGAGACGCGCAACTGATGGAAACCGCGTCAACGCAGATCAACTACATCATCGGAGAGAAAGAGCTGGAGGACTGGCCTATATCGGCGACGGCAGGTTCCCCGGGCGGCGAGAGGGACATCTCGGAATATATCTACAACAATCTACCGGGCGCCACGGGCGTCTCGTTCGTAGGTTCGATCAACGGCGGTCAGACCAAGTCAAATGAGATCTATTATGAAGGTGTTCCCCTTGGTACGACGGACACTGCGGAAGAAGGCTCGAGCGTTGATGCCGTTCGGGAATTGAGTGTGCAGGTCGGCGTCATGAATGCTCAGTACAACGGCGGCGGGACCGCCGTTACGAATGTAGCGCTCAAGTCTGGAACAAATGATTATCACGGCAAAGTCGTGGCAATCATACAGAACGAGGACATGAACGCCAACGGTTATGCCGCAATTCAGGCAGGTCAGCCGCGTGCGGAGGATCGCTATCAGCTATACAGCGGATCGCTCGGCGGGCCTATCCGGATTCCTAAGCTCTATAACGGACGAGACAAGAGTTTCTTCTTTGTCAACTTCGAACGGGATGAACAGTCGAACCTGGGTTTGGGCGGCACAAATGCAAGTATGCCTACGCAGAACATGCTGGTCGGGAACTTTTCGGACTGGTTGAACCCGGCGCTGACGCAGAAATCTACTTCAGGAACCGTTGCTACCCAGGATATTCTCGGTCGAAACGTGGTTTACGGGCAGATTTACGACCCAGCTACCACACGGTTGATGGCCAAAGGGCAAAAAGACACGGTGACCGGGCTGACTGCCACGGCGAACGGCTTTGTGCGCGAACCATTCCTCAACAACCAAATTCCCATAGGACGATTTGATCCGGTCGTCGCAAATATCCTTAAGCTAAGATTTCCCACTAACTATCTCGGATCTCAGGTTGTCAGCAATATCCCAACCGTGGCCAATCCACAGCCAATCCTAAGTCAGTACTTCTTTACGATAAAGGGCGATCAGGTTCTAACGTCAAAGCAGAAACTATCCCTGCTCTACGACTACAACTACCGCGGGCTGCTTGACAAGGACTCGACCTGGTCGGTGGGCGGCGCACCGAACGTGCTGGATGAGGGCTATAATCAGTATATTCGCTCGCAAATCGCACGCGTGAATCACTACTGGACACTCACGCCCACCATATCCAACCATTTCGGTGCTGGGTATTTCTTTGCCCCTATCAGTTTTGCGAGCGTCTCTCCCGTGCAAAACTGGGCATCGGAGCTCGGCATCCCCAACTTCAATGGCATAGGCTTCCCGACGATTACTTTCTCCGGCGCGTCGGCTCTTGGCGGTGGAACCAGCACGCTTGGTACCTCCGCGGCAGATCAGGGCGAACTGCGCAGCAACTCGGATTACATGCTGATCGACCAGGTCTATATTGCACACGGCGCTCATCAGTTTCAGGCCGGCGTTGAAAGCCGCTTCTACTTATCGAACTGGACCGTTCCAACCGTCCCCGGTACGTACGCGTTCTCGAACGCCATGACCGACGACGGAACCAACACCTCCGGCTATGCAGGCAACGCGTTCGCCAGCTTCGAACTCGGTCAACTGAACTCACTCGCCGGCACCCTCTACGCCGGTAACCAGCACTACCGCCGGCACGAGCAGGGACTGTACTTTCAGGACGATTGGAAGGTCACACAGTACCTTACCTTCAATCTCGGCATCCGTTGGGAGATCGTAGGTCCACTCTATGAGACCAATGGTGAGTGGAGCGGTGTTAATTTGTCGGCTCCTAATACCGCCGCAGGAAACTTGCCCGGGGCCCTGGTGTTCGCCAGCCAGCAGAAGAAGAAGACCTTCGAAAATAGTGACTTGGGCGTGATCCTGCCCCGCGTCGGCTTTGCCTACAACCCCAACCCGCGTATGGTCTTTCGCGGCGGCTTTGGCATGAACTCGCAAGCCCCCGTCTATAGCGCTGAGCCGTTTGAGGGAACAGCACTTCCGTCCACGACGGGTTACTCCGCGGCCATCGCCATCAACGCCACCAACAACCCGCAGACTTACTCCGGCCTGTCTGAGGGCCTGATCAGTTCACCCTATCCAACTCCAAAAACTCCCCTGCCAAATTACGACCCAACGCAACTCAATCTGTCCAGCGTGACCGTCAACAACCCGCGCGGCTCCAGGCCCTTGACCTATGCGAACTACACGGCGGGCATTCAGTTTGACCTGGGCCGCGGAGTTATTGCGCAGATCAACTACGTCGGCAATACCGCACGTCGCATTCGGCAGGCGGCACTGACCCAACGGAACCAGCTTCCCATAGGCGATCTTGCGACCTATGGCGACGCTCTGCTTGATAGTGTTTCGCTCCATCCAACAATCCCGGTGCCGTATCCGGGTTTCTCCGGTACTGTCGCTCAGGCGTTAGCGCCGTTTCCGCAGTTCAAGGGCGGCGGCGTAGCTCTCTTTGATCCAGGTGCAGGATGGTCACGCTATGACGCTCTGCAAACCACACTGAATAAACGCATGACCAAGGATCTATCGTTCTTCATCAATTACACGTGGTCGAAGACCCTGACGAACACAAACGGCGGCGTTCAGGATATTGCCAACTTGAAGGCGGAAAAGGCTGTCGCTTCATTTATTCACGTACCACAACTATTGAAGGTCACAGCAATCTACTCGCTTCCTTTCGGCAAGAACGAACCGGTAAGTCTGCATGGTCCCCTCGACTGGGCCCTCGGTGGGTGGAAAGTTATCGGCAATGGCGTCTACCAGTCCGGCGATACGCTAGCCATTACCGATGGCTTCGTTGCCAATGGCATTTTTGCCACAACCCGCCCTAATTACACCGGCCAGCCGATCAAACTCAACCAAAAAGGGTTTATCGACACAGTCGGCAACACCGGGCCTCTCTATCTCAACCCCGCTGCGTTCGCGCATGTTCCCTATACTTCGAACCACAAGGTAGCTCTGGCGACCGGCAACGTACCCTCCATCCTGCCAGGCATTCAGGGGCCTGGCTACGCATTTGAGAACCTCGGACTGCAAAAGGGATTCCATCTCGGGGAGCAGCGCAGGTTGGAAATTCGCGGCGATGCCTTCAATGCGCTCAATCGTGCGGGCCGCGGAGACCCCGACACGAATCTCAATGACGGCAACTTCGGCCGCATCACGAGCACCCAATCTTCTTCCTCCGTGCGCGAGAACTTCACGCCGCGTACGCTCCAGTTGCAGGCCAGCTTCTACTTCTGACCATTGCGGGGTGCGGTGGCGGTCCGACCTCCGAGGTTCGGGCCGCGCTCGTATTCGCTGATATGAAAACGATGGACGCCGGCGAACTCGAAGCCAACCTGGCGTTTGAGGCCGGAGCAGACATCATGACCGTACTGGCCTCCGCGGGAGACAGCACCATTGCGGGCACTGTCAGGGCGGGCAAAGCGCACGGCAAATCGGTCGTCGCAGACATGATCGGCGTTGCGGATAAGGCTACGCGCCTTCCAGGAGCTGAAAGCGTTGGGAGTCAGCTGGGCGGAACTCCATGCGGGTCTCGATGAGCAGGCGGAAAGCGGCTACACGATCGATCGTCTGCTGGAGGCCGGCCGCAATGCCAGCATCGCCTTTTCTGTTGCCGGTGGGATCAACAAGGATCGCATTGGTGCTGTGGAAGCGGCGGGCGCCACGATCGCAGTTGCCGGTGCGGCAATCTACGGAGCCGCCGACCCGGCAGCTTCAGCTAAGGCTCTTCGCCAGTCGATTCAGAAGCTCGGATAGTGCGAACGGGGCGAGCTCATGGTTCGCCCCGTTTAGCGGTCACCATCTCTGTGGAACGTAAAGCCGGAAGCGCACATCGAAGAGTCAAGGATCTGTTGGCCCGATCCATGGCCCTACTCGCAGCGTTCGATTACGGTCGAGCTTGCGCTTCACCCCGCTCGACGCCAATGGCAACCGCTTCCGTGTGCGATAGTGGCCGAGGAAGATGACGACGGCCTGTTCGACGACTTCCCTGATTCGCTCTGAAGTCAACTCATTATCGGACCCCATGATGCGAACCCAGAGGATGGATTAATCCACCATCCAGATGAACTGCTGTGACGACAGCTCCGCGTCTGTGATGTTCAACACGCCTCGCTTACCCCTGGCGATGATGCTGACGCTGTGATCGCGGACATACGCGCTCTGGGCCGAAATGGCTCTGCTTATTTCGCAGATCTATCCAGGGTAACGCAGGCGACAGAAGTAGTGAGGCAAGCTAGCACTGAATTGGGATCGATCTCCATCCTCGTCAACAATGCCGGAATAGACCCTAGCAAACCGCTTGACCAGATCGCAGCTGCCGATTGGGACGAAACGATCGCGGTCAACCTGAGTTCCGCGTTCTACGTGACTCAGGCAGCCCTGCCCGCGATGCGCGCTCAGCGCTGGGGACGGATCGTTATGCTTTCGTCCGTTGCGGCGCAGTTAGGTGGAGTCATCGGGCCACACTATGCAGCGAGCAAGGCTGGTCTTATCGGGCTGGTCCACGGCTATGCCTGTCTTCTCGCCAAGGAAGGCATCACGGTCAACGCGATCGCACCGGCCCTCATCGAGACTGGCATGCTCAAGGGAAACGATAAGATCAAGCCCGATCTCATTCCTATCGGTCGCTTTGGGCAGGTCAGCGAAGTCGCTTCCGTTGCGCTGATGTTGGCGGAGAACGGATACATCACCGGCCAGACCATCAACGTCAATGGCGGCTAGTACATGAGCTAGGCGCTTGAACTCCAGACATTGGAAGAGGACTCAACAATGAATCGTTTTGATGCAAAAGTAGTGATCGTCACCGGTGCGGGTTCTGTCATAGGAGCAGCGACAGCGAAGCGCTTTCTCTCAGAAGGCACATCGATAGTTCTCAACGGTCGTCGCAAGGACAAGCTGGCCGAATCGGCGAAGGACTACGAATCGAAGCGCGTCCTGCTCCACGGCGGAGACATCTCGGATGAGAGCTATGTCCAGCAGTTGGTATCCGACACAGTCGCGAGGTTCGGTCGAATCGATGTTCTCGTCAACAACGCCGGCGTCGCAGCCTTCGGTCCGTTGCTGAACAGTACGACCGAGCTATGGCGCAACGTTATGAGCATCGATGTCGACGGAGTCTACTTCGCGATTCGCGCCGCAGTTCCCTATCTTCTCAAAACCAGGGGATGCATCGTGAACGTCTCCTCGGTCTCCGGTCTGGGTGGAGATTGGGGAGGCAGTATCTACAACGCTGCCAAGGGTGCAGCGACGAATCTGACGCGTGCCCTCGCGCTTGAGCTCGGATCGCAGGGAGTGCGCGTGAATGCCGTCAATCCCAGTCTGACAATCACGGAGATGACTTCTGAATTTGAGAAGAACGAAACGCTGATGGCCAAATTCAAGGACCGCCTGCCCCTCGGACGTGCCGCCAAACCAGAAGAGGTTGCAGGTGTCATCGCCTTTCTCGCGAGTGAGGACGCCGCGTTCGTCAACGGAGTCAATCTCCCCGTAGACGGAGGCATCACGGCTTCGAATGGACAACCGAACATGACGGGGCTGGTCTAGCTTTACCGGACGAGTTGCAACATACGTGACCTTCGAGGATCGTCCGAACCAAGTCTAAAACTGAATCTGTGGTGAGCATCACTCCGCAATCTTCCAAGGAGAATCTTCATGATCAAGACGCATGGCTTTGCCGTCCAATCTGCTACCTCAGCTCCAGCCCCTTTTGACTACGAGCGCCGGGAGCCCGGGCCCAAGGACGTATACATCGTTATCGACTACTGCGGAGTATGCCACTCTGATATTCACCAGGCGCGGAACGATTGGGGCAATGCTCATTATCCGATGGTTCCCGGTCATGAGATCGTCGGGACCGTGAAGAGGATCGGCCAGGATGTTACAAAGGTCAAAGTAGGGGACCGTGCGGGCGTCGGTTGTATGATCGACTCCTGCCGCGTCTGCGAAAGCTGCAAGGCTGGGGAACAGCAGTACTGCGACAATCACGCAACGGTGATGACCTATAACTCGAAGGATAAGGACGGCCAGTTCACGTTTGGCGGTTATGGCCAGAGTATCTTTACCGATGAAGAGTTTGTTCTCACCATACCATGAACCTTGATCCGGCAGTGGTTGCCCCCTTGTTGTGTGCGGGCATAACGACTTACTCCAAGTTGAAGCACTGAAATGTAGGCCCCGGCAAGACCGTAGGCGTCATTGGTTCGGATGGACTGGGACATATGGCACTCAAGTTTTTCCCATGCTTTTGGAGCAAAGACAGTGCAGTTTACGACATCCCCTTCAAAGATCGACGGCGCGAAGCGGCTTGGAGCGGATGAGGTGATCCTCACAAAAGAGGCGGGCTGGCACACGGCTCACGCCGGGAGGTTCGATTTCATCCTGGATTGCGTTTCTGCCCAGCACGACGTCACCCCTTACATGACGCTTCTCAGGCGCGACGGCACGTTGTGCACCGTGCGACTGCCTTCCACCCCGATTCCGATAAGCGCTTTCTCTGTCGCTCAGGGCCGCAAGAGCTTCGCCGGATCGAATATTGGAGGGATCAAGGAAACGCAGCAGATGCTAGACTTCTGCGGCCAACACAATATTGTTTCGGATATCGAGATGACCAGCTTCGACAAGATCGAAGAGGCCTGGGATCGCGTAGTGAAAGCTGACATCAAATACCGCTTCGTCCTGGACTTGAAGACCCTACCGTCTTCCTAACTCGTGAATGTTGAAGATTTGCCGTTCAGGAGGCGAGCCATCCTTCATGGCACGCGCCTCACCATGAGCATCGCATGTGCCGATGCTCGTCTGCATTACATAAAATGAGACCAACGCCTTCCGTGCGTTGCTCGTAATAGTTGAGGTCAATGACACTTTCTTATACGCGAGAACCGTCCGCGCCAGGATGTGTCCGCTCGAACCTGCCCGTTCAACTGGACATCCTACGCTCATTTACTAAAAGCTAGTTTTCTCAGCCAGGATCAAGATCCTCAGTTGACGCCTCCAGTGAGATAACCGGCCAATCGGCTGAACCACGCGATCGGGTCTGGCGGTAAGAGGCATTATTCTCTTTCAGTTGGGTTTTCCTTCAGGAGGAGGCGCTTCTCTGCTGGCTGAGGTCTTGT